>CANCET010000001.1 GCA_947375105.1 Sphingomonadaceae bacterium
ATGGCCGATCTCGCGATGAACGAAGGTGGTGTGTTCACCGCCATCATCGCGCAGGCCAAGCAGGCGCTCGCCAGCTGATCGGATAGCAAGGCGGCCCGGCGTTCCAATTTGGTGCGCTTCGGACCTAACTGCTGCCGCAAATGCCGAGATTGCAAAGGGCATCAGTCACTAGACTGGTGCCCTTTTTGCCATTTTGGTGACTTCCCGCCACTTCGGCTACACGCTATGTCCCTATCAACAGGGAATAACCGGGGGCGCAGTAGTGAGTGGTGAATGTGCCGTGAGGGTAAGATTCCATCAGCCGCCTGCGGCCATGCGGCCCTATTTCACTACGTTCTATATCACCGAGATCGACACCGGTTCGGATGCCCGCGTGAGCGATCATCTCCATCCCGAGTGGGCCAACCTGCGCATTGTCAGCGGTGTTCTGCCCACCTCAGAGATTCGCTCGGCATCGCCGGTTGGCAATCTTGCCGCGATTGTCACCGGGCCGACCAGCACCACGGTGCGCTTCACTGTTGGCACTTCGCGCATCTGGGGCATCGGCCTGCTGCCGCTTGGCTGGGCCAAGTTCGTCGCTGCCCCTGCGCATGCCTTCGCCGATCGCCTGTGCGATCCGGCGCAAGAGCCGGCTTTTGCCCCGCTGATGCCGCTGGTCGAATCGCTGTTCGGGCCGGTGCCTGATGAAATGGCGGAACTGGGCCGGATCACCCGGCATTTCGAGCGCCTCGCTGCCCGCAAAGTGCCGGAAAAGGCACGCATCCGCGCCATCCACGAGGCGCTGGTCGATCCCGAGATCGCGAGCGTCGCCGCGATGGCCGAACGCGCGGGCCTGCCGACTCATACGCTTGAGCGGGTGAGCCGCCGCCATTTCGGCTTTCCACCCAGCCTGCTACTGCGCCGGCAGCGCTTCATGCGCAGCCTGTCGCAATACATGCTCGATCCCTCGCTCACGTGGATCGGCGCCATCGATTCGCACTATCACGATCAGGCCCAGTTCGTGCACGAGTTCCACCGGTTCATGGGTATGAGCCCCCGCACTTACGCCGCGATGCCGCACCCAGTGCTGGCCGGCGTGATGCGCGCGCGCATGGCGGCAGCCGGTGCGCCGGTGCAGGCGCTTCACGTTCCTTCGAGCACCTGAACGCGCAACTTGGAATTCCGGCCATTTGGCGCTAGCGGCGAGGCCGATGGAACAGCTTGAACCAACACTCGCCGCGATTGCCGGCGCCGATACGATCGAAGCCGTCGAGGCACTGCGCGTCGCCGCGCTCGGCAAGCAGGGCTGGGTCTCTGCCCTGCTCAAGTCGCTGGGTGCGATGAGCCCCGAGGAGCGCACCAGCACCGGTCCGCGGATCCATGCTGCGCGCGAGGCCGTCACCGCGGCGCTCAGCGAACGCCGCGCCTCGCTGGAAAGCGCAGCGTTGGAGGCGAAGCTTGCCGCCGAAACCGCCGACCTTTCGCTCCCTGCGCCCGCTGCACCGCGCGGGTCGGTCCATCCGGTCAGCCAGGTCATGGACGAACTCGCCGAGATCTTCGCCGACATGGGCTTTGCCGTCGCCACTGGTCCTGAGATCGAGGACGACTGGCACAACTTCACCGCGCTCAACATGCCCGAAACGCATCCGGCGCGCGCGATGCACGATACGTTCTACTTCCCGGACAAGGATGCGGAAGGCCGCTCGATGCTGCTGCGCACGCACACCTCGCCGGTGCAGATCCGCGCGATGCTGAGCCAGGGCGCCCCCTTGCGCGTCATCGCGCCGGGCCGCGTCTACCGGTCGGACAGCGATGCCACGCACACGCCCATGTTCCATCAGATCGAAGGCCTTGTCATCGACAAGGGCATCCACCTCGGCCACCTCAAGTGGACGCTGGAAACCTTCCTCAAGGCCTTTTTCGAGCGCGATGACATCGTCCTGCGCTTGCGCCCCAGCTACTTCCCCTTCACCGAGCCTTCGGTCGAAGTCGATGTCGGCTACACCCTCGTGAACGGCAAACGCGTGGTCGGCGGCGGCGGCGATGTGCCGGGCGGCGGCTGGATGGAAGTGCTGGGGTCCGGCATGGTCAACCGCAAGGTCATCGAATTCGGCGGGCTCGATCCCGATGAATGGCAAGGCTTCGCCTTCGGCACCGGCGTGGACCGCCTAGCCATGCTGAAATACGGCATGGACGATCTGCGCGCCTTCTTCGACGGCGACGTGCGCTGGCTTGGCCACTACGGGTTCGGCGCGCTGGATGTGCCCACCCTTTCCGCTGGCGTGGGAGCACGGGCATGAAGTTCGCACTCTCCTGGTTGCAGGGCCTGCTCGATACCAAGGCCGATGCGCGGCAGATCGCCGAGAAGCTCACCTCGCTCGGCCTCGAGATCGAAGGCGTCGAGGATGCTTCTGCAGCGCTCACGCAGTTCCGCGTCGCCCGTGTGCTGACTGCGGAAAAGCACCCGCAGGCAGACAAGCTGCAGGTCCTCTCGGTCGATCTGGGTGATGGCAATCCGTTGCAGGTTGTCTGCGGCGCGCCCAATGCCCGCGCAGGCCTTGTTGGCGTGCTCGGCGTGCCCGGCGCGGTGGTTCCAGCCAATGGCATGGAACTCAGGAAGTCCGCCATTCGCGGTGTCGAATCGAACGGCATGATGTGCTCGACGCGTGAGCTTGGCCTCGGCGAGGAGCATGACGGCATCATCGAGCTGCCCGCCGATGCGCCACTGGGCGCCAGCTTTGCCGATTACCTCGGTTCCGATCCAGTGTTCGACGTGGCGATCACGCCCAACCGCCCCGATTGCATGGGCGTCCACGGCATCGCGCGCGATCTCGCCGCTGCCGGCCTCGGCGTGCTGAAGCCGATCGACACGGCATCTGTCGCCGGCAGTTACCCGTGCCCGGTCGAAGTGCGCACCGATGATCCCGAAGGCTGTCCCGCGTTCTACGGCCGCGTCATCCGCGGCGTGAAGAACGGTCCCAGCCCGCTGTGGCTGCAGGACCGCCTCAAGGGCGCGGGCCAGCGCCCGATCTCCGCGCTGGTGGACATCACCAACTACGTGATGCTCGGCTATGGCCGCCCGGCCCATGCCTATGATCTGGCCAAGCTGGACGGCGCGGTCGTGGCCCGCCGGGCCCGCGAAGGCGAAACCTGCCTCGCGCTCAACGGACGCGAATATGCGCTCCAGCCGTGGATGACGGTTATTGCCGACGACAGCGGTGTTCACGATATCGCCGGCATCATGGGCGGCGAGCATTCGGGCTGCTCGGAAAGCACGACTGACGTTCTCCTCGAAGTCGCCTACTTCAACCCTGCCCATATCGCCCGCACCGGACAGGCGCTTGCGCTGACGTCCGACGCGCGTGGCCGCTTCGAGCGCGGCGTCGATCCCGCCTTCCTCGATACCGGCATGGACCTGCTCACCAGCCTGATTCTCGAGATCTGTGGCGGCGAGCCGAGCGAGGTCATTCGCGCCGGCCAGCCCCCGCTTGCGCGCAAGAGCTTCGCCTATGATCCGGCGCTCGCGGGCAATCTCGGCGGGATCGATGTCGCCAATGGCGAGCAGAAGCGCATCCTCGCCGCACTTGGCTTCGAAGTTTCGGCCGACTGGACTGTCACCGTTCCCACCTGGCGACCCGATGTCGATGGCGCACCCGACGTGGTCGAGGAAGTCATCCGCGTTCACGGCCTCGATGCCGTGCCCTCCACCCCGCTGCCGCGTGCGGACGGCGTGGCCAAGCCCACCGCTACGTCTGCGCAGATGCAGGAACGCCGCATCCGCCGCGCCGCGGCCGCGCGCGGGTTGAACGAGGCGATCACGTGGTCGTTCCTGCCGACGAGCGAGGCCGAGCATTTTGCAGATGGCGACCTCTGGACGCTCGCCAATCCGATTTCCGAAGACCTAAAGACCATGCGCCCTTCGCTGCTGCCGGGCCTGCTTGCCGCCACGCGGCGCAATCTTGATCGCGGCGCGACGTCCGTCCGCCTGTTCGAGATCGGCCGCCGCTATCTGCGCGGTGAGGGCGGCGCCAGTGCCGAGCAGCCGAGCCTCGCCGTCGTGCTCGCGGGCGAAGTCGCACCGCGCGGCTGGGACGCCAGAGCCAATGGCGGCAAGGCCAAGGCGTTCGATGCCTTCGATGCCAAGGCTGAGGCGCTGGCGCTCCTCGCCGAAGCCGGTGCGCCGGTCGAGAACCTTCAGGTGATGGGCGAGGCCGGTGCCCAGTTCCATCCCGGCCAGTCCGCCACGCTGCGGCTTGGCCCCAAGACGGTGCTCGCCCGCTTCGGCCTGCTCCATCCGGCCACTGCCAAGGCCTTCGATCTGGCGGGCGCGGTTTCGGTCGTCGAGTTGTTCCTCGAACGCATCCCCGCGCGCAAGGGCCCCGGCGGTTTTGCCCGCCCGCATTTCGCACCGCCTGCGCTCCAGGCCGTGACGCGCGATTACGCGTTTCTCGTACCTGCCGCGCTCCCTGCCAGTGATCTGCTGCGCGCGGTGCGCGGTGCGGACAAGGCCAACGTTGTCGCGGCCCGGGTATTCGATGATTTCCGCGGGCAGGGGGTGCCAGAAGGGCAGAAATCGCTGGCCGTCGAAGTCACGCTTCAGCCTGCCGAGAAGAGCTACGACGAAGCTGCGCTCAAGGCGATCACCGACAAGATCGTGGCAGCCGGGGCAAAGCTCGGCGGCGTGCTGCGCGCCTGAATTGCCGGGCTGCCGATGACCGATCTCGTCGCCATTGCCAGTGAAGGCCTCACCGCCCGGATCAACCCCTTCGGCGCCGAGCTGTCCTCGCTGACCGACACCGCGGGCCGGGAATACATGACCGATGCCGATCCCGCCTTCTGGTCGGGCCGCGCGCCGGTTCTGTTCCCCATCGTCGGCGCGCTGGCCGAGGATACGCTGCGGCTGGACGGGCAGGCCTATGCCATGCCCAAGCACGGCTTTGCCCGCCGCAGCGGCTTCGCACTTGTCGATCAGGCTTCCGATCGCGCGGTGTTCCGGCTTGAGGACAGTGCGGAAGCGCGCGCCAGCTATCCCTTCGCTTTCGCGCTCGACATGGCTTTCGCGATCACCGGCATGACGCTGTCGATGGTAGCGACGGTGCGCAACACCGGCGATGCCGCGCTGCCATTCAGCTTCGGCTTCCACCCCGCCTTCGCATGGCCGCTGCCGGGCGGGGCGGAGAAGTCTGCGCATCGCGTGGTGTTCGAGCACGATGAACCGCAACCGATTCGCCAGCTCGAAAAGAACAGCGGTCTGATGCGACCGGACGGCCTGCAAACCCCGGTCAGGTCACGCGAACTGGCGCTCGATCCCGAGCTGTTCCGTGCCGACGCGCTGATCTGGACCGAACTCCACAGCCGCAGGCTGTCTTATGGCGCAGAAGGCGGCGCGTGGCTTGACTTGGCCTTCCCGGACACGCCGATGCTGGGCCTTTGGCAAGTGCCCGGCGCGCGCTACATCTGCATCGAGCCGTGGCAGGGCCATTCCGATCCGCTCGGCTACACCGGCGATTTTCGAGACAAACCGGGCATTGTGGTGCTTCCGGCAGGTGGCAGCCGGAGCTTCCGCATGGACGTTGCGGTCCGCCCCGTATAGTGGCGCTGCGCATGAGTTCCAATCGCCGCACCTTCGCCATCATCTCGCACCCGGACGCGGGCAAGACCACGCTGACCGAGAAGCTGCTGCTGCAAGGCGGCGCGATCCATCTCGCCGGTGAGGTCAAGGCGCGCGGGCAGGCGCGGCGTGCGCGGTCCGACTGGATGAAGATCGAGCAGCAGCGCGGCATCTCGGTCACCTCCTCGGTGATGACCTTCCAGAAAGACGGCGTCGTCTTCAACCTGCTCGATACCCCGGGCCACGAAGACTTCTCCGAAGACACCTACCGCACGCTGACAGCGGTCGATTCCGCGATCATGGTGATCGACGCGGCCAAGGGCATCGAGCCGCAGACGCGCAAGCTGTTCGAGGTGTGCCGCCTGCGCTCGGTGCCGATCATCACCTTCGTCAACAAGGTGGACCGCGAAGGCCGCCCCGTGTTCGAAACGCTCGACGAAGTGGCCGACGCGCTCGCCCTCGATGTCTGCCCCATGTCGTGGCCCATTGGGATGGGCGGGATTTTCGAAGGTGTGCTCGACTTTGCCACGAACACGATTGCCCGGCCCGAAGGCGACAGCCGCGAATTTCTCGGCAGGCGCGATCCTGTGACCGAAGGTGCGATCCCGGCGGATATCGCCGAGGAAATCGAGCTCGCGCAGATCGGCTATCCCGAGTTCGACCTGACCGCTTATCGCAACGGCGACCTGACACCGGTCTACTTCGGCTCCGCGCTCAAGAACTTCGGCGTTGCGGAAATGATCGACGCCATCGCCCGCCACGCCCCGCCGCCGCGTCCGCAGCCCAGCGACAATGGCACCATCGAAACCGACTTTCCCGAAGTCACCGGCTTCGTGTTCAAGGTGCAGGCCAACATGGACCCGATGCACCGCGACCGGATCGCGTTCATGCGCATGGTCTCGGGCACGTTCAAGCGCGGCATGAAGCTTACGCCTTCCGGCCTCGGCAAGCCCATTGCGGTCCATTCGCCGATCCTGTTCTTCGCGCAGGACCGGGAGATTGCCGATACTGCCGAGGCTGGCGACATCATTGGCATTCCCAACCACGGCACGCTGCGCGTGGGCGATACGCTTTCGGAAAAGAACATCGTCCGCTTCACCGGCTTGCCCAATTTCGCGCCGGAAATCCTGCGCCGCGTCCAGCTCAAGGATCCGACCAAGACCAAGCAGCTCAGGAAAGCGCTTGATGACTTGTCCGAGGAAGGCGTGATCCAGGTGTTCTATCCCGAGATCGGCGCGCAATCGATCGTCGGTGTGGTTGGCCAGCTCCAGCTTGATGTGCTGATTTCGCGGCTGGAGGCGGAATACAAGGTGGAGGCCGTGCTCGAGCCTTCGCCGTTCGATACCGCGCGCTGGCTCAAGGGCAGCGCTGCCGCGCTCAAGGGCTTTGCCGATTTCAACATGTCGAACCTTGCGAAGGACCGTGACGGCGATCCGGTGTTCATGGCGCGGTCGGCATGGGATGTCGGCTATCAGCAGGAACGCAATCCGGAGCTGACCTTCAGCGCCACCAAGGAACGGTAACGACAGCCATGCGCATTGCGGTCACGGGCAGTAGCGGCAAACTCGGCAAGGTGGCAGTCGCGGCACTCCGCGCGGCGGGCCACCGGGTCACCGGCTTCGATATCGTCAGCTCGGTCTACGGCGACGATACGGTCCGGCTCGATTGCGCAGACTTCGGCGCCGTGATGGGCGCGCTTTCCGGCGTCGATACCGCCGCCCGGCGCTTCGATGCCGTGCTCCACCTCGCCGGCATCCCCAAGCCCGGCGCGACCACCGACGAAGCCGCCTTTCGCATCAACGTGATGGGCACCTACAACGTGTTCTCCGCCGCCGCGCGCCTCGGCATCGGGCGCGTGGTCTGGGCATCGAGCGAGACGATCCTCGGGCTGCCCTTTGCCGAGCCTCCTTTGTTCGCCCCCGTTGACGAGACGCACCCGCTGCTCCCCAACTGGTCCTATGCGCTTGGCAAGCGGCTGGGTGAGACCATGGCGGACGAGTTTGCGCGCTGGCATTCCGGCTTGGCGATCATCTCGCTGCGCTTTTCCAACGTCTACGTGGCCGAAGATTATGCCGCGCTCCCCCAGATCCAGGCCGATCCTGCCAGCCGCAAATGGAACCTGTGGAGCTACATCGACGCCGAGGATGCCGCGGAGGGGTGCCGCTGTGCGCTGGAGGCCGGCACGACGGGCCACGAGGCGATGATCATTGCCGCAGCGGACAATCTCATCGGCCGCCCCTCGCGCGAATTGATGGCGGAGCACTTCCCCGGTGTCCCCCTCGCCGAGGGTCTCTCGGGCGAGGAAGCCCTGCTTTCTTCGGCGCGTGCCGGGGCAGTCATCGGTTTCGTTCCCCGCGTTTCGTGGCGGCAGCGCGCCTAGAGCATAGTCCGACCCGATTGCATCGGATCGATTGCTCTAGATTTTTGTTTTGCCGCGTTTTCCGAGTCAGCAGGTCATTCCACCTGCTTCGAAAACGCTCTAGCCTACTCACAAAACCGCACTTGCGGCCTGTTCGCACCTGCGGCACAGACGGCGGATGACACTGCTTGGCCCCACCTCGAACACCTTCATCTCGCAGCGCCTTCGGCTCCACTACGTCGATTGGGGCAATGCGGAGAAGCCGCCGCTGCTGCTGATCCACGGCGGCCGCGACCACTGCCGCAGCTGGGACTGGACGGCCGAAGCCCTGCGCGACGACTGGCACGTGATCGCGCTCGATCACCGCGGCCATGGCGATAGCGACTGGGCGTCGGACGGCAACTACCGGACGATGGACATGGTCTATGACGTCGCGCAGCTGGTGCACCAGCTCGGGCTCGCCCCGGTCACAATCGTCTCGCATTCATGGGGCGCCAACGTCGCGCTGCGCTATGCCGGGCTTTTTCCGGAAGATGTCGCCAAACTCGTCGCGATCGAGGGCATCTTCCCGACGCCGGATTGGGAACTGCGCATGAAGGATGTGCCGTTTGCCCGGCGCGTGCGCGATTACATCGCGGAAAAGCGAAAGGCTGCAGGCCGCCTGCCGCGCCGCTATGCCACGCTGGAAGACGCCTATGCGCGCATGAAGGCGGAAAACACGTACCTCACCGACGTGCAGGCCCGCCATCTGACGATCCACGGGATCAACCGCAACGAGGACGGGACCTTCACCTGGAAGTTCGATCCCTACGTCCACATCGATCACCCCTACGACATATCGACCGAACGCAAGCACGAGCTGTGGGAAGCGATCACCTGCCCGACATTGCTGCTCAACGGCGCGGATTCATGGGCCGGCAATCCGGAGCGTGACGGGCGCATCAAGCACTTCCGCGACGGCACTGTGATCGAGTTCGAAAACGCGGGCCACTGGCTCCATCACGACCAGTTCGAGCGCTTCGTCGCGGTGCTGCGCGACTTTCTCTGACGCATTAGCGGGCAGGCCGGCGCGTGCTGGCCTGCCTAATATTTGGGCAGGCATCTGAGTCTGCCCAAGATTCGAGCGGTCCGGATCGCTAGTTTTGGTGCATCCGCGAAGAGATTCCCCCTGAATCCAGTGTCCCGCGCATTTGGCACGCTGTTTGCGAGGCATATCTTGCCGGCAGGTCGTCCGGTGAGAAGGCCGCAAAGGGGGCATGAATGAAATTCATCATCGCCATCATCAAGCCGTTCAAGCTCGACGAAGTGCGTGAAGCACTCTCCGGCCTGGGCGTTGCCGGGATGACGGTGTCGGAAGTGAAGGGTTTCGGCCGACAGAAGGGCCAGACCGAGATCTACCGCGGCGCCGAATACACAACCAACATGCTGCCCAAGGTGAAGATCGAAATCGCTGCCAGCGACGATCTGACGCCGCGCATCATCGAGGTGATCCAGCAGACTGCCAGCACCGAGGCGATCGGCGACGGCAAGATCTTCGTTCTCGATCTTGCTTCGGCCACGCGCATTCGCACCGGCGAAACCGGGGATACCGCGCTATGAGCGCCGGGATGCTGAGCGCGGTGGGGACCGCCACTTCTGATATGAGGGGAACTTCGATGATCCGTAAGATGATCGGCGGGGTTGCAGGTGCGGGCTTGACGCTCGGCGCCGCTTCCACCGCCTTCGCCCAGGCGGCGATGGTCAAGGCGCCCGATGTGGCGGCGCAGGCCACCATGGTGAACAAGGGTGACACCACCTGGATGCTCACATCCTCGGTGCTCGTCCTGATGATGAGCATCCCTGGCCTCGCGCTGTTCTACGGCGGCCTCGTCCGCACCAAGAACATGCTTTCCGTCCTTATGCAGGTGTTCATGATCGTTTCGATCGCGGGCCTGCTCTGGGCAACCTACGGTTACTCGCTCGCCTTCACTGGCGGCTCGCCCTTCATCGGCGGCTTCGGCAAGGCGCTGATGGCCGGCGTGACCAGCGGCACCTACTCGGCGACGTTCTCCAACAACGTCTACATTCCCGAACTCAGCTACTTCGTGTTCCAGATGACCTTCGCCATGATCACGCCGGCGCTGTTCATCGGCTCGTTCGCGGAGCGCATCAAGTTCACCCCGCTGATGGTGTTCGTGGTGGCATGGTCGACCTTCGTCTACTACCCGATCGCGCACATGGTCTGGTACTGGGCCGGACCTGACTTCCTCGTCGACGCGCCGACCGACTTCGGCTTCCTGTGGGGCAAGGGCGCGCTTGATTTCGCGGGCGGCACCGTCGTCCACATCAACGCGGGCATCGCCGGTCTCGTGGGCTGCATCATGCTCGGCAAGCGTCTGGGCTATGGCAAGGAAGCCACCCCGCCGCACTCGCTGACCATGACCATGATCGGCGCCTCGCTGCTGTGGGTGGGCTGGTTCGGCTTCAATGCGGGTTCGAACCTCGAGTCGAACGGCGTCACTGCGGTTGCCTTCGTCAATACCATGCTCGCCACTTGCGCTGCTGCCGTCAGCTGGGCGGTCGTCGAGCAGGTCGTGCACGGCAAGCCTTCGATGCTGGGTGCCGCCTCGGGCGCGGTTGCTGGTCTCGTCGCTATCACCCCGGCATCGGGTTATGGCGCGCCGATGACCTCGATCGTTCTCGGACTTGTCGTCTCGCCGCTGTGCTTCTTCTTCGTCAGCACGGTGAAGAACAAGTTCAAGTACGATGACACGCTCGATGTCTTCGGCGTGCACTGCGTGGGTGGCATCACCGGCGCGCTCGCCACCGGTATCGTCGCCTCGCCGGCGCTCGGCGGCCAGGGCATCATCGATTACACCAAGTTCCCCGCCGTCGCCGCACCCACTTACGACATCGCGGCACAGCTCATGATCCAGATCGAGGCGGTGCTTATCACGCTCGCCTGGTCGGGCATTGGCACTGCGGTGATCTGGTTCATCCTCGACAAGACCATGGGCATGCGGATCAGCGAAGAAGGCGAGCGCGAAGGCCTCGACATCGCTGACCACGGTGAGCGTGCTTATAACTACTGATTGACCAGCTTGGCGGGGCCGGAGGGCGAGATCCTCTCCCTCTTGGTCCTCAGGGCCCCGCCAGACAATGTTCCTCCTGCGAACAGACTTAAGGCCGGAAGCGCACATGTGCTTCCGGCCCTTTTTTGTGGCCTGCAGGCAGGTTTTCCGTCCAGATCAGCGGGTTGGTTTCGTTAACCTTCTTACAATGCGCTTGCGCTAGATACTTAGTTCGAACTGGCCGTTGTGCTGAAGGGGATGACAAGGTGGTGCTGCGCAAAGCACGCGAGGTGTTTGGCAAGGGGGCGGTTGCTGCTCCGCCACCCCGCACGTCCGAAAGCGAAGCGGCCGCTCTCTGCCATACCTACGAAGATCTTGGCCTCGGCTTCTTCTGGTCGACTGATACCGACGGCAACGTCACGTACCTTTCACCCCGCGCCGATGCGCTACTGGTGGAAGAAGGCACAGCGGTGGGCCAAAGCTTCCTCGAACTCTTCCTCAAAGCTGGCAACGAAAGCGAAGGCGAACGCACCCTGCCCTTCGCATTTGCGCGCAAAGGCCGGTTCGAGAAAATCACCGTGCGCAGCGAACGCGCCGATGGCGAGACGCTGTGGTGGGCCATCTCCGGCGAGCCATTCACGCTGCGAGGTGAGTTCGCCGGGTTTCGCGGTCATTGCGAGGATATCACAGGTGAGCGGCGCTCGGCCGAGGAAAGCTCGCACATGGCGATGCACGATGCGCTCACCGGCTTGCTCAACCGTCGCCGAATGTCGCAGTTGCTCGAACGCACGCTGACGCTCAGCTCGCAGCAGCGCAGCCCTTGCGCGATCATGCTGATCGACCTCGATCGCTTCAAGCAAGTCAACGATACGCTGGGCCACGCAGCCGGCGATGCCTTGCTCAAGCAGGTGGCCGCGCGCCTGGTCCGCGTCGTGGGTGACAAGGAAAAGGTCAGCCGTCTTGGCGGCGACGAATTCCAGGTCATTATGCCGGGGATCGAAGACCGCGGCGTGCTGGGCGATATCGCCACCAGCATCATCACCAGCATTTCGCAGCCCTACACCATCGATGGCAGTCGGTGCCTCATCGGCGCATCGGTGGGCGTCGCGGTGTCGCCGTTTGATGGCGATGACAGCGACAGCCTCGTGCGCAACGCCGATCTTGCGCTCTACGCCGCCAAGGGTGGTGGACGCGGACGCTTTCGCTTCTTCAGTGCCGACTTGCTCAAGGCTGCGGCAGATCGCCGCCTTCTCGAGGAAGACCTCCACGATGCGTTGCAAAGGGACGAACTGGAGATTCACTACCAGCCGGTGGTGCGTGCGGTGGACAACCATGTCGTCGGTGTCGAGGCGCTGGTGCGCTGGAATCATCCTGAACATGGCCAGGTCAGCCCGGCCCGGTTCATCCCGATTGCCGAGGAATCGAACCTCATCAAGGGCATCGGCGAATGGGTGCTGCGCCGCGCCTGCGCGGAAGCCGTGGCCTGGCCCGGCGGCCTGCGCGTCGCAGTCAATGTTTCCCCGGTGCAATTCGCGGATGATGGCTTCCCGGCGCTTGTCGCCAGCGCGCTCGCCAATTCGGGGCTAGATCCCGAACTGCTCGAACTGGAAATCACCGAAAGCGTGTTCCTGCAGGAAGGCGGCGCCACCAACGACCGGTTCAAGGCCCTGAAAGGCCTCGGCGTTCGGCTTGCGCTCGATGATTTCGGCACCGGCTATTCCTCGCTCGGCTATCTGAAGACTGCGCCGTTCGACAAGATCAAGATCGATCAGTCGTTCGTGCGCGGGGCTACCGAAGAAGGATCGCGCAACCGCGCGATCATCGCCGCCATCGTGGCGCTTGCACAGGCGCTGGAGATGGACACCACGGCCGAAGGCGTCGAAAGCTTCGACCAGTTTGACCTGATGAAGAGCCTCAACGTCACGCTCGTACAGGGCTACATCTACAGCAAGCCGATCCCCAACGATGAGTTCGTGCAGAAGCTCAACGAGGGTAACTGGATCATCGAACCGTCCGGCCCCGCGTTCCAGCGGCATGATCGGCAAGCCATGTTCCGCCGCATCGGCGCGATCCACGATAATCACTACTACCCTGTCGTGCTGCGCAATCTGTCGGTCTCTGGCGCACTGATCGAAGGCCTTGTCGACGTGCCGGTAGGCTCGGAATTCGTGATCGATCTGGGCGAGGGGCAGCTTGCCGTTGCCCGCGTGCGCCGTTCACGCAAGCGCCAGCAGGGCCTCGAATTCGAACAGGCGCTGGTGCCCGATGGCAACGGGGGCCTGTGCACCCGCCATCGTGCTTCGCCGTATCAACTGGCTGCCGCTGGCCTGCCGCAGAGCCCCAAGGGCGACGGTGTCCAGCCGATCGGCCCGCACCTCATCGGCGGGGGCGAGGACGGCAAGGCATCGATGCCCGCGTTCGCCATGGCGAGCGACTGGAAGGGCGCGGTCCTGCGGGCTGAAACCGGCTGAGGCACAGCTGCCCGCGCGAGACGGTTTCCATGGCGAGGCAAGCCCGCTAAGGCCCGGTCGTTATGCCTGAAACGCCCTCCGAAACAGCCGCTGGCCAGCGCGGCCTCGTTCGTCCCGTGCCCAAGCCGTGGATCGCGGCGATCCATCCCTATGTGCCCGGCAAGTCCACCGGCGCGGATGGGCAGGTGCTGATCAAGCTCTCGGCCAACGAGAATCCGCTCGGCACCAGTGCGCAAGCGCGCGCGGCTCGCCTTGGCGATGGCCAGGGCGCGGGCGATCCGGCGCGCTATCCCGATCCAGAAAGCCATGCGCTGCGCGGCGCGCTCGGTGCGCTTCACGGCATCGATCCCGCGCGGATCGTCATGGGTACCGGCTCGGACGAATTGCTTCATCTTGCGGCGCAGGCCTTTGCCGGCCCGGGCGACGAGGTGCTTTACCAGCGCTACGGTTTCGCGGTCTACGAGATCGCGGCCCGCCGCTGCGGGGCCGAGCCGGTCGAGGCGCCGGACCGCGACTATGCCGCCGATGTCGATGTGCTGCTTGGCTGCGTGACGCCGCGCACGCGTGTGGTGTTTCTGGCCAATCCGAACAATCCCACCGGCAGCTATCTGCCGCGTGCCGAACTCGCCCGGCTCCACGCCGCGCTTCCGGCGGACGTGCTGCTCGTCGTCGATCAGGCCTATGCCGAATATCTCGACACCGCTGCGGAAGACGGCGCTCTCGCGCTGGCCGCCACGGCGGAGAACGTGCTCGTCACCCGCACCTTTTCGAAGATCTACGGCCTTGCGGGTGAACGCGTCGGTTGGGCGACGGGCGCACCGCATCTCGTCGATATGCTCAACCGCATCCGGGGCCCGTTCAACGTGACGCTGACCGCGCAGGCCGCGGCGCTTGCCGCGCTGGGCGACCAGGCTTTTGTCGAGGCTTCGCGCATCCATAACCGCACCGAGCGCGCGCGCTTCGTCGCCGCGCTCGAGGCGCTCGGCAATCACGGCCTGCGCCCGCTGCCGAGCGAGGCGAACTTCGTGCTGATCGAGTTCTCCGGCGCGCTGACGGCGGAAGCGGCCTACAAGGGCCTGATGGATCACGGCTTCATCACCCGCTGGCTGCCGGGGCAGGGGCTGCCCCGCTGCCTGCGCATCACGATCGGCACCGCCGCCGAAATGGACCGCGTTGCAGCCGTGCTGCGCGGCCTTGCCGAGGGTGCCCGATGAGCGTTCCAGTTACCGGGCCAGCGAGCGTTCCAGTGAGCGGGCCGGCGCCTTTCGCGCGCATCGCGATCATCGGGCTTGGCCTGCTTGGCGGCTCGGTTTCCCGCGCTGTGCGCGCGCATTTGCCCGGTGTGCTGACAACGGGCTTCGACGCTGATCCTGCCGTGCGCGCCCGCGCCCGTGAAATCGCGCTGGCGGATGTCATCGCCGACACGGCCGGTGAAGCGGTGGCCGAGGCGGATCTGGTCGTGCTTTGCGTGCCGGTGGGTGCCATGGCGGCTGCCGGCGGCGCCATTGCCGCGCACCTTGCGCCCGGCGTGATCGTGACCGACGTAGGTTCCAGCAAAGCCAGTGTCGCGAAGGCCCTGGCCGAGGCGCTGCCGGGCGTTGCGGTGATTCCCTCGCATCCTGTCGCCGGCACCGAACAGAGCGGCCCTGACGCGGGCTTTGCCGCGCTGTTCCACAATCGCTGGTGCATCGTCACCCCGCCTGCATTGGCGGATGCAGCGGAAGTGGCGCGTGTCGCGGCATTCTGGGAGGCCCTCGGCGCGCGGGTCGAGGTGATGGACGCCGAGCACCATGACCGCGTGCTCGCCGTCACCAGTCACCTGCCGCACCTTATTGCCTACACCATCGTCGGCACTGCTTCCGATCTGGAGGAAGTGACCCAGAGCGAGGTGATCAAGTATTCGGCCGGCGGTTTCCGCGATTTCACCCGCATCGCCGCGTCCGATCCGACGATGTGGCGCGACGTGTTCCTAAGCAACCGCGATGCCGTGCTCGAAATGCTCCAGCGCTTCAGCGAGGATCTGACCGAGCTGCAGAAGGCTATCCGCAAGGGGGACGGTGAAACGCTGTTCGACACCTTCACCCGCACCCGCGCGATTCGCCGCTCGATCATCGAAATGGGCCAGGACGATGCGCGGCCCGACTTCGGCCGCAATCATTCAGACTAGAGCAGATTCGGATCCGATTGGAGCGGACCGGCTGCTCTAGGCATTTGTTTTACCGCGTTTTCCGAGCCAGCAGGTGATTCCATCTGCTTCGAAAACGCTCTAGCTCAGCAGGAACATCGCCGAGACAAGGATCATCACCGCCGTCGCGGCCCAGCCGCCGATCTTGAGCAGCGGCGGCAGGGTCAGCCGGCCCATGACCTTGGGATTGCTCGCGGCCAGCATCGTCATCACCATCAGCGGCGGGGCGAGCAGGCCGTTGATCACCGCGGTCCAGTAAAGCGCCTGCATCGGATCGATGCCGATGAGGTTGAGCGCGACGCCGCCCAGCACCGCCACCACGATCGCGCAGTAGAACGCCTTGGCTTCATGCGGCTTGTGGTCCAGCCCCTCGGCCCAGCCGAACGTCTCCGAAAGCGCGTACGCCGCTGATCCCGCAAGCACTGGCACTGCCAGCAGGCCGATCCCGATGATGCCCACCGCGAAGAGCAGGAAGCTGAGATCGCCCGCAATCGGCCGCAATGCGCTGGCGGCAGCATCGGCGGAGGCGACGGTATTGATCCCATGCGCGTGGAGCGTCGCCGCCGTGGCGATCACGATGAACAACGCGGTCACGCTCGTCACGCCCATGCCCACCAGCGTATCGGTCCGCATCCGGTTGAGCCCCGGCGCGGCAGCGCGCGGGAACACGCCCAGCGGATGCTTGTGCAGCCGGTGTTGCTCTTCCACTTCCTGCCCGGCCTGCCAGAAGAACAGGTAGGGGCTGATCGTCGTGCCCAGCGCGGCAATCACGGCCATCGCGGTCTGCCGGTCGAAACTCAGTTCGGGCACGAGCACGCCGCGGAGCACCTCGCGCGGTGAAATCTCGGCCACGAACGGCACGAGGATATAGGCCAGCAGCGAAAGCGCCGACCACTTGAGGATCCGGGTATAGCGCGCATAGCTCACGAAGATTTCGAGCAGCACCGAAATGCCGCCAAACAGCGCGACGTAGAGCATCGTCGGCCCGGGCAGCAGCAGGTTGAGCGCCGCCGCCATGGCGCCAAGGTCGGAGCCGAGGTTGATTGTGTTCGCCACCAGCAGCAGCGTGACGGCCAGCCACAGCACCGGACGCGGATAATGGCGCTTGAGGTTATGCGCGATGCCATGCCCGGTCACCGCGCCGATCCGCGCGCAGATCAGCTGGGTCGCAACCAGCAGCGGATAGCTGAACACCATGATCCACGCGAGGCTGAAGCCGAACTGCGCGCCGACCTGGCTGTAGGTGCCGATCCCGCTTGGATCGTCATCCGCCGCTCCGGTAATCAGCCCCGGGCCCAGCACTTCACTCCAGCCGCGCGCATCGGCCTCGGTATGCCGCTCATCGATGCGGACATCTTCGACGCTCATGAATTGAGCACGTTGATGGCTGCATGGACCCGCGCTTCGATCTCGCTACGCGGCAGGCCCGGCGGGATCTCCTCGCCAAAGCGGTAGCGGATCGTTCCCGCCTGCTTCCACCGCGGCTTGTAGAGCGGCCCGCTGTTCACCGCGACTGGTATGACCGGCAGTCCCAGCATCTTGTAGAGCCCTGCAAAGCCCGCCTGCAATGCGGGCCGCGTGCCATGCGCCACGCGGGTGCCTTCCGGAAAAATGATCAGGGGCCGTCCGTCTGCAGTCCACCGCTTCGCTTCGGCGAGCATGGTGCGCAGCGCGCTTGCGCCACGCGCACGATCAACTGCGATCAGCCCATACCGCGTGCCGATCGTGCCCCACAGCGGGATGCGCAGCAGCTGCTCCTTCGCAAAGACCACGGGCAGGGGATAGAGGTGCGGCAGATCAATCGCCTCGAAATAGGATTCGTGCTTGATCGCATAGAGTACACCCGCACGTGGCATGAAATCGCCGGTGTCGACCGTGATGCCCAGCAAAGTACGCGCGCAAGTGCGGTGCCAGGTCGACCACGCCCGCACGATGCGCTGAAACCGTTTGAGCCCGAATGGAATGGCGCAGACGGCGATCATGACCATCAGCACCGACCCGCCATAGAACGCGCCGTAGAACGCGAGGCCGCGCAGCACTTCGAGGGCGCGCGGGCCATCTTGGCGGGCGGGATCAGGCGGCACTGCGATGTCCGACACGCCGGGCCCTACCACCCCGCAAGCCAGGCAAGCATGCGCGCGATCAGCTTGTTGTATTCGATGAACAGCGTTTTCATGCTCGGGCGCGAGGGCACCGCATCTGGCAGGATTTCGATCCCTCGCGGCGCCGCCATCGCGAGATCGAACTGCGCGCGCCGCATGTGCCAATCGGTCGTGACGAGGCGCACCGAAGTGAGATGCTCCGCCGCGATCCAGCGGGCCGCTTCCAGCCCGTTGGAGCGGGTATCCACGGATTCGAAGCCCAGCGTCACGCAGCACGCCAGCAGTTCAGGCGATACATCGTATTCGGCGGCAAACTCGGCCGGTGTCACTTCGCTGGCGACGCCGGCAATCAGCACCTTGCGTGCCAGACCGGCGCGCACCACGTCGATAGCGCGCGGGATACGCCCGCCTGCACCGGTCAGTGCGATCACGCCGTCGGTCTTCTGCGCACCTGCCGGGCGCGGCAGGGCCAGCGCGAACCACAGGAAGCCCAGCACCCAGGCGAGGAGCACGGCGGCGCCAATGCGGCGCATCAGGCCAGGCGGTTTGCGCAGCCGCGCCATATCAAAGCATCCGCCGCAAGGCAGCCAGCACCGTCAGCCGCGCGGTGATGACAGCCAGTGCAACGCCGGCCAGCGGTATGGCCGCAATCGCGATCCAGTCCTGCCAGAGCAGCACCGCGCCGCCGACCATGCCCGAGCCGAGCCCCGCAAACTGGCGCGAGAGCACGGCAATGGTGACGATACCAAGCAGCAGGCCGGCCAACCCGCCGGCCGCCGCGTCGAATGCCATCGAACGCTGGAAGACCCGGGCGATCTGCCGATCCGTGCCGCCCAGCATATGCACGACCTCGATCGTTTCGCGGTGATTGCCCAGCGCGTTGCGCGAAGCGAGCAATACCGCCGCAATCGTTGCGGCCGCCAGCAGCGCGATCAGGCCTCCCGCCAGCCACTGCAACGTGCCGATCGCGGCAAACACCGGGGCCAGCCAGCCGGCCTGCGCATCGACCCGCGCCGAGGGGGCCGCCCGCACCACAAGGGCGCGCAAGTGCGCGATCCGCGCTGCCGTTGCCGCGCCGTTCAGCCGCACGTCGATCAGCGCGGGGATGGGCAGTGCCTCGACATCGTCGCCCGGCCGCGTGCCGAGCCACGGCTCGACGAGCGTATTGAGTTCTTCCTGCGCCACTTGCCGCACATCCGCCACATCGGGCGCCGTGCGCAGTGCAGCGAGCACCGCGTCCGATTGCCGCAGCCGCTCGGCCGGGGCAGCGGTCACGATCTGCACGGTCACGCCGCCTTCGAGATCGGCGCTGGCGGCGCGCGCGGCATTGCGGAGCGCGAGGCCGCTGGCGGCGGCGACCACCGTCAACGAGATCATGATCGCGATGACCCAGGGCATCGGTCCCGCAAGCTGCGATTCAGGGAGCAGGCGCGGATCGCTTTTTGCGGCCGTGCCGCGCCAGCGATCGAGCAGGGAAGAGAGCAAACTCACCGGTTTCGCCCTCAAAGCGGCGGCGGCGCGCCGCCGCCTGCCATGCCGGGGGTCATCACGGGGCGGCGCGGGGGGTAGCGCAGCGCACCAGTCGGATCGCTCAGTCGGCCCTTGTCGAGCCGCATGATCAGCGATTCCGGCACTTTGCGGATCAGATGGACATCGTGGGTGGCCACCACCACCGTCGTTCCCAGCCGGTTCAGGCTTTCGAACAGGCGGAGCAGCTTGAGTGCCATCTCCGGATCGACGTTGCCGGTCGGCTCGTCGGCCACCAGCATGTCGGGCCGGGCGATCACCGCCCGCGCGATGGCGACGCGTTGCTGCTCCCCGCCTGAAAGCGTGGCCGGGCGGGCATGCTGGCGGTCGCCCAGCCCCACCCAATCGAGCATTTCAGCCACCGGCCGCGCAATATCCTTCTCGCTCACCCCGCCCACGCGCAGCGGCAGCGCCACATTGTCGAACGCGGAAAGGTGGCTCACCAGGCGGAAGTCCTGGAACACCACGCCGATGCGGCGGCGGAAGCCGGGGAGGCGTTCGCGCGGCAGGGTGATCGCATCGGTGCCGAACAGGCGGATCAGCCCGCGCGAAGGGCGCTGCGCGAGGTAGAGCAGCTTGAGCAGGCTGGTCTTGCCCGCCCCGCTCGCGCCGGTCAGGAAATAGAAGCAGCCCGGATAGAGCGTGAACGAGACATCGGCCAGGATCTCCTTGTCCGTTCCGTAGCGCAGCCCGACATTGTCGAACTGGACGATTTCGGCTTCAGGCTGGCTCATGTCAGGCGTGGCGGTCCCGAGGTTGGTTGCGCGCGTGGGTCACGCGGTGCTTGAGAAGGCTATACGGCGCAATCGATGTGGAAAAAAGGGCGGGTGAGCACTTCTCCCCGCCTGCGCCTATTGTTTCCGTGTATCTGCCCATGCTTAACCCGGGCGCATGATCATCGCGTGCCCCGCTTGCTCGACGCGCTACGTCGTCCCCGACAGCGCGATCGGTGTGGAGGGCCGCACCGTGCGCTGCGCCAAGTGCCGGCACAGCTGGTTCCAGCAGGGACCAGACCTTCCGGTGCGCGAAGTGCCGGTCGCAGCTCCCGCTTCTGCCGCCCCGCCTGCCATCATGCCTGCCCCCATGCCGAGTGCGGCTCCTGTCCCCGCAGCGGCTCCTGAACCCGAGGCTCATGTTTACGGGGCCGACGAGCCGGTCCCCGAACCGCCAGTGGTCCCGCGTCCGGTTGTCCGTCCGGCAGCGCGTTCGGCCGAAGAGACCTTCGACGAAACCGCATCGAGCTTCGAACACGAGCCGCCGTTCCGTCCCCGTCGCAACATGGCCAAGCTCTGGACCATGGCCGGGATCGGGTTTGCCGTGCTGGTCGCGGTGCTTGTCGCGCTTGCCGCGTGGCTCGGTGTGCCGAAGTGGCTCCCCGCCGCTCATGCCACCTTCGGCGCGGGCAATCCCGATCTTGTCCTGTCCTTCCCCTCTGAACGGCAGGACCGCCGGACACTGCCCAACGGCACCGAGTATTTCGGGGCCAGCGGCACGGTCAGCAATGTCGGCAAGCAGCCGCAGGATGTGCCGCCGATCCTGATTGTGCTGCGCGATGCCAAGGACAAGGTGGTCTATACTTGGGATGTCACGCCCCCGCGCGATATGCTGAAGCCGGGGGAGAGCGTGACGATCAACGAAGCCGTCACCGATGTTCCCAAGAGCGCCAAGGTCGCCGAAATCGGCTGGAAGCCCGAGTAAAAAAACACCGCTTGGTTGTTGCGTGGTGCGGGGTCCTTTGCTAGGGGCCCGCCTCTACCCCGGCGGGGTGGCCTTTTCGACAAGGCCGGACCCCGTGACGATATGCGGTCGTGGCGGAATTGGTAGACGCGCAACGTTGAGGTCGTTGTGGGCGAAAGCCCGTGGAAGTTCGAGTCTTCTCGACCGCACCAGTCAGTCCTGCAATCCAAAAGATTTTCGCCTTCGGGCGCTCCCGGCGTTGCAACGATGCGGTTTGGCAAACGCGCGGCCTTTATCGTCAGGCACACGTGTGACGATGCGGCCAGTGCTGCCCGATCGGTCCCGCCCGACGGCCGGGGTAATCGCTTGAGCTTCTCCTAGAGACTTCCTACGCTCGCCAGGCGGGGGACAACGATGGGCGAGTCAGGCGTCAGAGTCTGCGGGCTGCGGTGGCTAATTGCCATGTCGGCGGCCTTTTCCAGCCTTGGCGGCAATGTCGTTCGGGCCGCACCGGTGCCTGCAGATCCGGTCGTGACATGCCGCGCGCCAGATCAGGGTGCAAAAGCGGCAAGCGCCGCACGGACACCGACCTCCGCGGTATTGCCCGGGGCAGGGGATGATCCTCTCGGCGCAGTGGCAAATTCGGTCGAAGCCATGCTTGCGGGCAGTGCAGACCAGGTCGCCGCTGCCGATAGTGCGATCGCGCTGGTGCAATCCGCGTCCACGTCCGCGCCTGTGGATGCGGATCCTGCCCGAAGCACGCCCGGATCGCTCGCCGCCTTCTGTCTGGCGGCGGGTGAGGCTTATCGGCTTGGGAAGAACGGCAGCCTCTATCAGGCGAAACAGCTGCTCGCGGTAAGCTATCGCCTTTCGCAAGCCGAAGGGCGCGGGGATCTGGCTGCACTGGCGGCCTACCGCCTCGGGCTGCTGAACCTCGGCGGCTATGCGGCGGGCACGCGCGGCATGCGGCGGGCGGCGTTGCGCAGCCCATTGCCGCCTCCTGAACTCGGCACAGAAGCAGGCGCAGACTGCTTCGGCATGAACCGGCAGAGTGCAATGGCCCCCGGTGCCGCTTACCTGACAGTCGGCGCGCTGGTATGCGCGATCAGCAGTGCGCGCAGCGCCGGGGCCTATGAAACGGATGCAAAGGCCAGCCTGCGCCTTGCGCGCTACTGGCTCGAACATGGCCGCCGTACGCCTGGCGAACTCGCCCTGTCGCAGGAGCGGTCGGCGCGGATTGCCCTCGATGGGCTGAATAGCGCCGGTCGCGTGCGCGATACGGCGCAACGCCTTGATCTGATGGGGCGGCTGGCCGATGTCGCGATCGATGCCGGGGCTGATTTCGCGGCCAGTGATCCTCGTCTGGACGAGGCTGCGCGCGCGATGGCGGCGAGTGCGGCGGACCCTGGGCAGCAATCGCAATCTGCGGCGCTGCGCGCACGGTTGGCGCTGGCCCGGGGCGACCGCGATGCAGCGCGCCGGCTGCTTGGCGAGGCGATCTTTCTCGAAAGCCAGAGCGGTTTGCCGATGCGCCTGCCCGATTGGTTTCTGCTCCTTGCGCAGGCCGATCCGGCGCATCGCAGCGAACACCTGACGGCGGCCTTCCGTGCGCTCAACGCGGTGCGCCCGGCGTTGCCGCGCTTCGACGCAACAACGGCCGAATCGAATTTCGCCCTGCGCGTCCAGCCAGTTTACGAAGCGCTGCTCGCGGACCGTCTTTCCGCAGACAGCGACCGACCCGATGATCCGCAGCGCATCGCCGAGGCGCAGGCTCTGATCGAGGAGTACCGCCAGGCCGAGTTGCAAAGCGTCTTCGGCAGCGAATGCGTGGCAGGGCGGGCGCCGATCCGGCCTTCCGAACTGAAGGCCGGCGAAGTACTGCTTTATCCGGTGCTGCTGCCGGACCGGGTGCTGCTGATCTATGCCGAAGGGGGCAAAGATCCCGCTGGAGAGACACCGCGCTATCACCTGCTCCCGGCCAATCGCCGCTATGGCCGCGCGGACGTGATCGGACTGGTCAACAAGATGGCCGATTCGATCAGCTATGGCAGCGACAACACGTGGCGCGGCCCCGCGCGCGAACTCTATGACATCCTGATAGCGCCTGTTGCCGCGCGGCTCGATGCGGGCTCGACGCTGGTGGTCATCCCCGATGGCCCGCTCAGCACCTTGCCGTTCGCGGCGCTGCTTGATGCCCGGGGCAAGTTCCTGATCGAGCAGACCAACCTTGGCGTGGTTCCCTCGCTCGCCTATTCGCAGCCCGGCGCAGGACTGCGCGGGGCCGATACGGGGGTGGTCGCGGCCTCGCTCGAAAAGGCGGTGAGCCTGCCGGTCGGGACATTCCCCGCGTTATCGGGGACCAGCGACGAGGCGCGCTTTGCCGCCGCGGGGTACAGGCACAGCGCCTTCATCGAAAACTTTCATCGCGCCGACCTTGAGCGGGCACTGGCGACGCGGCAGACCGATGTGCTGCACCTCGCCACCCACGCCAGCTTCAATGGCCGCTCCGACCGATCCTATATCGTCGCGGATGGAGAGCAGATCCCCATCACCGAACTGCGCACCCTGATCGCGCGCAACCAGACGCGCGGCGAGCAGCTCGATCTGCTGGTGCTCAGTGCGTGCGAAACCGCCGTGGGAGACGATCAGGCCAACCTTGGTCTTGCCGGGGCCGCGGTGCAATCAGGCGCTCGCAGCGTGCTGGCATCGCTTTGGCAGGTGAACGACGCGGGCACCGCGCAGCTGATGAAAGGCTTCTACACCGGGCTGGCCATGGGCAAGAGCAAGGTGGCCGCCCTGCGCGAGGCGCAGCTCGCGCTGATCCGACAGGGAGACGAGCTCTCCGATCCCGGAATCTGGGCAGCGTTCATCCTGCTGGGAGGATGGCGATGAAGGGGCGGCTTGCCCTGTCCGTAGCAGCTACGCTCGCCGTGACGCCCGCAGCGGCGCAACGCACCGCCGTCCCGCCCGATGCTGCGGGCCGTGCGCTGGCCGAGCGAGTTGGACCGGATGCGCAGGCGCTCGCGCAGCCGGCTTTTCCCTCGCCTCCGCCGGTCATTGCGCCGCTCGCACCGCCGCCGGCTGAACTGGCCGTGCCAGCCGCCGCGCGAGAGGGCGGCATGATGCTGCGCGAAATCGCCATCGAGGCCGATGCGGCAGACGGCACCGCGTATCCCGCGTCAGGGTGGAAGCCGTCCACCGATGGCGCCAGTGACCTTGCGCTGGTGCATGCGCCCGGCGCTCCGCTCGATGCTGCATGGATCAGGGCGCAGTTTGCCGCGAACGGCTTGTTCGGCGCCGAGGCCGGGTTCGACCGCATCACCGCGCTGGTCCAGTTGATCAATCTTGCGTTCGTCAACAACGGCTTTCCCAACAGCGGCGTGTTGATCGAAGGGATTGCGAGCCCCGGCGTGCTCCGGCTACGGCTGGTTCTGGGCCGACTGGCGCCTGCGCCCGGCGCAGTCGATGCGCTTCCGGTCACCTTCCGCGGCGGCCATGCCAAGGGCCTGGATGCCGACTACATCCGGCACCGCCTGCCTTCGGCGCAAGCCCGTCCGCTTGATATCCGGGCGATCGAGCGTGATTTCCGCCTGCTGTCGGACGATCCTGCGATCCGCACGGTCAACGCGAACCTGCTGCCCGGCGCGCAGCCGGGGGAGGCATCGCTTGCGCTTGAAATCGATCCGCAGCCACGCGTCGATGTGTTCACCACATATGCCAACAACCGCGCGCCAAGCGTCGGCGCGCGGCGGCTGGGCGTTGGCGGCTACATCCGCTCGTTGCACCAGCCCGGTGATCTGTTCAGCCTGCAATATGGCACGACGCGGGGCCTCACGGATTTCAGCGGTAGTTATGTCGCACCGCTGTTTGCGCCGCACTGGTCGCTCGCGCTGCGCGGCGGGTTCAACAATGCGTCGGTCGTGGATCGCCTACTGGTAGCGCTCGATATCCGCTCGAAGGAGTATTTCCTCGAAGGGGGCCTCAGCCGCACGCTCGTTGTGCGGCCGCTGATGCCAGGCGGCGAGCCGGGGCAGTGGCAACCGGCGGTTTCCGCAGTGGCCGGTGTGGTGATGGCGCACCGCAAGGTCAAAAGCTCGCTGCTCGGCACGCCGTTCTCGTTCAGCCCCGGCTCCCGCGATGGCCGCACCGAATACGATGCGCTGCGGCTGACCTTCGATCTCACCCGACGTTCGCTGGGCACCGTGTTCGCCGCTTCACTCACCGCCTCGCAAGGGCTGGGCGGGACGCGGTCGGTGCCGCCCGGAGCCTTGACCCCCAATCCGTACTTTCAGGCGGTGCAACTGCAGCTGAACTATGCGCGGCGGATCAGTCCGCGATTGCTCGAACTGCGGCTGCGCTTTGCCGGGCAATGGGCCAGCGGGCTGCTCTATTCGCCCGAACGCTTTTCCATCGGTGGGAGCGATACGGTGCGCGGCTACCGGGAAAGCCTGCTGCTGGCCGACGAAGCGGCGGTTGGCTCGATCGAACTGGCGCAGCCGTTCGATCTGGGCGGCCGACGCCGGGGCGTCGGTGCTTTCCGCTGGGGCGCTTTCACCGCGTCCGCTTTTGCCGACGGCGGGCTGGCGCACAATCGCGTGGCCCCCCAGCCGCTGCCACGGGCGCTGGCCAGCGTAGGCGCCAGGCTCGCCTGGAGTCCCGCGGAATGGCTTGGCGGCACGGTGACTTTCGGGCAGCCGCTGCGGCAGGTGCTGGCAGCCGGGAACAGGGACCTGCAGGACCGCGGCTTCTCGTTCCAGATCTCGATCCATCCGCTCGGCCTGGCCCGGGCGGCTGGGCAGGTTCTTTAAGTCGTGCTCCGGCGCCGATATCTCCTCGCGCTGCTGGCGGCCGGGGCAACCTGCGGCAGCGGCGCGGCGTTGGCGCAGACGGCCACCACGATCGTTGCCGATGGCGCGGCCAGCGGTCTGTCTGCGGGGACAGCGGTTCGCAGCGCAGGCCGGGTCACTACCATCGCGGGCGGGACGCTCGCGGGCACCAACCTGTTCCACAGCTTTGCGACATTCGATCTCGCGTCAGGCGATACCGCGCGCTGGGCGAGCCCGGTTGCTGATCCGGCGGGTGTGACGGCGGTCATCAACCGCGTTACCGGCGGCACGATCTCCACCATCGACGGGCGGATCGACACGACTGGCCTGCCGCACGCAGCGTTCTTCTTCATCAATCCCGCCGGGATCGTGCTGGGCAAGGGCGCACGGGTGGATGTACCGGGTGCCGCGCATTTCTCCACTGCCGAGACGCTGCGCTTTGCCGATGGCACCCGCTTTGCCGTGACCACGCCGGGCGGCTCGACGCTGAGCATCGCGCCGCCGTCGCAGTTCGGCTTTCTGGGCGGGCAGGGCGCAATCACGGTGCTCACCGGTCCCCATGTGCTGGGCACCGGCGGGCTCGATCTGGCGGCGCGCGATATTACGTTCGCAGGCGCCGGTTTCACAACGCCCTGGCTACGGACCACGGCAGTGGGCGTCAGCGCGCAGATCAGCGCCCTGACGGGTACTCCTGGCGATGCCGTGCAGGGGCGGATCGCCCTGCGCGGCAGCACGATTGGCGTGGGCTTCGAAGGCGTGCAACTGGCCGGCGGCGTGGTCAGCCTGGCGGACAGCAGCCTTGCCATGCGAACCGCGGACCGGGTGTCGACCGGAGGGATCGCGCTGTTCGGCCAGCATGTCGCCATCATTGACAGCACGGTGACGGCGATGACCAGTGGCGCTGCCGCATCGGGTTCCATCCATATCGATGCGCAGGGGTTCAGCCTCGACAATGCCAGCCTCATCACGCGTTCGCTCAAAGGTGCGAGCGGCGCGGTGGGCGATATCCGAGTGACAGCGGCACGCCTGAACGTGAGGGACAATGCGCTCGTTTCGACATCGACGACCGGTCCCGGCAAGGCAGGCGACATCACCCTCAGCGCCCAGCACCTGCTGATCGATGCGGCCACCTTGCGCGCTTCCTCCGATTGCGCGCGCAGCTTGTGCGACGGTCTCGGGCCCGGGGGAACGATCATGCTCACCGCGCCGGACCTCGTCGTCGATGACAACTCGCTCATCTCCGCCAATGCCTTCGGTGATGCCGATGCGGGCGCGATTGCCATTTCTGGGCGGCATGTGTTCATCGGCAATGGCAGCACGGTCCGGTCCAACACCGCGCGTGGCGGTGATGCCGGCCAGATCGCGATCGATGCGGCGGCGCTTACACTTTACGGCGCGACCATCGTTTCCGAGACCGGCGGAATGGGGCGCGCCGGAACAATCGCGGTCAAGGTTTCGGGTCCTGCCGAACTGCGCGATTCGATCATCGCCTCGACCGCGCTGCGGCGTTCGGCGGGCAACGCCGGGGCGGTGTCGTTCAAGACCGGCGCGGCAACGCTTTACGCCAGCCAGATCAGTTCGGATGTCCTTGCCGGTTCGCAGGGCAATGCCGGCACAGTCTCTATCGATGCGGCTGCGCTCCGGCTTGATGGCGGTTCGCTGCTCGGTTCAACGACGCTTGGCGCGGGCAATGGCGGGGCGCTTACCGTCAACGTCGGCGGCATGCTGGAACTCTATACCGAATCCGCCATTTCTGCCGATGCGCGGGGGGGCGGGGCTGGCGGCGATGTCGCCATCGCGGCCCGGCGGCTGGTTGTCGACGATGCGCTGGTTTCGGCTGACAGCTACGGGGCGGGCCGGGCAGGCGCTGTCACCGTCGATGCGGCAAGGCTCGTGATCGTCAACGCCGGCAACATCAGTTCGGATGCGCGCGGCCGCGGCGACGGCGGGTCCGTCGCGGTCAATGCCGGCAAGATGGTTGTCGATGGAGCGTTCGTGTCGGCAGATAGCTATGCCGGCGGCGCTGGTGGCCGGATCACGGTGACTGCGGATGACCTCCGTCTTGGCAATCAGGGCAAGATCCGCTCAGCGTCCTATGGGCGGGGATCTGCCGGCTCGATCAGCGTCAATGCAGCACGGCTCATGCTCGGCGGCAACGCCTCCATCAATTCGGATTCGCTGGGTAATGGGGCAGCGGGCGAAGTGCGCGTCGAAGCTGCAAACCTCAGGCTTGCAGGCGATAGCTACATCACGTCGGACGGGGTGAGCGAAGGCGGCGGCGGCGCGGTCACGGTCAAGGCGACACGGCTCGCGCTGGTCACCGGCGGGTTCATTGCGGCGGAAACCTACCAGGACGGCGTCAGCGGCGCTGTTGATGTCTCGGCCGAAACGCTCGTGCTCGACAACGGGCACATCGCGACGCAGGCCCGACCGGGGTCTTCGGGAGATGCCGGGACGATCCACGTGCAGGCCGGTACAATCACCGCCCGCAACGACAGCTTCATCGCATCCGGTACGTTCGGTCCCGGAAAAGGGGGCGGCCTCGTCATCGCGGCAGACCGGATTGCCGTGCTCGGCACCAGCTTCTTCGGCACCGATTCAAACAGTGCGGGCAAGGCCGGCACGATCAATGTCACGGCTGGTCGGCTCGATCTGCTGGGCGGCGGCACGATATCGTCGAACGCGTTCGCCAGCGGTGACGGCGGCGACATCAACGTCACGGCGGACCAGCTTGTCCTGCGGCAGGGCGTCATCGCCACCGGAGCGGACCGCGCCGCATCCGGCAATGGCGGGGATATCGTGGTCCATGCCGGGCGCCTGAGCCTGACGCGGGGGGTGATCTCCTCCGGCAACGAGGGACGGGGCTCGGCGGGCTCGATCGGCATCGACGCAGTGTCCTTCTCCCTCAATGGCGGCGCGGTTTCCAGTTTCGCGGCAAGGCGCGCGCGCGATGCAGGCGCGATTACGCTGCGGATCGCGCGCGCGCTTGCGCTCAGCAACGGGGCCGCGATCACTGCCTCATCCGCCAATGCCCGCACCAGCGGCAGGATCGACATATCCGCCGCGCAGGTAAATGCTTCCGGCGTCGGCACTGCGATCACCACCTCCAACACCTTTGGCGGCATGCCAGGCGTGGCGAAGGGCGGGGCTGGGACGATCACGCTGGGCGCAGGACGTGTGGCGTTTGCGGACGGTGCTGTGCTGGCGAGCAATTCGCAGCAGGGGCCCGCGGGCGACATTGCGGTGACCATGCCCGCCACCGGCATTTTCACCCTCGTCGGTGCCAAAGCGCCCGGCATCGTCACTACCTCGTCCGGGCCTGGCACTGGCGGGCACATCTCGATCACCAGCCCGCTGGCGCTCATCTCCAACGGCGGCAGCATCCTTGCGCAAGGGCAGCTTGGCGGCGCCCTGCTGGAGCTTGGCTCGCGCTATTTCATCCAGTCAGCTGACCGGGCCAACCGCATCGCGGTCGATGGCGCGATCCGGATCGATAGCAATCTCTATGACGTCAGCGCCGGCACTTCGCCGCCATCGGTCGATTTTCTCGATGCCGCGAAGGTGCTGCTCGGCCAATGCGCCTCAGCGCGCGCCACGGGTGAGACAAGCCGGATCGGGTGGAGCAATACCGGTCCCTATGCGTCCCCTCCGCCGTCAGGTCGCGGGGGCAGGACGTTCAGTGCGTCGGGCCTTCGCGGTCCGGATTGCTAGAGCGGCCGGTCAGGGCGCCGCAGAAAGAAACAGCGCGATTGCGGAGGCCTGCGCGGCGGCGCCGAACTGCCCCGAACCGCCCGGCCAGATGCCGTCGACCGGACGTGAACCTTCCGCGCTCAGCAACCACACGGCCTCGCCGTTATGGTGCAACCATTGCAGGATCTCCGCGCGGTCGGGACCGTCGGGCATCGCCTCGACGAGATGGCCGAGGTGGAACGCGAACACGCCCTTGAACATCGGTCCATCCGCGCCAAGCTGGTCGCTCGGCTCGGTCAGCAGGCCGCCGGGCGTCACCAGTGTGCGGGTGGCGGCCAGCGCGGTGCGCACCGCGACCGCGCGGTATTGCGGGTCGCCAGTAATCGCGGTCAGGTCGTTGAGCCCGCCGATCAACACGCCCTGATTGTAGGTGTAGCGCGGCGCTCCGTTGTTGCGGCACTGCGCCCCCGTTTCACTGATCGCCAGCCCGTCGTTCACCAGCGCGTCCGCCCCGATCATGCCGGAGGCCTGAAACCAGCCCCAGGTGCGCAGCGCCCACGCGCGATAGGGTTCCTCTCCGGTCGCGAGATAGAGCCGGGTCGAGGCATGGAGCAGCAGTTCGTTGGTGATCGCGTTCTTGTAGCTGTGCTTCGGGTCCCACCACAGGCCGCCGCCACAATGATCGTCCCACTGCTGGGTAACGATGCGGGCATAAGTTGAGGCTGCCCAGGCCAGCAGTTCCGGATCATGGCTGACCTGCCACGCATCGACACTGGCGATCACTGCCCAGAGATCATCGTCGTTGAGGTACAGTCCCGCCCGGTTGCGCACGGCTGCCACAATCTTGCCGGACCAGCGGCTGTCTCCGGTGCGGCGCTGATAATCCAGCATCACGTCGCTGATCGGAAAGCGCTGCCAGTTCTCGCTCGCCTGCCACCCCGCATCTGTGCCCCAGGTGCGCTCTAGATAGGTCGCGGCGGCGGCGGCGCGGGCGTGCCATTCGGGTTGCTCCGCATGCGCGGGCGCGGCGCACAGCAGGCATAGCGGCGCTCCAAGTGCTGCCGCCAATCGGGAGAGCTTCGCGCCGCGCACGGGGTGCTAGGCCGCATCCCGGCGGCGCAGGACCAGCGCGCTTGCCACCATCACGACCATCAGCCCGGCAAAGATCGCCGCCAGTTCGCGATTGTTCCAAACCATCGTCACCAGCGCGAGGCAGGCCATGCCCAGCGCGAAGGCCGGCGCAAATGGATAGAGCGGCGCGCGGAAGGGGCGGGCCAGTTCCGGCTCGATCCGGCGCAGCCGAAACAGCGCTGCCATCGAGACGATGTACATCAGCAGCGCGCCGAATGCGGACAGCGTCACCACGCTGGCGGTCAGCGATTGGCCCGCAATGCTCACGAAGGCATCGCTGTAGATCGCGGCTATGCCCACCACGCCGCCCGCCAGCGTGGCGATGTGCGGCGTGTTGAAGCGCGGATGCAGCATTGCGAACACCGCCGGAAGATAGCCCGCCCGCCCCAGCGCGAAAATCTGCCGGGCATAGCCCATGATGATCCCGTGAAACGAGGCGACCAGTCCGAACAGCCCCAGCCACACCAGCATGTGCAGCCACCCGCTCGATGCCCCTACCGCGCGCTTCATGGCCTGCGGCAGCGGATCGTTGAGGCTCGATAGCTCGGCCCAGTTGCCCGAACCGCCAGCAAACAGCATGACCCCGAAAGCCAGCACGGTCAGCGTCAGGATGCCCGAGATATAAGCCATCGGGATCGTCTTGCGTGGCTCCTTCGCTTCCTCCGCCGCCATGGCCACGCCTTCGATGGCGAGGAAGAACCAGATCGCGAAGGGTAGCGCGGCAAAAATGCCGCCCACCGCCGCTATGCTGAAATGATCCTGCCCGGCCCAGCCGCCTGCGAGGAAGTTCGACCAACGAAACGCTGGCAGCACCACGCCCATGAACACGATCAGTTCGCCCACTGCCAGCAGCGTCACCACCACCTCGAAGCTCGCCGCGATGTGCACGCCCACGATATTGAGCGCCATGAACACGGCATAGGCCCCCAAGGCCGCATGTTTCGGTTCGAGCGCAGGAAACTGCACATGAAGGTACGCCCCGATGGCCAGCGAGATCGCTGGGGGCGCGAACAGGAATTCGACCAGCGTGGCAAACCCCGCCACCGCCCCGCCCAGCGGTCCGAACGCGCGCAGACCATAGGCAAAGGGTCCGCCAGCGTGCGGGATCGCGGTGGTCAGTTCGGTGAACGAGAAGATGAAGGCGATGTACATCGCCGCCACCGCGATGGTCGTGACGAGGAAACCCAGCGTTCCCGCGCTCGCCCAGCCATAACTCCAGCCGAAGTATTCGCCCGAGATGACAAGGCCCACCGCGATGGCCCAGAGGTGGAAGGGGCCCAAGGTCTTCTTAAGCTCTCGCTGCTGCAACTGGGGACTCATGCGGGGGTTTGTTCCTCGAACGAAAGCGCAGGGGACTGGTCGTCTTTCAGCGCAACGCCGGAAATCTGGCGGCGCAGCGCCTCGCGCAGCAGCCAACCCAGCGTGCGAGCCGCGTCCTCGGGCGATAGACCGCCCGCGCCGTGGATATTGGAAATGCAGTTGCGTTCCGCATCGCTGCGGCCGGGGCGGGGAGCGAAGGTCATGTAGATGCCAAGGCTGTCATGCACGCTCAGCCCAGGCCGTTCGCCGATGATCATCACGGACACCCGCGCGCCGAGCGCCTCACCGATGGGATCGCCCAGCGCGACGCGCGCCTGCCGGGCGATCACCACCGGGCCGATGGAGAGATCGCCCAGTTCCGCGATGCAGGCCTGCACCAGCCGGGCCGCACCGGCCTGTACGCCGGTTGCCGAAAGCCCGTCGCCGATCACGAACACTACGTCGCCGCGCTCGCCCACTTCTTCCAGCATCGCAGCGGACTGCGCCGAGAGACGGCGGCCCAGATCCGGCCGGCGCAGATAGGTCGCGCGGTCCGGTGCATCGCTTTCAACTTTCAGCACCGGCAGCGGGGCGAGTTCGCCAGCGAGCGCTTCCCCATCGAGCGCGGCATGAACCGCATCGCGCGCGCGGGCATGGGCGAGCTGGAAATCCAGCACTTCGCCCAGCGGCAAGGCATGGCCCACGCGGCCCAGCGCGATCCGCGCCGGGGTTGTCCGCCGCAGCCGCGCCCACAATTCGCCCGGGACGATCTCGCTCAAGGCAGGCTCTCGGCCAGTTGGCGTACGAAGGGTGATGCGCCGTCCGCCAGCGCGCGCAGCTTCCCATCGGGTGCGGCGATGCCCACTTCCGCCAGCCACGCCTCGAACTCCGGTGCCGGACGCAGCCCCATCACTTCGCGCAGATAGAGCGCATCGTGATTGGAAAGGCTCTGGTACGACAGCATCACATCGTCACTGCCCGGCACGCAGATCAGGAAGCTGCATCCCGCCACCGTCAGTAGCGTCATCAGGCTGTCCATGTCGTCCTGATCGGCTTCGGCGTGGTTGGTGTAGCACACGTCACAACCCATCGGCAGGCCGAGTAGCTTGCCGCAGAAGTGGTCCTCCAGCCCGGCGCGGATGATCTGCTTGCCATCATAGAGGTATTCCGGCCCGATGAAGCCGACGACGGTGTTCACCAGTAGCGGATCGAACGCGCGCGCCACGGCATAGGCGCGCGCTTCCATCGTCTGCTGGTCCACCCCGTGATGGGCACCCGCCGAAAGCGCCGATCCCTGTCCGGTCTCGAAGTACATCGCTTGCTGGCCCACTGTTCCGCGCCCCAGCGCGAGCGCGGCGTCATGCGCCTCGCGCAGCACGGCCAGATCGATGCCGAACCCGGCATTGGCCGCCTCGCTCCCCGCCACCGACTGGAACACCAGATCAACGGGCGCGCCGCGCTCCATGATCGTGAGGGCATTGGTCACATGTGTCAGCACGCAAGTCTGGGTCGGGATCGCATAGCGCTCGCGCAGCTCGTCCAGCATCCGGATCAGCGTGGTCGCGGCGGGCACGCTGTCGGTCGCGGGGTTCACCCCGATCACTGCATCGCCTACGCCGTGCAGCAGGCCGTCGAGCACAGCGGCCGCGATCCCGCGCGGATCGTCCGCCGGGTGGTTGGGCTGAAGCCGTGTCGAAAGCCGCCCCGGCAGGCCGATCGTGCTGCGAAACGCCGTCACCACGCGGATCTTCTTCGCCACCGCGATCAGGTCCTGCGCGCGCATCAGCTTGGAAACCGCCGCTGCCATCTCCGGCGTCACGCCGCGCGCAATTGCCGCCAGCGCGACGCTGTCCGCCGCCTCGCCCAGCAGCCAGTCGCGAAATCCGCCGACGGTGAGGTGTGCAATCGGTGCAAACGCGGCCGCATCGTGGCTGTCGATGATCAGCCGCGTCACCTCGTCGCCTTCGTAAGGAACCAGCGCTTCGCTAAGGAAGACCGTCAGCGGCAGGTCCGCCAGCACCCAGCGGGCCGCCACCCGCCGTGTGGCGCTTGTGGCGGCGATCCCGGCCAGTTCATCGCCCGAACGCGCCGGGCTGGCTGCTGCCAGCACTGCCTTCAGGTCCTCAAAACCATGTCGTTCGCCGCCAAGATCGCAGGAAAACGGCAAGATCGAGACCTCCATGGCTAGTGCAAAGCGCGAGCAATGGTAGGCCCCGATCTTGCTGCAATGCAACGGCCGTCTGGGGAAAAGCCTTTTGCGATTACTCCGGAATGCGCCAGCGGATCACGCCCGCATAGCGTCCTGCCACCATATCGCCGTGTTCATCGCGCGCCGGGGTGAACTGCGCCCGCTCGCTCACCCGGCCGCAGGTCGCGGCATCCAGTTCAGCCGAACCGCTCGAACGCGTGATCCGGCAATCCCGCACACGCCCGTCGGGGCCGATGCCGACTTCGAAACTGGCAGCACCCTGCTGGCCGCGTCGCAGCGCGGCGGTCGGATAATCGGCATCCGAGACCCATTTGCCCGGAGAGCCCAGCGGCTGCGCGGCGCGCGGGGTGAAGGTCGGCTTGGGCGGATCGGTCGGTAGCGGAGCCAACGTCCCACTGCCAAGGCCGGTATCGATCGGCGCGAGCGGCCCGGTATCGATATCGATGTACGGCGTTGTTATCGGGTCTGTTGGCAGGGTCTGCTGCGGAACGGTGTCATGCGGGCGGGGTGATGTGCTCGGCACCGGCTGCGGGGTCATCGTCGGCTTCGGCGGTGGCATGTAGGTCCATGCGGGGAGCGCCTGGTGCGTGATCTTCTGGATCATCCCGCCGGCAAACCCGGTCAGGATCGCCACCGCCATCACGCCATGCACCGCGCCAACAGCGCCCAGCGCCGCGATCCGGCGCTTATTGGTATCCGGGGTAAGGTAGGCCATCGCATGCTCTCCTCGGCTGTGCCGGACAGCCCGGGTTGCGAAGGAGAAGCAACGGGAACGAAACGAACAATCCCGATGCAAGCAACACGGGCCGAACGACGTTATTATGGTATATCATTACCACACCTGAACCCGCCGCGCGAGAACAATCTCAACCGTAACGGTGGAGTTTAAGTTTCGGAGTGCAACCGATCGTGGGTTAGTGCCCGCTGTTCACGTAGTCCCACACTTTCGAGATCACCACCGAGCCTTCGCCCACGGCCGAGGCAACGCGCTTGACCGAGGCCGAACGGACATCGCCCACCGCAAAGATGCCGGCGTGCGAAGTGGCATAGGGTGAAGCAGCGCCTGCCGCCGGACCCGTCAGCACGAAGCCCTTGTCGTCCAGCTGGACCAGACCCGAAAGCCAGTCGGTGTTGGGCGCGGCGCCGACCATTATGAACAAGGCCCGTGTCGGAATGTCGCGTTCCTCGCCGGTTTGCACATTGCGCAAGGTCACCCCTTCGAGTTGCGCGCCGCCATGCAGCGCCACCACTTCGGAATTGTAGTCGAGCTCGATGCCCGGATCCGCCTCCAGCCGCTCCGAGAGGTAGCTCGACATCGAGAGCGCCAGCGAAGGCCCGCGCACCACGACATGTGCGCAGCGCGCAGAGCGACTGAGGTACATCGCTGCCTGCCCGGCCGAATTGCCGCCACCGATGATGACCGCTTGCGTGCCCTTGCAATAGCGCGCCTCGATTTCTGTCGCGGCGTAATAGATTCCGGCCCCCTCGAATTCCGCCAGACGCGGGATCGGCAGGCGGCGATACTGCACCCCCGTCGCCACGATCACGGCCTTGCCGCGCACGCGCTGGTTGTTGTCAAAGGTGGCGCAGAACAGGCCGTCTTCCAGCTGTTCAAGCGCGGTCACGCGGCGGGGCAGGGCAAAGCGCGTGCCGAACTTCATCGCCTGCACTTCGCCGCGCCAGACGAGGTCGCCCCCCGAAATGCCGGTCGGAAAGCCCATGTAGTTCTCGATCCGGCTGGAGGTGCCAGCCTGCCCGCCAATGGCAAGGTCCTCGATCACCAGCGCGCAAAGCCCCTCGGCCCCGGCATAGACGCCGGCAGCGACACCCGCCGGCCCGCCGCCGATAATCAGCACGTCGAAGGTTTCATCGTAGTGCAGATCGCGGTTGAGTCCGAGCAGATGCGCGATCTTGTCCGGCGTTGGATCGGTGACCACCGTATCGCGCCCGAAGATTACCGCAGGCACCGACGCCGTGATCGAACAGGCCTGCGCGGCCGCACGGGCCTCGTCGCTGCCCAGCTTGAGCGAGCCATAGGGAATGCGGTTGCGGCTGGCGAACTGGGCAACGCGGCGCACTCCGGCGTCTTCCTCCTCGCCGATCAGCTGAAGCGAGCTGTCGCGTTCGTCGAGTTGGCGGCGGCGGCGCGCGGCGAATACCGATATCACGATGTCCGACATCTCGGGGATCTGCGCCATCAGTTCGAGCATCGCCTGGCGCGGCACTTCGATCACGCGGGTATCCAGCGCCGCGCGCATCGCCATCGATACCGTCCCGCCGCTCAGGAACGCGATCTCACCCATGAACTGCGTCGGGCCGAGCGAGGAGGGCAGGTGCCGCTCATCGGTGATCGGGTTGACCACCTCGATCTCACCGTCTTCGACATACGTGAACGTGTCCGCGGGATCGCCCGGCCGCACCAGCATCGTGCCTGCAAGGTAAGTCTTCACCTCGCCCGCCGCGCGCAGGGCGGCAACGTGGCTTGCGTTCAGCGGGGTGCGCTGCATCGCGCGAAGATCGGCGCCAATCGATTCCATGGGAGGCTCGTTCCTGCTGTGCGCCGGATGGCGGAGGCGCGCGGAGTCGCGCTGCACGAGCATACCGTAACGCTACATGGCCGCGCTACAGCCGGATCACCAACCGGTGGAACTGGCTCAAGCCAGGGGGGGAAACGAGGCTACGACGTTGACGGCCAGCACGGACACCGAGACGGCAGCCGCCAGAATACGTGATTTGATCGACATCTTGGGGCTCCTTCCTGAATCGGGAAGACTGGTGGGAGGACTGGCGGGCGCTGCCGGAAGGGGAAGCCCAGAGCACCCGCCAGCAGCGGTCAGGCCGCGACGCGCGCGGTTACGGCGGGGAAGTCGATCACGGTCTGGAAGGCCGAATTGACATAGTTGGTCCAGGTGTTGAGCGCGACATGCTGGACGATCTCGAGCAGCTGCGCATCGCTGTAACCCGCCGCGCGCACCGCCGCGATTTCCGCCTCGCTCACGTGTCCGCGGCTCTTCACCAGCTGCGCGGCGAAGCGCACCGCAGCATCGGCCTTGGGATCGTTCGACGCGCCGCTGCGGTTCGCGGTGATTTCTGCGTCGTCCAGCTTGGCCAGGTTCTTGCCGAGGTAGGTGTGCGCCGAAAGGCAGTAGTCACAGCCGTTGAGCTCGGCGACGGCAAGGGCAATGCGTTCGCGGGTGGCGGCGGGCACTTTGCCCTTGGCCAGCGCGCCGTTCATCGCGAGGTAGCCTTCCAGCGCGGCGGGGCTGTTGGCAACCAGCCGGTGCAGGTTCGGCACGGTGCCGAGCCCCTTGTTCACGGCCTCGAGCAGCGGCTGCGCAGCTTCGGGGGCGTCGGCGATCGTGGCGAAAGTGGGGATACGAGACATGAGCTTGACCTTTCGTTGGGGGCCGTGATTGGCCGCTGACGATGAGATAAGCCCTTCCGACTGACGGCAGTATCCGCTACATTGGCAAGCCATCCTTCCATAAAGCGGAAAGAAGCAATGGACCGGTTCGAGGCCATGCGCACCTTGCTAGCGGCGGTCGATGGCGGCAGCCTGTCCGCCGCTTCCCGGTCGCTGAACTCCCCGTTGCCCACGGTCAGTCGCCGCGTCTCCGATCTGGAAGCGCATCTCGGCGCGCAGCTCCTTGTGCGGACCAGCCGCAAGCTGATTCTGACCGAGGCGGGCGAAGCGTTCGTGACGGCAACCCGCCGCGTGCTCGACGACCTTGCCGATGCCGAGCGCGCCGCCAGCGGCGAGTACCGGGTGCCGCGCGGCGAACTGATGGTCACCGCACCGATCATGTTCGGCAAGCTTCATGTCGCGCCGATCGTCCACGCGTTCCTCGCCGCCTACCCTGATGTGACTGTGCGGCTGGTGCTCTCGGATTCAACCGTCGATCTCGCCGAAGCCCATGTCGACGTGGCGATCCGCGCGGGCCAGTTGCCCGATAGTGATCTCGTTGCGCGCAAGCTTGGCGAGATCCGCTGGGTGGTCTGCGCCAGCCCCGATTATCTTGCGCGGCGCGGCGCCATCGAAGTGCCTGAGGATCTGGCGAACCACGATTGCATCGCGTTCGAAGGCTCGCATTCCACCCGCACCTGGCGGATCGGTGCGGGCGTGACAGCGCGCCGGGTCGAGATCGTGCCGCGCTTCTCGGTCAATACCGCCGATGCGATCATCGATGCCGCCGCCGCCGGGGTCGGCGTTGCGCGGATCATGTCGTATCAGGCTTCCGCTGCGGTCAATGAGGGCCGGTTGGTGCCGCTGTTCACCGGGCTGGGCTGCGAACCGGTGCCGATCCACCTCGTCCACCGCCGCCAGCGCAGCCAGCCGCTCAAGCTCCGCGCGTTCCTCGATTTCGTCGCGCCTCGCTTGCAGCAGGTGCTGGGTGAAGTGGCGGGCTGCTTCGGTTAGAGCCCTTTCCGACCAATCTGGCGCAGTCGACGGCGGCAACCATGCCCTCGGACAGCCAGCGGCCGAGCAGCGTTCCCGCTGCCGTCACCGCCGCTTCCTCGCCCAGCGAAGTCGCCAGCCGTTCACAGATCGTGGCAAATCCTTGTCCGGCAGCGGACCATGCCAGCACATCGCGCTCATGCTCTTCGGCACGGCGGAACACCGGCTCCAGCCCCTGCCGCCACACCAGAAACGCACCGCCGCGTGCGGTCCTTTCTGGCAGAACCGGAGTTTCTCCTGTAGCCAGCGCCCGCCAGATGGTGTCGGCATTAGTCGCGATCGGCAGCACCAGCAGCGAGGGAACGGCTCGGATAACTGCCGTTTCCCAGTCGGCAACGGCCAGCGCCTCGGGTGCCAGAGCCGCAGCATCAGGGCCGACGAACACCTGCTCCACCGTCCAGTCGATCAGTGCGATCTCGGCGACTTCCGGATCGTCCGGCCACAGCGTCGCCACAAAGTCGGTGAAGTCCTCGCCATAGGCATCGAGCGTCCAGCTTGAAGGCGGGCGCGCGTCGATATAGCGCGCCGCCGCGCTTTCGAACGCTTCGTCACCAAGCCACAGCGCAAGCCGCTGGAATGTCTCCGCGAGGCTGGAGACCAGCGCGGTGCGGTAGTTGTTCTGATAGACCAGCGTGCCCGGCCCGCCGCCCAGCGCGGCAGCCGCGCCTTCGTCGGCGGTTACCAGCCAGTCGCGGAAACCGCGTTGCAGCGCCAGCAGGCTCATGCCGCTATCCTCTCTGCGGCGTCCGCGCTGATCGCGCGCGCCACATCCAGTTCGGCGCAGAGCTCTTCCAGCTCGGGAATATTGTCGTCGCGCTCGATCATCGTCGGCACCGCGCCTGCCAGTGCGGTCGCCGCGCGGTAAAGCGCCCAGACCTCGTCCGGCACCGGCTGGTCATGCGTGTCGATCAGCAGGTGTTCGCCGCGCACGTGACCGGCGAGATGGATCTGCCCGACCGCTGCCATCGGAATGCCGGTCAGATAGTCCGCTGCGGCAAACCCGTGGTTCACTGCGCTGACATGGATGTTGTTCACATCGAGCAGCAGGCCGCAGCCGGTGCGCCGGGTCATCTCCGCAAGGAACTCCCACTCGGTCATCGCGCCCGGAAAGGCGATGTAGCTCGAAGGGTTCTCGAACAGCATGCGGCGGCCCAGCGCTTCCTGCGCGCGGTCGATATTGCGGCAGACCACATCCAGCGCTTCTTCGGTATAGGGCAACGGCAGCAGATCGTGCGAATTGAACCCGTCGATCCGGGTCCAGCACAAGTGGTCGGAAACGACCGCAGGCTCCATCCGGTCGACGAGGCGCCGCAACTCGGTGAGATAGTCCTCCCGCAGCCCATCGGCCGAACCGATCGACAGCGAAACGCCGTGCAGCGCGAGGGGGTAGTTGGCCCGCGCCTTCATCAGCGTATCGAGCGGCTTACCGCCCGGGATCATGAAGTTTTCCGAGATCACCTCGATGAAATCGACCGGCGCGGTGCCGTCGATATACGCGCGGTAATGCGGACGGCGCATGCCAAGGCCAAATCCGGTGAGACGATCCGTCATCGGGTATCCCGTGAAAGAAGACCGGGGCTCCCTCGGGCGCCGGGGAGGGGGAGCGGCGCCGCAGGGCAGGGGGCTGGGAGCCCCGGTCAGTTGAGGGTGGTCAGAGGTTAGCTGGCCAGCAATTGGCCGGCAGAGATCACTTGGGCTCGGTCAGGCTGCCGCCCTGCGCGGCGCAGGCGTCCTTGGTCAGAGCCTTGAAGCCCTGGCCCTTGCATTCGTTCTGGCCCTTGCAGCTGTGCGTGCCGGCGGCGCAGTCCGAGGTGCCCTTGCAGGTGTTCACGCCGTAGCAGTGGACGACTTCTGCAGCATGCGCCTTGGCCATCGCCGGGGCGGGGGCAACGGCCATGGCGGCGGCGATAAGGGCAGCATTGGCGGCAAGGGCAAGGCCGGTCTTGAGTGTGGTCATGGGTCTTCTCCGAATGGGTGTGCCGGGATGGCGGCATGATATTCGCGCGTGGCGACCGGGGGGTTACAGCGCTGCCGGAAAAAGCAAGCTGGCTGGCGCAGGATGCAGCGCGCGCGCGGGATTCCATCTATCCGATGCTGCACGCATGCTGCGCACTGCAGAAAATTGCTGCGCCGCTGTAACCCCTGCCCCTGGCCCGGCGAACTGGTCAACGTGGCCGGCGCGAACATTTCCGGACACAGGGGAATGGGCGGCGCGAGAGAAACCGCCACCCGTGCCCTTGGCTGCCAGACCGGGCAAGCACCGGTTCAACTCATTCCAAAAGGATCATGTCATGAAGATTGCCGTTTCCGCTCTTGCCGCTTCGATCGCTCTCGGCCTTGCTGCCGGCGCCGCCCATGCCGCCGATACCAAGCCCGCCATGGAAAAGTGCTATGGCGTGGCCAAGGCCGGCAAGAACGAATGCGCTGCGGGCCCGGGCACCAGCTGCGCCGGCACGTCGAAGGCTGATTACCAAGGCAACGCCTGGATGCTGGTCAAGGCCGGCACCTGCACTTCGATCAAGACGCCAAAGGGCAACGGCTCGCTCACCGCGAAGGCGCACTGATCAAGTCGGGCGCTCCGTCCTGCCGGGGCGCCTGCCATTCGAGGTAAAGTACCATGACCGCACTCGTTTCCGTCTATCACCGGCTGGCCGAGCTTGCCGGGCGCCTCCTGCCCGAAACTATGCTCCTGCTGGTGGCGCGGCTCGGGATCGCGGCGGTGTTCTTTCAGTCTGGCCGGACCAAGGTGGAAGGCTGGCTGACCATCACCGACAGCACCTACTACCTGTTCGAAACGGACTACAAACTGCCGCTCGTGCCCCCGCATCTGGCCGCCCACATGGCGACCTATTCGGAGCATCTCTTCCCGATCCTGCTGGTGCTTGGCTTCGGCACGCGCTTCGCCGCGCTCGGTCTGCTCGGCATGACCACGGTGATCGAGATCTTCGTCTATCCCGATGCGTGGCCGACGCACCTGAGTTGGGCGGCCATACTTCTGCCGCTCATCGCCAAGGGCGGTGGGGCCATCTCGCTCGACCGCCTGCTGCGCCGGGGCTGAAACCCGCGCCGCCTGCCCCTGCGCAGCGACCGGCCTGCGTTCCCACGGGCACGTGGGCCGGTCTTGCGTGGGGCCGGTCTTGCGTGGGGCCGGTCTTGCGGGGAACTGGCCAAAAAGGCATCGTGCCCCACGCCGCTTGTTCTTTCGGGGCAGAGCGGCGCAGCGAAGGAAAGCCTGATGCCCCGCGATCCGGACGAGCCGTCCATCGACCAGACAATCGCGGCGCTCGTCGCCGATCTGACGCCGGTCACGCCTGTCCACCTGTGGCGCGGCATGGTAGTGGGCTTGGCCGCCACAGGCCTGTCGGTCATGGCGGTCTGGCTGTGCCTCGGCTTGCGCAGTGATATCCTCTCCGGCCATCCTCCCATGATCGTGCCCTTGCGGGGCTCGGTCTTGCTCGCGGGCGGTCTCGCCATGCTGCTGGCGGCGCTGCGGGCCGCAGTCCCGGGACGCGCCGATGGCGGCGCGTCGCTGCTTGGCACGCTGCTGCTCGGGCTGTTTCCCCTCGGTCTGATGGCCCTTTTGCTCGATGGAATCATGGCGGGTGCGCACCCTGACTTTGCCGAGGTGGATGCCTTCGGCGCGGCCCGGTGCTTTGCCATCGCGCTGTGCGCTTCGCTGCTGGTTGCGGCTGTACTGGCGGCATGGATGCGCCGCACCGCGCCAACGAACCTCGCGCGTGCCGCCTGGCTGACCGGATGGGCCGCCGCCGCGCTGGGCACCTTCGCCTATAGCTTGTTTTGCCCGGCGAGCAGCATGGGCTTCGTCACCACGGTCTACCCCGCCGCCATGCTGGTGGTCGCGCTGCTGCTGCGCGCCGTGTTGCCCAAAGCCCTGCGCTGGTAGCGTGTTCTGCGCTGGCAGCGTTCAGCGCAGCGTCGCAAGTACGTCCGCCGGCTCGGCCCGTTCGCGGAAATCGACATCGGCATAGGCAAACCGCACCCGGCCCGCCCGATCGAGGCCGAAGGTTGCCGGAACCGGGAGGAACCCGCTCGGTGAACCATAGAGATCGTGAAAATCGAGCCCTGCCTTCGTGTAGAAATCAAGCAGCGGATCGCCTGCGAAGAACGCCAGGCCCAGCGATAATGCGACCCCGTGGTCCACGTCGCACAGCACCTTGGCCATGGCGGCAGCTGGCGATGCTTCCAGCACCGCACCCAGCGCGCGCGCCCCGCCGCCAGTCTCGCCGGTAATCTCGATGAAGCGCACGCCTGCGTCGGCCAGCGCGGGCAGCATCTCGGCCCAGGCCGAAACCTCGTGCACGCAATAGGGACACCACCGGCCTCGGCTGAAGTTCACGATCACCGGGCCCTGATCGAGCAGTTCACCGAGCCTGCAATAGCCGCCATGCGCGGTTGGCAGCGAGAAATCCGGGAACAATTCCCCGACCTTAGGTGCGGCGGCGCCCACGCCGGCCGCGCGCAGGCCGATCACGACCTCGTCGAAAAAAGGACCCAGGTCCGGATTGCGGCGGCGGATCTGCGCCAGCTGCGGGCCGAGCGGTGCGGGCGGAGGGGCGGGGCGATCCATCATCGTTTCATAAGCGGCGATGCGGCCACGAGGAAACATCCCTCAGTGCATCGAGTCCATGCGTGGTTCCTATTGTACGCCATTGGCGTCGCTACCCACGGCAAGCGCCCAGTCCTGCGCCCGCGCCACGCGCAAGAACGCTTCCGCCGCGACCGAACGCCGCCGGCCCGCCACGGAGGCGAGCACGAAGCGCGCCTCCACGCTGCCGAACGGCAGTTCGGTTGCCGCGAGCGGCGGATCGGCAAGGCTGCGCGGCATCCATCCGCAGCCCAGCCCGGCCTGCACCATCTGCCGCAGTTGCGCCGCACCCTGCGCCTGATGCCGCACTTCGATGGCGGCGCCGCCTTGCGAGGCAATCCGAGCGAGCGCGGCACACCCGTCACCTGCCAGATCGATCCACGCTTCCTCCTCCAGCATCGCGGGCGAGGCTGGCGGCTTTCCGGCAAAGCGGTGGTCTCCGCGCGTAACCACACACCAGGCATCCGCGAACAAGGGCCAGCAATCCAGCCGTTCCGGCGCTTCATCGGGCATTTCGACTATGATCAGGTCCATCGAGCCGGCCATGGCGCTTTCGATCAACTCGCGCGAAGAACCGCTCGCCAGCGCCAGCTCGAGCCCCGTCAGGCTGCGGCTCAGCTCGCCCAGAACGCGCTCCAGCATGGCATGCTCCACCGTGCGCGCCACGCCCAGCGCGAGTGGGGCAATTTCCGCGCGGCCCATGCCGCGCGCCATCTGCTTGGCGGTCTGCGCGGCCTCGAAGCTGCGCTCGAGGTGCGGCAGCATCGCCTTGCCCAGCTCGGTCAGGTGGGTTCGCGCACGCTCGCGGCGAAATAGCGGTGCGCCAAATTCGTCCTCCAGCTTCTGGATCGCCTTGGTCAGCGATGGCTGTGAGACGTTGCACTCGATTGCCGCGCGCGTGAAATTGAGCAGGCGCGCTGCGGCCAGGAAGTACCGGACCTGATGCATTTCCATGGCTGCGCTGCCTTGTGCCTGCCTTCGCCGCAGGCTCCCGAACCCGTCGGCACCCGTCTGGCGCCACCCGAGCCCGTGAGGGGCGAATGAACCGCACGACCATGCGCGCGCGCCGCGCTTGTCGCAAGCGGGCGCTGCCACATATGATTTATGCTGATGCCGCATCAAATGGCATCAAATCAGACCATAATGGTGCTTTGGCCGCATCGATGGGCCGGGGAAGGAAATCGCCGTGAAGGATCTCACCGGCTGGATGCGCACATTCATCACCGTGGTCGATGCGGCCAGCTTCAGCCGCGCCGCCGCCCGCCTCGAACTGCCGCAATCGACCGTCTCGCGCCAGGTTGGCGCGTTGGAACGCCATCTCGGCGCCGCGCTGCTCAAACGCACCACGCGCTCGATCGCGCTCACCAGCGAAGGCCAGGTCTACTACGAAGCCGCACTCCGCGCGCTCGCCGCTGTCGACGAGGCGGAGGCGGCGGTCGGCCTGCATGGCGCGCTCGGCGGACAAGTGCGGCTCACCGCGCCGCTCACGCTCGCGCAGTCGCGCGTGATTGCCATGCTGGCGGATTTCCAGCGGCTCCAGCCACGCATCGAGATCGATCTCAGGGTGTCCGACCACGCGTTGAACCTCGTTTCGGACAACCTCGATTTCGCGATCCGCGTCGGGGCGATCGGGGATAGCCGCTCGATCGCCCGCCGCATCGGCACCGCGCGGCGAGTGATGGTGGCATCGCCCGCCTATCTCGCGCAGTCTGGCGTGCCGCGCCAGCCCGCCGATCTCGCCGCGCACAATTGCCTCAGCTACTCGCTGCTCGCCACCGGCAACAAGTGGGTTATGGGCGAGGGCCTGCCCATCGAAGTGAGCGGCAACTTTCGCGCCGACAGCCCGGATGCCCTGCGCGCCGCCGCGCTTGCCGGCATCGGCATCGCGGTCAATGCGCGCTGGCTGTTCGAGGATGATCTCGCCAGTGGCCGGCTGGTCGAACTGTTGCCGCATTGTTCGCCGGCGGACATGCCGATCCATCTGGTGATGCCGCCGGGCCGCTATGTTGCCGCACGCGCACGCGCGCTGGCCGATCACCTGATCGCCGCCTTCGCTGCCGATCCGCTGCTGCGGTCATAACAGATCCCCTTCATGTAACGACCCGGCACGCGGCCCCGAACCTGCTGGCAAGGATCAACAGGGAGCAGACGAGTGACGGAAAAAGCGGCCAGGCTGCCTCATGTGGTCATCGTGGGCGGCGGCTTTGGCGGGCTTGCCGCGGCCAAGGCGCTGGCCGCCGCGCCGGTCGATGTCACGCTCATCGACAAGCGCAACCATCACTTGTTCCAGCCGCTGCTTTATCAAGTGGCGACCGCCGGACTATCGCCAGCCGATATCGCCGGCTCGATCCGGGCCATCCTCGCGCGGCAGGTCAACGTGCGCGTGCTGCTGGACCGGGTCTACGGCGTCGACCAGCAAAGCCGCCGCGTGATCCTCGGCGACGGGGAGCCGCTTGCCTATGATTGGCTGATCCTCGCCACCGGTGCCACGCACAGCTATTTCGGGCGCGAGGACTGGGCGGCCTTCGCGCCGGGCGTGAAGACCATCGATGATGCCACCGCGATCCGCCGCCGCATCCTGCTCGCGCTCGAACGGGCCGAGACAGAGACCGACGAGGCGCGGCGCAAGGCGCTGCTCACGTTCGTGGTGATCGGCGGCGGACCGACCGGGGTCGAGATGGCCGGTGCCATAGCTGAACTGGCCCGGCAGTCGGTCAGCCGCGATTTCCGCCATATCACCCCGCATTGCTCGCGCATTATCCTGCTCCAGCGCGGCGACCGGCTGCTGCCGTCCTTTCCGCACGCGCTTTCAGCCAAGGCGCGCAAGGGGATCGAGGAACTCGGCGTCGAAGTGAGGCTGGAAGCCGATGTCACCCGGATCGACAACGAGGGCGTCGTCGTCGGCGGGGAGCGCATCGCGGCACAGACCACGATCTGGGCCGCCGGTGTCATGGCCAGCCGCGTGGCGGAATGGCTTGGCTGCAAGGGCGACCGGGCCGGGCGCGTTCCGGTGGATGCAGATCTCCACCCGGACGGCGACCCAAACGTGTTCGTGATCGGTGATACCGCGGCCTGCACCGATGCGCGCGGCCGCGCGCTGCCCGGTGTCGCGCCCGTTGCCAAGCAGCAGGGCCAGCATGCCGCCCGCGCGATCCGTGCGGCGTTGCAGGGCCACGCCGTGAAACCGTTCCGCTACCGTGATTGGGGCAACATGGCGACGATCGGTCGCAGCCGGGCCATTGCCGATTTCGGCCGCCTGCGCGTGTCGGGCCTGCCTGCGTGGCTGCTGTGGTGCGTCGCGCACATCTGGTTCCTGACTGGGCACCGCAACCGCGTTTCGGTCGGCCTCAGCTGGCTTTGGAGTTATCTCACCTACCAGCGCGGCGCCCGCCTGATCACCGGCGATATCGCGCCAGACCTGCCTGCAACGCGCGAACTGGCACCCGCGCTGGGCCGAAAGCGCGCTGGAGCAGCTGATTTTATCCTTATGGATTAGGGATATGACCTCACTCATTCCCACGATGCATTGATAATATAACCACCTGATGCGTGTTCGCCGCGCTGCCGCTCAGGCATTGTTGATGCATCGAGAGGTCTTGGAGGAAAATATGGCTCGCCAATTGGATACCGCCCGTCATGCCGCCAACGGCCCGCGCAAGGCCGCAGGGTACGACTGGGAAGGCGCAATGGCCGCGAGTCTGGCTGGCGATCCTGCCGCTTATCGCCGCCTGCTCGAAGAAGCCGGACGTTGGTTGCGCCGTTATTTTGCCCGCCGCCTCGCGTCCGAACTGATCGATGATGCGGTGCAGGAAGCACTCACCGCGCTCCACCTCAAGCGCGCCACGTTCGAGCCGGGCCGTCCGTTTCTGCCGTGGCTCGCTGCCATCGCCCGCTTCAAGGGCGTCGATTGCATGCGCAGCGCCGGCCGTCACTGCACCGAGGAGCTCGACGAAACCCTCCACGGCGTGCCGAGCCACGAAAGCGCCTCGCTCAGCGGGATCGTCATGGCCGGCTTGTTCGAACGCTTGCGCCGCCCGCAGGCTGATGCCATCCAGCTAGTCAAGCTTCAGGGCTTTTCGGTGCGGGAGGCGGCCGCGATGACCGGCCAGTCCGAAGCGCTGGTGAAGGTCAATATCCACCGCGGACTCGCTGCGCTCAAGGCTTGGTTCGGCGATGGCGAACTGGCGTTCGAAAAGGTGCGCTGACACCAAAAAAGAAGGGACTGATCGCTCCGTCCCTTCCTCGGCCGAGGGCCATGTGGCTCCGGTCGTAGCTCGATCCGGCTCTTGCCGGTAATCCGTTACAGCAGCTTCCAGGTGATCGGCACAGTCACGGTGGTCGCACCGCCCGGAGGGGGCGGCACCGAACCGGTCCGGCTCGGCAGGGCCAGCGCTTCGCGGTCCAGCACGGTCGATCCCGAAGGCGCAATCAGCTCGGCGCGCTCCACAGCGCCGGTTGCGGCGACATAGATCTTCACTTTCGCGGTGCCCTGCTCCCCGCGCGCCTGTGCGGCCTTGGGATAGGTCTGCTTGGCGGCGATGGTGCGGGTCACTTGCTTGATCCAGTCGGCCGACTGGGCATGCGCGGTGCCGGCAACGCAGGTGGCGGCGCAGGTTGCTGCGAGGAGCCCGAAGGCCAGGGTCTTTGCAGTCTTGAACATCGTGGATCCTTCCAGTTGGCTTTGAATACAAAGGTCCGCCAGCGGGGCTTGCCGGACGGACCCAGGTGGCGTGGGGTGGCTCCATCTGGCTGCAGGCCCGTTAGGTTTGCGCCAATCGGCCTTACGAACGGCACCGGATGGGCTGTTCACGCCATTTCGGACAGTGAGCCGCAGCAGGCCTTGCTTCGCGGCGGGCCTTGAAGGTTAATGCCGACCTATGATCAGCCGCCGATTCGTCCTCGCCGCGCTTGCGCTTGCCCCTTTGGTCATGGCCGCTGCGCCTCGGCGGCCGCACGTTGCTCCCCCACCGCCACCTCCGCTGCCATTGGCTGCAGTCGAACGCGTGGCGCTGGTCACGGGTCTGGGCACGATCGAACTCGCCCTCGATGGCGCCCATGCACCGATCAGCACCGCCAACTTCCTGCGTTATGTCGATGCAAGGCGGTTCGACGGGATCACCTTCTACCGCGCCATGCATCTCGCGTGGGGTGATCAGCCCAATGGCCTGCTGCAGGGCGGCTTGCGCGATCCGCGCCGCTTGTTCCCGCCCATCGCGCACGAGCCAACCAGCCAGACTGGCCTCAGCCACACCGCCGGCGCGATCTCCATGGCGCGCAATGCCCCGGGCACGGCGACGGCTGATTTCTCGATCATGCTGTCGGACCTCACCAGTCTGGATGCCGATCCGAAGTCCAGCGACCCTGAGGCGCAGGCGGGCTATGCGGTGTTCGGCAAGGTGACGGCGGGCATGGATGTGGTGCGCAAGATCTGGGATGCACCGATTTCGCAGACGCTGGGCGAGGGCGCGATGCGCGGGCAGATGCTCGAAGCACCGGTCGTGATCCTTAGCGCGCGCCGCCTGCCGCCCGTAATCGCAGCACCTGCGCCCGCACCCGCACCCGCACCGGCGCCCTGATCCCGCTCAGTTCACGCAGGCGACCGGTTCGCCCGCGCCGCGCTGGAACAGCACCAGCCGCAGGTTGAATGAATCCCCGCCTGTTGTCTGGTTCGGACCGGCCACCAGCTCCAGCGCATCGCCGGGCGCAAGGTCGGCGGAGAGTGGCGGGAGCTGCAATTGCCCCGTCACCACCCCGCGCCACAGCACCTTGCCCGCGGCCATCACGGTCAGGTCCACGCCGTCGCCGATCGCAGTCTTGGAAAAGCACCCGCCAATGTCGACTGCTTCCGCCACCGGCGCGACATGCCGCCACACCGCGCGCAGCGGCGCGGCGCCGGTGCCGCCCACCCCCGCAGACGTCGTGTTGATCCGCAGCGGGCGATACCAGCGATCGCCGAAGTAGCTGGTGAACTGGTCGTCGAACAGCGGCAGCGTGTAGCTGGTCTCGCTCTTCATGCGCACCGCATAGCGCCACTGCGGGGTGCCCCAGCCCATCAAGGTATCGGCGATCCAGTTGGTCCTGCCAAAGCGGATGGCGGTCGTCCCGGAAATCACCAGCGGGCTTTCGCTCACCCGCGCGGCGCTGACAGATGCGCCTGCCGCGTCGCTCACCACACCGCCTTCGATGGACAGCGCGCGCGGCGCTCCCCACACGACCGTGGTATCTGCCCCGAAGCGATAGGCGAACAGCAGCGGATCGCCGAGATCGAGCCGCTGCGGCCGACCCAGCGCGAGGAGCTGCTGCATCTGCCGGAAGGCGGAGGCCTGCAACTTGGGCGCGCTGCCGGCATAAAGCCCCATGTTCGGATACCAGCGCTGGTCGATCAGCGCATACCAGCTCGCCTGCGCCGCGCCCCCCGCTGCCAGCATGGTCGCCTGCTTGATCAGTTCCTCCGCCGCGACCGGCTGGTTTCGCGTATCCAGGCTGAATTCGCTGGCCCAGATCGGCACGCGGCGCCCCGCCGCATCCATCGCGGCATTGAGCTGGGCCAGCTCCACGTCGAGCCCTTCCGCGCGCGAGCGGTAAGGATGCACCGCAATGCCGTCGACTTCGTCGAGCATTCCGAGGGCAAACAGCGTCTTGAGAAAACCGGTGCCGATCATGTTGGTTGATCCGCCCAGGATCGCGGTGCGCCCGCCGATCCGCGCATGCACCGCCGCCAATGTCGCGACATAGGCCGCCGGACGAGTGACGCCGGCGGGATAGACCAACGTGCCGGAGCCGTTGAGCTCGTTGCCCACCTCGATTGCCGCCAGACAGGAACCGAAGCGATCCGCCAGCGCCGAGAGGTAGCTGGCAAAGGCAGCATTTCCGGCCGTGCTCGAAACCCATTGGCCGCTGTCGTAGAGCGGATTGGCGGGGGTCACGGTCAACAACAGGCGTTGTCCGTTGGCGCAGGCCGCGCCCAGCGCCTGCCCCGTCGGGGTGTTCAGGTTATAGTTTCCCCGGGTTCTCTCGCCCTCGGCCCATGGCAGCGAATCGCGCAGGATCGGCGCTGAAACCTGCTGCGACAGCGCGAGAGTGGACAGCGGCCAGCCTTGGCTGAAGTGAGTCTGCACGCCCAGCAGCATCGGCGGCAGCTGTGCGATTTCCGCCGCGCCGAGCGTCCGCGTGCCGGCTGCCTGCGCCGTCCCGATCGGCGATGCGATCTCTGCCGTGCGCCGCAATTGCACCGGCCCGCAGGCGGCGAGCAGGGCGAGCAGGACCGCAATGCGCAGCGTGGGCCGCACTTGCGCGGCAATCTTGCGGGGTGAATTCATCAGGGCACGGCAGACCATGGCACGCTCTCCAGCGGGGGGACGCGTCAAGGATGTGCCGAAGGCGCCTTAATGCCCCCCCAGCGGATTCGCTTAAGGGGCCATTTTTCTGTCTTGCGCTAGTCTCGCCGAGCGCTCGGGGTTTCTGCGTATTCCGCTGCCTGCACTACGCGTGCTCCCGCCAACCGCCACGGGCGGCGTTTACCATGACGGAAAGGTTTGCCTGCTAAGCGGATCGCGCAGGCGGGCCCATATCGTGGCCCCGGATGACATGGATAGCGATGGTGACGGATTCTTTCGGGCGTATCGGCGTGATCGGCCTCGGCTATGTAGGGCTGCCGCTGGCAGTTTCGTTTGCGCGCAAGCACGCAGTGATCGGTCTCGATGTCAGCCAGCCCCGCATTGCCGCGCTGAAGGCCGGTATCGATCACACCAACGAAGTAACGCCCGAGGAGCTCAAGGCCTCGGCACTGGTCGTCACGGACAATCCCGATGATTTGCGCGGTTGCAGGATCATCATCGTCACGGTGCCGACCCCGGTCGACGAGAGCCGCCGGCCGGATTTCTCGGCCCTCCACAAGGCGTGCCTCACCGTGGGCAAGGTCATTGCCCCCGGTGCGGTCATCGTCTTCGAATCGACGGTTTATCCCGGTGCGACCGAGGAAGTCTGCGCGCCGGTGATCGAGGCGGCTTCGGGTCTGCGCTCGGGCATCGATTTCAAGCTCGGCTACAGTCCTGAGCGCATCAATCCGGGCGACAAGGCGCATCCTTTCGAAAAGATCGTCAAGGTCGTCTCGGGCCATGATGCCGAAACGCTCGATCTGCTCGCCGATCTCTATGGTTCGGTGGTCACTGCCGGAATCCACAAGGCCTCGTCGATCAAGGTCGCCGAAGCGTCGAAGGTCATCGAAAACACCCAGCGCGATATCAACATCGCGCTGATGAACGAGATCTCGAAGATCTGCGATCTCGTCGGCATCCGCACGAGCGAGGTTCTCGCGGCGGCGGGCACCAAGTGGAACTTCCTGCGCTTCTACCCGGGCCTTGTCGGCGGTCACTGCATCGGCGTCGACCCCTACTATCTCACCGCCAAGGCCGAACAGCTCGGCTATCACCCACAGGTCATTCTTGCCGGTCGGCGCATCAACGATGGCATGGGTAGCTACATTGCGCAGCGCGCGGTCAAGATGATGGCCGCGGCAGACTGCAAGCTGGCCGCAGCACGCGTCGGCATCCTCGGGCTGACTTTCAAGGAAAACGTGCCCGATATCCGCAATTCCAAGGTGGAAGACATCGTGCGCGAATTCGCCGAGTTCGGCATCCGGCCGCTTGTGCATGATCCGCTGGCGGATCCTGCCGCCGCGCTGCACGAGTTCGGCATCACGCTGAGCGAATTACCGGAATTGCAGGACCTCGATGCACTCGTGCTCGCGGTCTCGCACAGCGCCTATGCGGCGCTGTCGCGCGCCGAACTGGGAGCAATGGTGAAGCCGGGCGGCGTCATCATCGACGTCAAGTCCGTGCTGGCGCCAGAGATGGTGCCCGAGGGTACCCAGTACTGGAGCCTTTGACGCGCGCAGGCTCTTCCTGCTCGGCCGACGCTTCCGGGGCTTCGGCAGCGGGCTTCGCGCCGCCTTTCGGCAACACCGTCGCCTCGCTGTTCCAGATGAGCCCCGTGGCAGACAATTCCGGGGCGAGCTGCTTGTAGAAGTTGCCGTTGATCTGCGTGCGCGCAATCAATTCGCTCTTGAACTTGCGATGCAGCACCTTGTTCGGAACGGCGGACTCCGCCTCGGTCCAGAACTTGTCGAGCGAACCCTGATAGGTGAGGCCGGGCATGTCCCAAACCGCTTCGCCCACTGCCTTGGTCGGGCATCCCATGCCGACAGCCGTCAGCCCGACCGTGCTGTTGACCACGACCACGCCTCGGCAAGCCCGGATCAGCGTGGGGGTGTGCTGATCGTGGATGTACAGCACTCGGTCCGCACAACCGTGTGATTGCGCCAGATCGCGGATCAGCTGCGTGTAGTTGCGATAGCCCCGATCCATCGGATGATGCTTGAATACCAGCCGGTTGTCAGCTTCGGCATGGCTGGCAAACGAAGCGATCGTCGATGCGATGAAGCCTTCCATCCCCCCGACATCGGCGTGGGTCAGCACTTGCGCATCGTTGTGGACCTGCAGCGGGACGAAGTAGAACATCTTGCCCCATGGCCCGGCCAGCATGTTCTGCAAGCCGCGCTGGCGCCACTTGTACCAGGCCTTGCGCAGCGGCGAGAGAATCCAGGGCAGGCATTCGCGCAGTTTCAGCGGACGGTGGTGCTGATAGTGCGGGTAGAGCCAGCGGCCCATGCCGCCGAACAGGAAATAGTTGAAACCCCACCACACCATCACCCAGAAGGCGCTCGGCATCGGCCGGACCGTCAGGATTCGATTGGGAACGGCCAGATAATCCTCCGGCTGCCGTGTCATCGGGCTGTTGGCATTCACCCCGTCGCGTTCGAGCGTGATGAAGTCGGGCCGCAAGTACCCTTCCTCGAAAACACTCACTTCCACGCCAAGGCGCTTGGCCACCGCATGGGCGGGTTGATGGATCGGGCGGCAATCGCCGAACAGGAATACAAGCTCGATGCGGAGAATTCGCAGCTGGTTTTCAAACCAGCTCGGCCAATCCTCCATCTTCCCGCGATAGGGTATGCCACCGGGGTAGAACAGCCAATCCCCGGCGTTGAAGTTGATTTTGTGTACCTCGCAGCCGACATCGGCCAGATCTTTGGCAAATCGTTTGAAAAACGGGCCAACCGGACCTTGCAGCAAGAGCACTCGCCTGCCGGCAAATGCCTTGATCCCTCCTTCGATCACGGTAAGTGTCCCCTCTACACCGCGCTGCATAATACTCGAAGCTTGCGAAGCTGACGCCTTGCCCATCCATAGCGCAATCGTTCGAGTTGACCTCTCCTTTGTAATATATCGCGCGTTTGTGCAATGCGGGATAGCACCATCTCGCAGCTATCTCCGGTTCTTGCCGTTTCGTTCCAGTACAACGGATAAGATAGCAACGATCCGGCAACGAGCGTGTCCAGCGTAAGTCGGCGGGTTCTCCGGTGCCATGCGGGCATTGCTGCCGCGCGATCTTCGGTCAGTCCCCAGCCGGCATAAAACGGCGCGCCATATGTCACGACCGGTTTGCCGCGCAGAAGCGCGTCGAAGCCAGCCAGCGATGTTATCGTGTGAACTTCGTCGCAGGCCTCGATGCAGGTCACGATCGAAGTTTCCGTTTCGATCCGGTCCGCCAACGCCGCCGCCGCGCGCAACGCGACCCGGCCACTGCGATTGCCGCTCATCACATCGGGGTGCGGTTTGTAGACGATCCAGGCGTCGGGCCGGGCTTGGCGCACTGCCCGCAGCAAATCGAGATTGCTGCGTACGTGTGCGCCGCCAAGCGCAATCGAAGCATCGGTCTCCACTTGCCCCGGCACGAGCACGACCGGGCGCCCCCCGGAAGCCCAGCGGGGAGCCACGCGCGGCTCGGTGTTGTATTTCGTCAGGCCGTTCGCGACGATGAATGCGCGGACTTGCGCGGCGCGGGCCAGCATGGCCGTGGTGAAATTCGCGGTCTGGAGGATCGTCTCGAGATCGCTGGGGCCCGTCGCATCGAAGTAGATGCCGGTACGGTCAAGGACCAGCGATTGAGGCGGGATGAGGTCTGAACCCAGGCCGACCGACCGGATGAACCCGTCCTCGAGCCGTAGCAGGACTGCGCCGCTCGCGTTGGCGAGCGCTGCCACGCCGGGCGGCGGCACAGCGCCCCAGATCGCGACGGCGTCTGCCCCGGTTGGCGCCAGCGCGCGCGCCGCGCTGCTGTCGCTGACGAAGTGCAGGCGGCGACATTGTGCCGCCAGCAGGGGCTGCAGGTTGTGCGCTTTCCAGCGCCGCAAGCCCACCGCTATGATCCGCTCGAACGGCAGTGCCGCCGGCTCGCGCTCACGCTCGGCCGTAGGCTTTCGGGCGCTCATGGCATCGCGCCGCTAAAGCCCGGCGGCGGCGGCAACCACCTCGAGCCGCTGCGCCCAGGTGTGGTGTTGCGCCACGTGGGCGGCACCCTCGCGCGCCCGGTCAAGGTCTTCGCTGGACGGGCCGTGGCGCAGCCGCTCGAATAAGGCGCGGGCATCTTCCGGTGCCGTGATGACATGGCAGAAATCGCGGAACATCGCCTCGACCGAACACGCGGCAGAGGTCACCGCGATGCCGCCGCAAGCCAGGATCTCGACCAGCCGGCGCGATACCATGGTTGGCGAGTCCGTCACCGTGTTCACGTTGAGCGAGATCAGGTGGTCCTTGTAGATCTGTGCGGTCTGCGCATGCGGCACTGCTGGCCGGACGACCATTCCGTCCCATTCGGGATAACGATAGATCTGCGAACTGCGGTCCGAATTGCGATCATAGATCGTGAGCGCCATCCGGCTTTCGCGCACCGCGCTGAACGCCATGTGTTGCCAAGCGCGGCGGGCATCATGGATATGCGTGCTGTAGCTGCCCACGAAATTGGCATCATGCGTGCAGAAGTTGAAGCCGGTGAAGTTGTGGTGCCGCGGCTGGACCGGAAACGGCAGCACGCCGACGGTTGTGCCCGGATCGACGATGGCACGGTAGCGCGGCACGCAGTTCTCATCGACCGTGAACACATGGTCGAACAGCCGCGCGCTGGCGATGAACCGGTCGAAGTGGACACCGTCCTCCTTGTTCCAGAACACCGTCGGGATCCGCAGATCGCGCGCGACTTTCACCAGTTTGCGCAGCCGCCGGTTGGAGCGCAGCATATAGCCGGGATACGAGGCGATCTTGTATTTCCACGTGGAATCGAGGCCATGCCACGCGGATTCGACCAGCAGCATGTCGGGCCTGCTCTCGCGCAGCAGCCGGGCAAAGCCGCTGGCGGGCACATCGATCACGGTGCACTCGGGCGCAAGGCAAGACCGGGTCAGTTCGTCGGACAACAACGCCACTTTAAGCGACGCATGGGGTGCCCCCTCTTGTGGATTGACCATGCGCGTTACCGGAATGCCCCGAACAGCTTGACCAGCAAGCTCATGTCACTGCCCGAAAATCGATCGCGCGAGAAGTCATCCGCACTGCACCAGGGGTAGCGCTTCTTGCCGCCGTGGATCACCACGCGGCGATAGAACGCGACACCGGAAAACTTGTTGTCGTTGACGATATTCCCGGTCGAAGGGCACTCGCCATCATCCTTGGAACACTCTCCCATGCGCGATTCTTCGCAATACCACTCGGCAATTGCAATGGCGCTGCCGCCATTGAGGAAGCTGTTTTTTTCGAGGACGTTGTCATTGGATCGATCGCGCAATTTGATCCCGTCGCCGCAGAAATCCTGGAAGGTATTGCCCGTGATGTGATTGCCCGACGAATAGTGCGCGACATAGATCGGGTGGAGCAGGCTGCAATCCTGCGCAGTGCGATTGCGGGTCGTGTGAAAATAGTTCTGCGCGATGATGTTGTCGCGCGAATTGACGAGCCGGATCGCTGCGGTCGAAGGGCTGTCGGTCGTCTGCGTGATCGAGCCGATCTTGTTGAACACATTGTTCCGGATCACGGTGCCGCTGTTGAATGTGTCAGGGCTGTTCCGGTCGCCGTTCAGTGAAATCGCGGTGGCATAGCGCGCGATCCGCAATCGGCTGATGGTCAGCCCGGTGGCGCGGCCGGCCTTGGCGTTCACGCGCAGCCATGTCGCGCGGCTGTCTCCGAAAAAGGACGGATACTGCGCCGTGTCGGCCGACGTGCCGGTAATCGTGAGCGGAGCGACCAGTTGCTTGCCATCCAGCACAAGCGTCTGGCCGCGATAAGAGCCGCGGGCGACCTGTACCGTCATCGCTTCGCCAGTGCGGGCCGATTGCGCCAGCGCCAGTGCCACCGCGCGGTCCAGCGTGGCTACGGGTTTCGCCGCCTTCAGGCCGTCGGAGCTGTCCTTGCCGGCGGGAGCGAGATAGATCGTACCGGCGTTTACCGGCACCCCGGCAAACGCCAGCGCAGCCGCAAGCGGTGCTGCCGTGATCCTGCGCCGCGCTCTTTGCAGATGGGCAATCTGCGCGACTGCCGTGGTCAGGAACATGTCAGGTCTTTCCGTATTTTCGCGCTTGCGCAAATGGCATGTCCAGCCGGTGCGGCTGAGGTTCTGCAGGATTCGTTCATCAACAGTCCCGTATCGCCTACGCATCCCGCTTTATTTCGGTGGGCGGAAAAGTCTAGGGTACTTGCCATTACCAAAGATATATACGGCGCACTCGGCATTGCGCGACTATCGACCGGCGGGTAAATGAATTCGGGCCCGATCAGCTCGGTGCGGGAGTACAATTGATGCGCAGGACAACAGCATTTTCGCGGCTCAAGCTGGCTCTGCTGACAGCGGCCATTGTCGCCGGTGTCGGAGTAGGGAGCGTGATTGCTGTCGGCCAAGCGGTCGAAGGCGATGACGGCGCCGAAGAAACGGCCGGCGCCGGGGTCAACCTGCCGAGCCTTGCCGCCGGCAGCGTCTGTGCCCTTTCGGCCGAAGGCGGCAATCGGGACTACTGGCATTTCCTCACCGAGTGCTTTCGCAGCCTGCGCGACAACTGGAAGGTGGGTGCGCAGGGTCTTCAGCCTGCCGCCGCGGCCGATCGCGTTCGGGATGTGGTCGCGGCCAATTTCCAGCGCGATTCGGTGAGCTACCGCAATGGTGCCAATGTGTGGCGCGGGGCCGAAGGGTTCGCGCAGTTCACCAAGGACGCCGCGACCGGCCGCGCGCAGGGCTATCAGGTCGCCCAGGTCAATGATCTCGGCCAGCCGTTCAACTCCATGGGCCAGACCGGCCTTGCCTATTTTATCCTGCAGTTCGCCCGGATTGCGGATGGCCAGAGTTATTCTCTTAAAAATCAAGATGTTGCGGTATATCGCTCATTGGGTGAAGGCATGGTCCGCACGGTTGTGGCACCGGTCGGGGCAGGGGGGCTGACCGACGAGGGGCCATGCCGCGTCGATGGTCAGAGCGGCTGCGCCTGGTTCCATTCGATCACGCGGCGCGATCGCCCCGCTGCATTCGGCGGTACGCTCAATCAGGACCTCCATGCCATCCGCGATCTTGGCAACATTGCCGATCTCTATGCGATGGATGGCAAGCGCCCGCCGTTCGAGATCGAAAGCCACGTGGCCGCTGGCCTAAACCAGCTATTCCGCGAAGAACCGCGCGCCCATGGCGGTGATGTCCCCACTTTCCGGGATTTTCAGTCCCCGCCAGTCGGCACCGCAGGAGTGCGCTGGCTTTACTACGGATTCAATCGCTATGCGCCTGTCGGTGAGGGCGGGTATTTCCTCAACCGGCATGGCAAGGATTGCCTCTATCAGGTCCATGTGCTGGCTCTGATGCAGCAGGTTCTTCAACGGGCGAAAGCCAAGCGCACCTGGCCGGCCGACAACGTGCTGCAATGCGACGGTGTTCTGGCGCAGACCTACCGCGCGACCCGCATTCGCATGACCGTTCCCGATCCTTCCGCCTGGAGTGGCCCGGGCGGACCGCGTGATACCGATTGCGGCCCGCCGCAGGTGGCCGCCTTCGCCAAGATGGACAGGGAATTCTACCGCCGCACCTTCCAGCAGTGCGGCTTCTGATAGCCGGCTCTCTGGCCGGCCGCCATAGTGGCGGGCCGGCCGGAGAGAGCGTCAATCTTTGGCCAGAGCCGGCATCAGCAGGTCGGCGACTGCCCGGCAGCCCTGCGCATTCATGTGCACGTCGTCATAGAACAGATCCGGCGTGAGCAGCGCTGCAAGGTCGATCAAGTTGACGCCTTGCGCCTTTGCGGTGTCGCGAAGAATGGCGTTGACATGGTGGCGCTTGGCGACAAGCGCCTCGTAAACGTCCTCGGTCTGGTGGCGGATGCGGAACCAGCCGAGTTTCTGGTAGTCGGTGCTGACGAAGGGCATCGTGGTCAGCGTCAGATTGAAGCCGAATTCGCGCGCGGTCTGGCAAAATAGCGCTAACAATGGCGCCAGCGCAGCGGCATTGGCCTCAAAATCATTGGTGCCGGTCACGCGGTTCTCGATCGGCGTGATGGGAGAATAACGCTTGTCGCGCAGGTTCCAGAAACCTCCGTGCTCGATGAGCGCGAGCACGTCATTTGACGGGAGCGCGAAAATCACGTTCCGGGGACCACGCGGCAACACGCGGTTGATCAGGCCGTTCAGGATATTCAGCGTCGTACTGCCGGAGTAGCCGCCGTTGAGCACGACCCCCGGCTGTTGACCGAGCTGTGTGTTCATCAGATCGCAGATCCTGCTGCCTTCCTGCACGAACGAGCACTCGATGAAGGAATCACCCAGCACATAGGTGCGATCTCCCGATCGGCTGCGGTGTTCGCTGGCAAGGATGAAGCCGTCCGGATCTGTCTCCAGCCGGTAAGCTTCTTCGGCAATCGTGCCATTGGTCTGGCGCAGGTATTGCGGGGTGGGCGTGAGGATGCGCTGGATGTTCGTCCCGAATTCCTTGAGCCGCACAGCGCGGCGGGTCGGCAAAGCTTCGGGGTCCACGGGGGGCAGGTCGGCCGGCGGTAGGTTGGTCTGCAGCACAGGGGCACTCACCGCCACGACCGGCGGGTCGAGCCAGGCCGGCTCCGCCGCGTAGCCCAGCCAAGCGAAATCCGGTGCAAAAGCATCCTGCACCAGCCGGACGAGATCCCTGCTCCAGAAGTCCTTCAGGCGGTTTTCCGACGATGTCTTGGCAGGAGAAGCGTTGGTTTCGCCAGAGATGTTTTCGAGCGTGCTACCCGAAATGCGGCTCGCAATCGCATCGATGTCGGCGCCGAAGGTCTCCTGCCTGCCGATGAAGTCATAGGTGATCAGGTCTGCAAGGGCATCGGCGTGCTGGAGGCGCCAATGGTTGTTTTGCGCAAAGTGGGTCTGCGCACAGATCGTCTCGATGAATTCCGCAAACGTGGGCGAATAGCCTGGCCGCTTGCGCATCGTGCGCATCAACTGCCGATAGGGTCGCGACTTGTGGTCGGCGAGCCGGTCGAGATAGCAAGACAGCAGCCGCGAGTAGGGATCGCGCGCGAAGGTGAAGCGCGTGAACTCCGGGTCGAATAGAACCCGGTTGAGAGTCGCTTCGTCGAGTTGGTACGGCGACAAGAGCGGCGATGCCGCGCGATCGTGCACGGACGGCATCGGCGCACCACGCTCGCGCAGCTCCATCTGGTAGAAGACATGCTTCACCGTCGAGTTGGCCGCCTTGCCGATCGTGTGAAACATGTATTTGTTTCGCAGCGAAATGTAGGTGTGATCGTAGAAATCGGAAATCGGCTTCACGCCTGCGATTTTCGTCAGAAGCTCGGACGCGGGATCATGGTCTTGTTGGCTAGACATTGCGGCTACCTGATAGTCATGTTTTTACGATTGGTCTGTGATGAAATGGATCAAACCAACCCCAGTACGGCGTCGAGTTGCTGGTAGATTTTGCGATACCCGTATCGCGCGATCAGCGCCTCGCGATTGGCCTGTAGCTGCTCTTCGCGGGCGGCGGAATCCATCATGCTGAAATCGACAATCCGCTGGGCAGCAGCGGCCGCATCCGCAACGATCCATTCGCCCGGATAGATCCTGTCGGCCTCTTCCCACGGCCAGATCAGCGGATCGCACCCACACAGCGCGCCGTCGGCAACGGCATAGTGGAAGGATTCATGATCGCTGGGCGAGAGCACGTGGTCGATGCGCGCGTACCATTCAGCCATGTCATTGCCCCAACCATCGAAGACAACCTTCCCTCTCAGCAAGGGATCATTCTCGATCCGGTCATACTGGACAAGGAAGTACTTCATCTCGGCGGCGCGTCCGGGCGCGAACATGTAGTCTAGTTTTTCGGGCCGCTGGCCCTTTACCCGCAGTTCGGCCGGAACCCCGCGCCGTGAAAGTTCGGCCAGCAAGTCGAGCGCCCGGTCGAACCGCTTGCTCTGCGGGATCATCCCGACAAGGCCGATCTGGATCGGCGCCTTTGTGCCGTCCGCTGCGGTATTGTTCGCTCTGTCCGGATTTGCAGGTGCGAGCCGGTATTCGTCATCCAGCAGGAAGTTCGGCACGAGCACCGTCTTTTCCTCGGGCCAGCCGAACAGTTCGATGGCCTTGCGGCGGACCCGCTCGGAAACGAAAATGAACTTCTCGACGTTCTCCACGTTGATCTGGCGGCCGAATTTCAGAGCCTTGTCACGCACTTCCTGCGCGTGGCAGCGCACCAAGAGCCGCTGGCCCGGCCGCAGGTTCTTCGAATGCCAGACCGCATTGGCAAGGCCCCATTCGCAGAAGATCAGATCGGCCTTTTCGGCATCCTCAGCCGTGGTGCGCAAGTCGAACGATGCGCCCCATTCCCAGTGGTCCGTGGTGACATGGTGGCCGCGGGCCTTGAGATGCGATGCGTAAGGCTCGACGAATTTCAGGCCATTGCCCGAAATCAGGATACGCGGCTGCGCGCGATCGGCCGGCCTGTTGAGGCAGTCCTCCGCAAGCCGCCGCCCGATCGTGTTCTGGCTGAACCGGATATCCACCGCTTCGGCAAGTTCCATCGGACGCGGATTGCGCTCGCTGAGGATCGTGGCCACATCGTCAATGTCGCTGGCAAAGAACGGATAGTCCTGGCCCAGAACCTCGCGATTGATGGCATTCGGATAGCAGATGCACCGTGCGCCCTGCGCGGCCATTTCGATCAGCTTGGTCGAAAGCTCGAGGGTCTGGTCCTCCAGCGCGCCGGGGCGCCAGCACCACACGAAGTCCATCGTGTTCATCAGCGACATCGATTGCTCGCGGTTGAGATCCTCAAGGAACGTGACGCCCAGCGCCTCGAACCGCTCCAGCAGGATCGCCTTGAACCCGCGGATGCGCGTTGTGCCGGATCGGTCGGCGATCTTGTTGGCAACGATGGTGAGCTCGACCTTCATGCCGCGCTCGCGCAGAGCTTCCGTCCAGTCGAGCAGTTCCACGACGCCCCACTGCGGATTGATCTTGCCGGCATAGCCGATGCGGATCGTGCCATCCTCCGCCGGCATGTCGTCCGGTGCGGGCAGGGCCAACGCGGGGATCGACGGAGGCAGGGCAAAGCTGGCGAAATCGCGCCCGGCGATCGTGCGCAGCATGCTGCCGAGCTCTTCGGTCTGGACCAGCAGCTTGGCTGCCTGCGTGGCGGCCAGCCGCACGGCGGCTACCTTGTCGTCGGGGAAGATCAGGCCATCTGCGCCCACTTCATAGAAGTCGGTCAGGTAGGCGAACCCGCGCTCGCGGAAGCGGCGCGTTTCGAAAAGCTGTTGCGCCACGGCGCAGCCGCGAACCACGATGTTGCGCAGCCTCGGCAGGCGGTCGTCGAGCCGGCGGATGATGTGTGCGGCATCGTTGGCGGTAAATGCCCGGCGGAACCGCACGTCGATCGGCGACAGCACCGTCAGCCGTTCGCGGTTGCGGACGTTCGAAAGCACGATCTCGGATTCGACGTTGACCCGCGAAACGAGCAGGCAGCGGCCCATCTCCGTCAGCATGGACAGGATCGACGACAGCCATACCGACGAGCCATCGACTACGTTCACGCTGATTTCGGCAAAGACGATGAATTCGATCTCTTCCGGGTTCTCGATGGTGGCGAGGAAGTTGTTCACTCGTTCGGCAAAGAGATTTTCCGGCAGCTGGGCCGAACCCGTCGTTGGTACACGCTTCACGGCGGCGCGGTCCACGTTGATCAGCCGGTCAAGGCCCAGGCCCAGCTCGGCCACAAGCCAGTCCTGCCGGTCGAGCAACGTGAAATGCGCGGCGTGGCGATAAAGGCCGCTCTTGCGCGATACCACCGGCAAGGCTGTGCCGAGGAAGCCGTTCTCATCCCGCTTGAAGCCAAGGCTCTCGGGGCGCGGTCCGCCCTCAATCGGCGAGGCGAAATGGAAATGAGCGGTCAGGCCCTCGGTGGCCGAGGCCAGCAGCGCGTCGCGGTGGAACAGCTCGACAAAATAGCGCCCTGGATCGAGTCCGAACAGGCTGAGTTTGACCGAACCGTTGGGCCAGATCGTGAACGGGGGGGCAGTGGCGCTCTCATCCAGGAAGATGGGGCGGCCATTGACTGCGGTGAAGTCCAGTTGCTGCCGATGCGCCGAGACGGCCAGACCGCGCTTGAAGATTTCGGATTCGCAGCGCCAGCTCAGCCGGCGGATGACCAGTTTGCCACTACCCTTTGCCCGCAGAGTGATAACCACGCGGTCCACCCCAGGACCCGGGCGATACCGCATGGTCATGCCGTCTGCCGAACGCGCGGTGCCGATCCGTTCGCCCGCTGCGTTGTATTCAAGCACCAACAGCGAATGTTTGATGTTGTTGTCCGGCGCACGCTCGAGGCTCAGGAGGTGGAGTTCCTCGTTCGTCACCTTCATGCCCGTGCCGCGCTTCAGGCTCTGGAAATTGCCAGGGGACGTACCAAGAGTTACGTATATACTCTTGCCGCTTGGCACCTCAATCGTGCCTTTCAACCCCTCTGGCGATGTATCGTCGAAGCGGGCAGCAGTACCAGAGCCGACACTCCATTTAAGAGGCTGTTCTTCCGGCGTTTTGAACAATCGTGCCATTTTTAGGGTGGTCCTCGTTCAAATGGTCGTCTTGGAACGGGCCTGTCTCACGGTGTTCGCTGTGTGTCCACGGGCAGAATGCCTGTAGCGACAATTACCGAAGCCCAAGTGCGGTGCACGGCCACATATTCGTGTGCATTCTTGCGCACCCTGTCGAGCAACTGCGGGTCGCCGCGGCACCGTTTGATTTGCCGCACAAGATCGCCGACATCATCGGCGGCAAAGAAAAAGCCGGTCCGATCATGTTCCATCTCGCCGCGCATGGCGGGAAGGTCCGCCGCCAGCACCGGCACGCCCAGTGCCATGGCTTCCGCCAGCTTGAGTGGGGGCACGATCTCGCAAACGAGGTCCGGCCGGCGAGGTAGGCAGACCATCGATGCCTGCGCCAGTCGCTGGCGCGCTTCTGCCGGAGCGATTCGACCCGCAAAGCGGATCTGCTGCTGCAGTCCGTTGCGACGGACTTGCGCCTCCAGCGTGGATCGGCTTTCGCCGTCCCCGATGATGTCCACCTCGATCCGGATGCCTTCGCGCCCCAGCCGGGCAACGGCCTCGATCAGCAGATCGAGGCCCTCGTAAGGCACCAGAGATCCCGCATAGGCGAGCTTGAACGGCGTTCGACCATCAGGGGGCACCTCGATCTCGGCCGGGATTTGGTCGACGCCGTTGGGCATGACCGCAATCCGATCGGCGCTCACATTCCACTGCTCCCGCGCATAGTCGGCCAGCTGCGGGGAAATCACCAGCAACCGGTCCGCCTGCGTGGCGACATAGCCCTCCAGTTCCAGCGCAAGTGCGAAGGCCTCCGTCTCTTCGAATCTGGGCACCTTCGAAGCCCGCGAAAGCTCCCAGATTCCGCGCATTTCATATTGAAAGGGGAGGCCGAGCCGCCGGGCTGCCACGAGCGCGGGCAGCGCATTGACGTGGTTGGAGGCAGCATGGATGACCGCGACGCGCCGTTCCCGCGCCACGCGGATGATCGCATCGGCCGCATATTCGACATACATGTCGAGCGGCAGGCTGACCGGCGGGAACCGCACGTGGTGATAGGTGATACCGTCCACCTCACTTGCCGCGAGATCCGCATCCGCCCGCCCCAGGCTGTCGGATCGGTCCCACGGATACCCGGGCCGCGTCATCACCGAAACCGGCACGCCCGCTGCCGCAATCGCTTCGACCACCGCCTTGGTGCGCATCGTATAGCCGGAAAGATGAAATGGCCGGCAACTCGCGGCGACGTAGAGCAGGCTGCCTGGAACCGGAGGTTCCGGCGCTGCGCCGGGCCACGCCGAAAGGTCCGGCTTGGCATCACGCAGCTGTAGCAACGCCCGCATGTTCTCGATGCGGAGATGGTATTGCGGCGTCAACTGCTGCGAGGCAGGCAGAGTGTCGATGAGCGCGAGCGCTTCAGAGATTGCCCCGCAATCCAGCAGGCGCAGCCCCAGCCACCGGGCTGTCGCGGGCGAGGGCAGCAGGGCCTGCGCGCGCCGCGCGGCCTCGGCCGCCGCCACGATGTCCCGCGTGAGGAGATGCCCATGAAGCGCGGCGAGAACGCCCGCCACGGTTTCCGCCGGCAATCCGGCGCCCTTCGCCGCTGCCTCTACAGCGGCGACGCCGCCCTGGCCCCATGCCGCAAGAAACGGCGCCGTCGTGGCGGGTGAGAGCTGGGGGATCAGGTCCTCGGGCGCGATCCGCCTCCTGCGCAAGGCCTCGCGCCGGATCGCCAGCAAATCGCCCGGCAGCGCACGCAGGCCCGCTAGTGACCGGGTTCCTCTGATCAACGCCTGCCCGAGCTGGAACGCGATCGTTTCCTGCGTGGAGAGGATGCGCGCATCCAGCGCACCAAGCGCGCGCGCGAACAGGGCATTCTGGCGCACTGCCATGGCTTCGAGCCGGGCGATGCGCGCCTGCGCATCTAGCAGGGCCGATCCGTCTTGCGGGACAGCGTCCAGCTCGTCCCGCGCAGCAGGGGCCCGCTCAGCAGGCGGCCGCGCAGTAGGAGGCGAGGCAGCAGTCGGCGGTTTGGTCGCCGGCCCTTGGCTCACACCGTATCGCCCGCCCCGCCGCGATCCCAGATGCCGCGGCAATCGATCAGCCTCACACCCGCCCGACGCGGGGGGGGAGTGGTGCGGAACGGCTTGTGATCGACCAGCATCAGCCAGATGTCGGCCCGGTCGAGCGCATCCTGCGTTGCGGTGAGCGACACGCCGGCTGCCGCCAGCTTGGCGGGCAAGGCTTCGATATTGGGCTCGACAGCAAGGACCTGCGCGGCAAATTCGCCCGCAATATCCGCAACGATGCGGAGCGCCGGGCTTTCACGCAGGTCGTCGATGTCGGGCTTGAAGGCGAGGCCGAACGCGGCGACAACGACATCACTTGCGGCGCACTTGCGCTCGGTGGCAATGGCCGCGACGGCTTTGCGGACCTGGTCGATGACCCAGACCGGCTTGCTGTCGTTCACGCGCCGGGCGGTGTGGATCAGCTGCGCCTGCTCGGGCGTGCGGCTGACGATGAACCACGGGTCCACCGCGATGCAATGGCCGCCAACACCCGGGCCCGGCTGCAGGATGTTGACGCGCGGGTGGCGATTGGCCAGCTTGATAAGGTCCCACACGCTGATGCCCAGCTTGTCGCAAATCAGCGAAAGCTCGTTGGCAAAGGCGATGTTCACATCACGGAATGCGTTTTCGGTGAGCTTGCACATCTCTGCGGTGCGGGCGTCGGTCACCACGCATTCGCCCACGACAAAGGTTTGGTAAAGCTCGCACGCCGCCTGCGAACAGCGCGGCGTCATGCCGCCGATGACCCGGTCGTTCTCGACCAGTTCGCGCAGCACATGGCCGGGCAGGACGCGTTCCGGGCAGTGGGCTATGCGAATGTCCGATTGCTCGCCAGCCTGCTGCGGAAATGTCAGGTCAGGCCTCGCCTCGGCCAGCCAGGCTGCCATCTGGTCGGTCGCGCCCACCGGCGAGGTCGATTCCAGCACGACCAGATCGCCTGCCTTCAGCACCGGGGCAATCGCCTTCGAGGCTGATTCGATATAGCTCAGGTCCGGCACATGGTCGTCCATGAACGGGGTCGGCACCGCGATCAGGAAGGCGTCTGCCGGTTCGGGCACGGTCGTCGCGCGCAGCAGCCCCTCGTGGGTCGCCGCCTGCACCAGCATGTCGAGGTCCGGCTCGACGATGTGGATTTCGCCGCGGTTGATCGTGTCCACAGCCATCTGGTTCACGTCGACGCCGATCACCGTGATCCCGCGTGATGCGAACACCGCAGCAGTCGGCAGACCGATATAGCCAAGGCCGATTACCGAGATGCGTTTTCCCGGGTTTGAAGCTTTGCGAATCACGTGGGTCTGGTCCTTCGGGAAATGCGCATGATCAGTCGAGCCGTGCATTCTGGCGCTCCAGCAGCGTGGCCACGATGCGTTCGCATGCACGGCCGTCGCCATAGGGGTTATGAGCAAAGGCCATCATCCGGTAGGCCTCGGGATCGGTGAGCAGGCTCGATGTGCCGTCCACGATCTGCGCCACGTCGGTGCCGATCAGTCGCACTGTGCCGGCATCCACGGCTTCGGGCCGCTCGGTCGTGTCCCGCATCACCAGCACGGGCTTGCCCAGCGATGGCGCTTCCTCCTGGATGCCGCCGGAATCCGTCAGGATCACGTAGGCGACCGACATCAGGTGGACGAACGGCAGATAGTCCTGTGGTTCGATAAGGTGGACATTCCCGATGCCGCCCAGGATCCGGTTGACCGGTTCGCGGACATTGGGATTGAGATGGACCGGGTAGACGAAATCGGCATGCGGGAAGCGCTGGGCCAGCGTGCCGATGGCCGCACAGATCCGTTCAAATCCGCCGCCAAAATTCTCGCGCCGATGGCCGGTGATCAGCACCAGCGGGGCGCCCTCGCGCAAGTACGGAGAAAACCGCGCGGCAATCGCGCGGCGCATCGCAGGGTCGGCTTCCAGCTTGGCCTGCGCCATCAGCAGCGCGTCGATCACCGTGTTGCCCGTCACGTGAATCGTCTCGTCGGGCACGCCTTCGGCCAGCAGGTTGCGGCGCGATTGCTCGGTCGGTGCGAAATGCAGCGCTGCCAGCGCGCCGGTCAGCTTGCGGTTCGCTTCTTCGGGCCAGGGCGAATAGAGATTGCCGGTGCGCAGGCCCGCCTCGACATGGCCCACCGCGATTTGCTGATAATACGCCGCCAGGCTGGTCGCGAAGGTCGTGGCGGTATCGCCGTGAACAAGCACCAGGTCCGGCTTGAAATCGGCCAGCGGGGCCTCCATCCGGTTCAGGATGGTGCTGGTCACGCCGCCAAGCGTCTGCCCCGGCTTCATGATGTCCAGATCATAATCCGGCTCGATCTCGAACAGGTTCAGCACCTGATCGAGCATCTGGCGGTGCTGCGCGGTTACGCAGACTTTCGCCTCGATCCCCGCCGCCCGGTCAAGTGCCTTGACCAGCGGAGCGATCTTGATCGCTTCGGGCCGGGTCCCGAATACGGTGAGGACGCGCATTGTCAGAGGCCCAGCACCACGCGGGCACTGACCGCGATCTGGTAGAGGATCTGGGTCATGTCCTTGAAGATCTGGCGCGACTTGGTGTCGACGCGCGGCAGGATGAGCAGGTCATCGCCGGGTTTGATACCCTTTGTCGAAGTGGACACCTCGTCGAAGCTGCCGTCGCGGTGCGCCACGACCACGCGGCGCGCGCCGCTGCCCTGGGCGAAGCCACCGGCAGCGCGGACATAGTCGTCGACCGACGAGTCCCTTGACCATGCCACAGCGTTGGGGAACAGGACCTCGCCGCTGATCAGCACGATGCCGTCCTTGGCCGGGATCCGAAACACGTCGCCGTTTTCCAGCAGGAAGTCGTCGCGCTTGCTCTCATGCCCGAGCACCACCTGCCCGATGGGCTCGATCGAGCGTGCCTTCGAGACCCACTGCAGGATCATCTCGGATTCGGTCTTGCGCAGCTGCGCCACTTCCGCCGTTCCCGAGCGCGCGTTGAGCGCAGCCATTTGCAGGCTGTTGAGCGAGGTGTCGAGCATCACTTTCTGCCGGTCCTTCACGCTCTGGCGGAACAACTGGATATTGTCGACGTCGGAGCGGTCAGTGAACTTGACCTGGCTGATGAGATCCCCAAACCGCGAGCCGTAAGGCAGTACATATTCGTCCCCGGACTGGTGTTCGCCCTCAACTCTGACGGTGATCGTACCCGGCTTCTTGTCCGCTGTGAACTCGACTACATCTCCATTTTGGATGTCGTAGGTCTGCGCATTGCCAAGCGCGTAATATTCGACGTTCTTGATCGGCCCGGTGTTGCGCGTCACGCGCATGTGCGTTGCGGCCGCAAGCGGGCGGGCCAGCAGCGCCACATCGGCCGTGCTGATCGAAGCATTGGCGGGAAATTCGAAGATATTGGGGTTTTCGGCCAGCCCTTGAACCGTGAAGGTATGTTGGCGCGGCCCGACGAAGATCACGTCGCCATCATCGAGTTGGATTTGCGGGATCACGCCGCGCAGCAGGAATTCATAGAGATTGGCGCGCGTGCGGACCTGTTCGCCGCGCTTGATCTGCACGGAAATGAAGGACCCGCGATCGGGATCGATGCCGCCGGCAAGGTCGAGATAATGCAGCAGGCTGTCGAGGCTGGTCCCGTTGTAAAGGCCCGGACGATTGACGAACCCGGTCACGAACACCCGCACCGGCTGGGCTTCGGCCAGCGTGGTATAGCTCTGGACATTGCTGCGGAACGACCGGCCGATGGCCGTGCGCATCGCCGATTGCAGATCATCGTTGCGGGTGCCGAGAATATGGACCGGCCCGACATTGGGCAGGAAGATATTCCCCTGCGGATCGACGATCAGATACTGATTGAACTCATACGCGCCCCACATGCGCACGTGGATGTGATCGCCCACGTTGACCATGTAGTTGGGGTTGTATTGCGCGGACGTCGGGCTGGCGAAGGCCCCGGTGAACAACTGCGCACCGAACACCTTGGACGCCTGATTGCGCGCATAATCGGCCGCCACGCCCGGTCCCGGTGTCGCGGTGCTGGCGGAGGGCAACGCCTGGTCCGGTAGCTGGTTGGCGCCCGAAATGGTCGATGGGCCAACGGTCGGCAGCGTCGGAATGTCCGTCGAGCCGGACCCGATGCTGCTCGACGACGAAGACGACTGCGCCGATTGCGCGATCGCGGCGAGCACGGCCGGATCGATGCCGGAAATTCCGCCCATCTGCGCGCTGGCCGGTGCGGCATTGCAGGCCACTGCTGCACCCAGCAAGGCTGCGGCAAGCCGGAAGGAAAAGCTGTTCGACACAGATGTAGCCTTGTTAATCGACATGATCGCGGATGATCGCTGTCAGCAGAAGAATGATCCCGGCTGCCAGCAGCGTGACGAGCGAGAAGACCGTTGCATTGTAGAGCCGCCGCGGCTGGATCGACTTTTCGGCGCGTGTGGGCTGCTGCACCACGCTGACTTTCTGAACCATGCGCATTGCATCGATCCGTCCCTTTTCCAGCGCGGTCAGGGTCGTCTGGTAGACCTGGTTGGCGAACACCGCGTCCTGCTGGAGCCGATCGAAAGTGGCGGCCTTGCGGTTGAGCGCGCCTCCGCCAGCGGAAACGACCTTGCCGCTTTCGTTCGCGATCTGCTGGTTCACTGCCTCGATCTGCTGCCTCACCGAGATCACGTCGGGATGGGTCGAAACGAGGTAGGCCTGACGTTCGCGCAGCTGCGTTTCCAGCGCGGTCCGCCGCGCTTCAAGCTGGGCGACGATGCCCTGAAGACGTTCCGCGCTTTGCTCGGGTGAAAGCAGCCCTGCCTTGTTCTGGTAGTTGATCAGGGCCTGACGCGCGGCGATGTTGCGCTGGTTCGACCGGACGGCCTCGCCCTCGAGAAAATCGACCTGTGCCCGCACGAGATCGTGATCGCTGCGGTTCATGTAGGCTTCGCCGTCACGGATCATCGACGAAATGATCGCCTGCGCCGTTTGCGGATCGTAGGCCTGTGCAGTGATGACCAGATCCCCCAGCGAATCGTCGAGGTCGATCTTGACGCGCGAGTTGAAGTACGACTGGAAGTCCTCCATCGACGCGTTGGGCGACCACAGCCGGGTGATCGGATCGTGGCGTGGATCGCTGTAATGCTGGCGCAGATGCAGTTCGGCATCGAGCTTCTTGAGCATGTCGACCGACAGCATGTAGTCGCGCATGCGCATCTGGTCGGGCCGATTGCCCGACGAGGTAACGCCGGTCAGCAGGCCGGTGAAGTCCACCCCGCCGCCGCCAGGCAGGCCAGTCTTTTGGATAAGGACGTGAGCCTCCGAGACGTAGCGGTTGGAGGCGATCCCGATCCAGTAGAACGAGCCGAGCAGGCACAGCACCAGGGCGGGCAGGATGATCGCGCGGCGGATCTCGCCATCGGTCTTCGGCAAGCGCCAGCGCCGCGGGGTGCTCGCTTCAACTTCGTTCCGCTCGTCCGCGTCGATCAGATCGAACTTGAGCGGCCCTGTGCTTGGCGGCGGCAAGACAACCGGCTCGACTGCCATCGCACCGGCCTGGCCGGGCTGCGCCTTCGCGCGGCGGTTGCGCGCAGCTCGCACCCGGGGCGAACCGCCTGCTGCTGCACCACCGACCGTTGCACCGCCGACCGCTGGGCCCGCGACTGTTGCATCGGGAGCGGGCGAAGCCCCGGCTGCTGCGGGTTGCGGCTGGGCCTCAGGCTCCATAGTGCCGACCTGCTCCGTCATTGTTTGAAGCTTCCTCTGTAACACCGGATCGCATCATTGACGTTGTCGAACCAGTACGCCTGCCCGTTATGAATCCAGATGCCTGCCTTGCAGAAGCGGCGCAGCACGGTCGTGTCGTGGGATACCATTATGATGCTTGCCGTGTTCGCTTGATGGCGGAATGCCTGCGCGGCCTTGTTCCGAAATGAGGCGTCACCAGCCGCGGTCACTTCGTCGGAAATATAAACGTCGAAATCAAACGCAAGCGAAATGGCAAATTGTAGTCGCGAACGCATGCCGCTGGAGTACGTATTCGTCGGTTCGTCGAATGACTTGCCTATTTCGGCGAACGCTTCGATCCGCGCGAGGCGTTCGGGAATATCCCGTTCTTCCCCGTGGATACGACAGATGAACTTGGCATTCTGCCGGCCGGTCAGTCGTCCCAGCAAGCCGCCGCCATAGCCCATCGGCCAGGAAACGCGGCACAGCCTCCTGACTTCGCCCCGGGTCGGTTCGTCGACGCCCGCGATGATCCGCAGCAGGGTCGATTTGCCCGCACCGTTGCGCCCGACCAGACCGACGCTGAGCCGCGGCGGGATGACAAGGCTGATGTCCTTGAGAACCCAGTCACTGGTGCCGTGTTCGGTCCGGTAGCGCTTGGAAACGTTGTCGATGATGATCATCGCTCGGCAATTCTTCGCTCGAGCAATCTATTGAGTGCGATCCCGATCAAGAAGACGGTGAAGGCGAATTCATAGAGATACCACGGATCAAGTTCAGGGATGCCGGCATAGCTGGACGACAGCGATTCCCTGGCCATTTCAAGGCCGCAGGCCACCGGGTTTAGCAGAAACAGCACGCGCGCATCGTGCGGCAGCGTTCCGATCGGGAACAGCACGCCCGAGATGAGGTACATCGGGCGCATCATCATCGTGTAGAAATGCCGTGCATCGGGAGCGATCGCGAAGAACGCCACCATGCACATCCCGAAGCCCAGCCCCAGCAACCAGAGCGCGAACAGCGCGCCAAGCAGGGTCAGCGGGTAGTCCGGCGCGAAGGAGTGGCCCTGCAGTGCATTGAGCAGGATCAGGATAAAAAGCACCAGCGCGCTGAGAACCAGTTCAAGGTAGGCGCGCGCAAAGATTGTGTCGATCGGCTTCACCTGCCGATAAGCGAACAACGCGCGGTTGTCCTTTGTCGCCGAGATGACCTGGTTGGAGACCTTGCGGAACTGGTAATAGGCGATGATCCCCACCATCAGCCAGAGCGCGGCGTCCAATCCCGCGATCTTGTGGACCTTAACCCGGGTATAGATGAAGATCAGGTACATCACGTGGGCGACCGGCTCACCGACCAGCCAGATGAACGAAACACGTGACGAAAAGAGTCGCGCCACAGCCTCGCGCAGTACGAGTGCGCGCCAAACCGAAAGCGTGACTGCCCAGGAGGTCCGCACAGCTTGAGCCACTCTTACGTCTCTGCCCCCCGGAACGCCCAGCCTGCCGATACCCGCGAACAGGTTCCGCTCAGCCGCAAGAGGGCCGTTCCATATTACTTTTGGTTGTAAAACCAAGTAGAATTAACGTGTATTCAACCACCGCTCACCGCAACTTCTGCAAGTTTGGTCAGGGAAATGACCATATCAGAGAGCGCGTGTAGGGGTATTGCGTTAGGGCCATCGGACAAGGCCGACGCCGGGTCCGGATGGGTTTCCATGAACAGCCCGGCAACCCCCACGGCCACCGCCGCGCGGGCCAGCGGCGCGACGAATTCGCGCTGCCCGCCTGAACTTGTGCCATTGGCTCCGGGTAGCTGCACCGAATGCGTGGCATCGAACACCACGGGGCAGTCGGTCGCCCGCATCTGCACCAGCGAGCGCATGTCGACCACGAGATTGCCGTAGCCGAAACTGCTGCCGCGCTCGCAGGCGAGGAAGTTGTCCTGCGCCGTCCCCGCGGCTGCGGCCGCAGCACGGGCCTTGGCGATCACCTGGTTCATGTCACCCGGGGCCATGAACTGGGCCTTCTTGATGTTGACCGGGCGTCCGCTGGCGGCGGCCGCCACGATCAGGTCGGTCTGGCGGGCAAGGAACGCAGGCGTCTGAAGCATGTCGACCACCTCTGCGACGGGCCTGACCTGCCCGGCATCGTGGACATCGGTGATGACCGGCAGGCCCGTTTCGGCCCGCACCTTGGCGAGGATTTTCAGCCCTTCTTCCATGCCGCAACCGCGGTAGCTGGTTCCGGCGCTGCGGTTCGCCTTGTCGAAGCTGGCCTTGAACACGACCAACATGTCGGTCCGGTCGGCGAGGGCGCGCAAGGTTTCCGCGACCGTCAGGCAAAGCGCCTCGGATTCGATCACGCACGGCCCCGCGATCAGGAATAGCGGGTGGCCCAGGCCTACGGTGCGTCCAAGCAGTTGCATTGCCGTGCTGTCCTTGTTTCCGCGCGGGTTTTCAGCGCAATTCGCGCGCGGCGAGGATCGCTTCGATCGCCGGTATATCGGATGGATTGTTGAGCTCGATGACATCCCACTCCGGCTGGGGGCACACCGCGAGGCCAACCGTGATGCCGGCATCCAGAAAGCGCAGCTGCTCAAGCCCTTCCAGTTCCTCCAGCGGGCCAGGGGGCAGGGTGAGATACGCAGAAAGGGCCGAAGGGCGATAGGCATAGACGCCGAGATGCAGATGGACCGACCCGGCTTCGCCAGCGATCCGCTCGGGCGCCACATAGGGCAGGACGCGCTTCGAGAAGTACAGCGCTTCGTGGTTGCGGTTGAACACCACCGTCGTCCCGCCGACGCGCCCGGCGGATTGGTCCTCCACCAGCGCGGCGAGCATGGTGGGGCTGCATGGCACTGCCGGGGTGCACATTGCCAGATCAGGCTCCGCGATCATCCGCGCCTGAATGGCGGAAACGTAGGCCGCCGGGGTCAAGGGCGCATCGCCCTGCAGGTTGATGACGATGTCGGGCGTTTCGCCCAGTGCCTCCAGCGCCGCGGCGCAGCGTTCGGTGCCATTGCGGCAGCTCACGGGTGTCATGGCGACATCCGCGCCGAACCCGCTGGCATGGTCGGCGATGCGCGCATCGTCGGTGGCGATCACCACGCGGTCGATGCCAGGCACCGCGCATGCGGCCAGCCAGCTGCGCTCGATCAGCGTTCGCATGGTGCCATCGTGGCCGCGCAAGGCTGCCAGCGGCTTGCCGGGGAAACGCGTGGAGGCATACCGCGCGGGGATGATGATGGTCGTGCGCACCGCCCCGTCCGGCCTATCCGAACGTCGGCGGACTGAGATCGTGGATATGGACCAGGCCGACCGGCGTGCGCGGCTGGTCCTCGGTTACCACGAACAGCGCGGTGATCCGCCGCTCGGTCATGATCCGCAATGCTTCGCCGGCATACGTCGTGTCGAAGATCGTCTGCGGATGGGTGGTCATCACCTCGCGTGCGCAGGCTGTCAGCAGCTGGTCGACATGGCGGCGCAAGTCGCCATCGGTAATCACGCCGATGATCTCCCCGTTTTCGTCGACCACTCCGGCAATGCCGAGCCGCTTTTCGGTCATCCCCACCAGCACATTGCGCATGGGCCGGTCCGGGGTGACCAGTTCGATGGCATCGCCCGTCCGCATCAGGCCGGCAACCGGAGACAAGTGCAGCCCGATCGGCCCGCCCGGATGGAGCGCGCCAAGCTGCTCCAGCGAAACACCGCGCACGCTCATGATGCTGACCGCCAGCGCATCGCCCAGCGCCAGCATCAATGTTGTCGACGTTGTCGGCGCGACGTTGGCCGGGCATGCCTCGCGTGCGTCTGGCAGAAGGATCTGCACGTCTGCCCCGCGCATCACGGGCGAATCCATCTGCGATGCCACGCCGATGATCCGGCAGCCGATCGAGCGGGCATAATCCATGATGAACCGCAGCTCGTGGGTCTTGCCCGAGTTGGACAGGACCAGCAGCACATCGCCCGGCATGATCATGCCCAGATCGCCATGCGCAGCGTCGGCGGGGTGGACAAACGTTGCCGGTGTGCCGGTCGCCGAAAGCGTGGCGGCGATCTTGCAGCCGATGTTGCCCGATTTGCCCATGCCGGTCACGATCACGCGCATCCGGTTCTCAAGCAGGAGCCGCACCGCGCTGGCGAAACCATCGTCGAGCATCTGCGCCAGCCGACCGAGCGCGCTCGCCTCGGTCTCGATCACGTTGCGCCCCCGTGTGATCAACTCGATTGACGTGGCGGAGATTCCGCCGCCACCCTGCGGGTCAGTCTCTGGTTCCATGGCCAAGCCTATGAACGCATTGCCCGGCCAGTTCAACCGGACCGGCCCGCGCTGCGTCAGGCGAGCCCGAGCCGCAGCAAATGAGCAACAGATGCGATCATTCGCTTTTAACTCGCGTCGGGGCACTAGCGGCATGTAACGAATCGAATGCAGGAGATTTCAACGTGGCAGTCCTGGTTACGGGAAACGCGGGTTTTATCGGCTTTCACACCGCCAAGGCGCTGTTGGAGCGGGGTGATGATGTCGTCGGGATCGATGTCGTCAACGACTACTACGATCCCTCGATCAAGGAGGCCCGGTTGCGCATCCTTGAAGAGACCGCGCGCCGCACCAATGCCAGTTACGTATTCGTACGGGCCAATCTGGCCGACCGTGCCGCGGTCGAACAGACCTTCGCCGCCAACGAGATCCGCAGTGTCATCAATCTCGCCGCGCAGGCCGGGGTGCGCTATTCGATCGAGAACCCGCACGCCTATGTCGAAAGCAACATCGTCGGCTTTACCAACATCCTTGAAGCCTGCCGCCACGGCGGGGTCGAGCATCTGGTCTATGCCTCGACCAGCAGCGTCTATGGCGCCAATCAGGCGATGCCGTTCAGCGAACATGTCGGCGTCGATCACCCGCTGCAGTTCTATGCCGCCACCAAGAAGGCGAACGAACTGATGGCGCACAGCTACAGCCATCTCTACCGCCTGCCGACCACCGGCCTGCGCTTCTTCACGGTCTACGGCCCATGGGGCCGGCCGGACATGGCGCTGTTCCTGTTCGCCAAGAACATTCTCGAAGGCAAGCCGATCGACGTCTTCAACCACGGCAACCACACGCGCGATTTCACCTATGTGGCCGATATCGTCGAAGGCGTGATCCGCGCGTGCGACAATCCGGCCCGGCCCGATCCGGCGTGGGATGCGATGCGCCCCGATCCGGCGACGAGCAACGCGCCCTACCGGATCTACAACATCGGCAACAACAGCCCGGTCAAGCTGACGGAATACATCGCCGCGCTCGAAGAGGCGATCGGCCGCAAGGCGGAGCAGAACCTGCTGCCACTCCAGCCGGGCGACGTGCCCGATACCTTCGCCGACGTGTCCGATCTGGAACGCAACCTCGGTTACAAGCCGCGCACCACCGTGCGCGAAGGCGTGGCCGCGTTCGTGACGTGGTACACCGAATACATGGCGCAGAAGCCGGACTGACACGCTCCCGCGCAGTGTGATAGGCTATTCCTTTCAACCGGGACAGGCCATCGATGCAGCTTCGCCACTTGCGCTACTTCGTCACGCTTGCGCGCGAGGGGCATTTCGCCAAGGCGGCAGCGGTCTGCGGCATCTCGCAGCCCACGCTCTCGGCGGGGCTTGCCACGCTGGAGGCAGAGTTTGGCCGCCGCCTCGTCGAACGCGACCGGCGCTTCATCGGCCTCACCCCGCACGGAGAGGCGATGCTGCCGTGGGCGGAGCAGATCCTCGGCGCGGTGAGCGGCATGGCGAGCGCGGTCGCCGCCACCGCCGCGCCGCTTCAGGGTGAATTCGGCCTCGCCGTGATCCCCGCTGCGCTGCCGCTCGTCGGCCTGCTGGGCGAGGCGCTGCTGGCGCAGAACCCCGGGATCACGCTCTCGGTCCGCTCCGCCACCTCGCGCGCGATCGAGCATGGCCTCCATGCCTTCGAAGTCGATGCCGGGCTGACCTACCTCGATCACGAACCACCCGCCAACGTCCTTTCAGTGCCGCTCTATGCCGAACGCTACATGTTCCTCGCCGCGCGCGGCAGCGGCTTCGATCAGCATACCGCTGTCACCTGGGAGGATGCCTGCGCGCAAGACCTCTGCCTGCTCCATCAGGGCATGCAATACCGCCGCATCCTTGATGAACGCCTCGCCGCGCGCGGCCTCGCCGTCACCCCCCGCGCCACGGCAGACAGCCACTTCGCGCTGTTCGCCATGGTCGAAGGCGGGGCCTTCGCCACGATCGTGCCCGATGGCTACGCGCGCATGATGGCCGGAGTCGAATGGGCGCGCTTCCTGCCCTTCGATGCGCCGGAGGAAGCCCGCCGCGTCGGCCTCGTCGTCGTCAATCGCGATCCGCTTGGTCCGATGGCCCGCGCTGCGCTCGCCGCCGCCCGCGCGCTTGAGCCTGCAGGCTTGCGACCGGCCCTTTGATTGATAAAACCTATCAGCCATCAGTGTTTTCAATTTGACCTTCCTGCACCAATTCCCAAGGCATTTGCGCATGACAGACCACGATGAGCTCGATGCCATCCTCGCCGGCCATGCTGGCCGCGAGGGCGCGCTGCTGCCGATCCTGCATGATGTGCAGGCTGCCTTCGGCCACGTTTCCGAAGAATCGGTGCGCCGCATCGCGCAGGCGCTCAATCTCACCCGCGCCGAAGTTCACGGCGTCGTCAGCTTCTACCACGATTTCCACGATGCGCCCGATCCGCGCCCCGTGCTCAAGCTCTGCCGCGCCGAAAGCTGCCAGGCGCGCGGCGTCGAAGCGCTTGCCGCCGCGCTGCCCGATCACCCGCGCGTAAAGGTCGAGACGGTCTACTGCCTCGGCCTGTGCAGCGTGGGCCCCGCCGCCATGATCGGCCATACCGTCCACGGTCGCCTCGATGCCGCCCGGCTTGGCGCGCTGGTGGAGAGCCTGGCATGAAGCCTGAAAGTGTCATTCGCGTCCGCATCTCCGACGATGCCGCCGCGCTCGCCTGCGGTGCAGATGCTGTCGCCGCCGCCTTTGCTGCCGCTGGCTGCACGGTCGAGCGCGTGTCCTCATGGGGCATGCACTGGCTTGAACCGCTTGCCGAGATCGATGGTGAGGGCTTCGGCCCGCTGACTCCAGCCGATGTCACCGCGGTCCTCGCGGGCACCAGCGACAAGGCCATCGGCCAGATCGCCGAGCACCCCTTCATTGCTCGCCAGCAGCGTTTCACCTTCGCCCGCGCGGGCCGCACGCGCCCGCTGAGCCTCGATGACTACGCCGCAACTGGCGGCTGGCACGGCCTCAAGCGTGCCCGCGATCTCGGCCCCGAAGCGACCATCGCCGAAGTCACCGCTTCGGGCCTGCGCGGGCGCGGCGGTGCGGGCTTCCCGGCGGGCATCAAGTGGACCACCGTCGCCAAGGCATCCGGCCCGGTGAAGTACATCGTCTGCAACGCCGACGAGGGTGACAGCGCCACTTTCGCGGACCGCATGGTCATGGAAGGCGATCCCTTCATGCTGATCGAAGGCATGGCGATTGCCGGCCATGCGGTTGGCGCAGGCAAGGGCTACATCTACGTCCGCAGCGAATATCCGCACGCCATCGCCAAACTGCAATCGGCCATCGCGCTCGCCGTGCCCCATATCGCGCCGTTCGAGGTCGAAGTCCGCGTCGGCGCGGGGGCGTACGTATGTGGCGAGGAAACCTCGCTGCTCAACAGCCTTGAAGGCAAGCGCGGCGAAGTGCGCGCCAAACCGCCGCTGCCCGCATTGGAAGGCCTGTTCGGCAAGCCCACCGTGGTCAACAACGTGCTGACCCTTGCCGCGGTGCCGTGGATTCTGGCGAACGGCGGCGCGGCTTACGCAGACGTCGGTTTTGGCCGTTCGCGCGGCACGATGCCGATCCAGCTTGCGGGCAATATCCAGCACGGCGGCTTGTTCGAGATCGGCTTTGGCGTCACGCTCGGCGAACTGGTTCACACCATCGGCGGCGGCACCGCTTCGGGCCGCGCGGTCCGCGCGGTGCAGGTCGGGGGTCCGCTCGGGGCCTATCACCCGCCCGCCGATTTCCACTTGCCGTTCGATTACGAAGCGTTCTCAGATGCCAATGGCCTCATCGGCCACGCTGGCCTCACCGTGTTCGACGAGACGGCGGACATGAGCGCGCAGGCCCGCTTCGCGATGAGCTTCTGCGCCGCCGAAAGCTGCGGCAAGTGCACCCCCTGCCGCATTGGCAGCACGCGCGGTGTCGAACTCATCGACCGCATCCGTGCCCGCTCGGGCCGCGCCGCCGACAAGGTCGAAACGCTCCCCCAGATGCACAACGCGCGCAAGGCTCCGCGCGCCCTGGGCGACGAGATCCAGCTGCTCGAAGACTTGTGCGAGACGATGAAGTTCGGCTCGCTCTGCGCGCTGGGGGGTTTCACGCCCTATCCGGTGCTCTCCGCACTCAAGCACTGGCCGGAAGATTTCGGCGTGGCTGCGCCCGAACAGGAAGCCGCCGAGTGATCCTTGGCGCGGTTCTCGCAGGCGGGCAGTCTTCGCGCTTCGGCAGCGACAAGGCGCTGGCCGCGCTGGGTGGGCAGACGCTGCTGGCGCGCGCGGTCGCCTCGCTCGAAGCACAATGCGACCGCGTGATCGTAGTCGGTCGCAGCGACGTTCCTGATCGCCCGCGCGCCGGGATGGGGCCACTCGGCGGGATCAACGCCGCGCTGCATCATGCGCAGGCGAAGGGCTATGCCAGTGTGCTGACCTGCGGCGTCGATTGCGGCGGTCTCGGCTCCGAGACCCGGGCCGAGCTCACCCCCGCACCCGCCTATGTGGCCGACCAGCCGGTGATCGGCCTCTGGCCGGTGAGCGCCGCGCCCGCGCTGGACGCTTTCCTCGCCACTGATGCCAAGCATTCGATGCGCGCTTTCGCCGAAATGATCGGCGCGCGCCCGGTGACTCTCTCGGCGAAAACCGCCAATATCAATACGCGCGAAGACCTTGCGTCCGCGCAGGAGCAGCATGATGGATTCTGAACGCGAAACCTATCGCCCGCAGCCCGATTTCGGCACGCCCGAAGTGCCCGGTGCAGCCACCGTCACGCTCAGCATCGATGGCCGCGAAGTCTGGGTTGCGCCCGGCACCACCGTGATGCGCGCCGCTGCCGTCTCGGGCGGTTCGATCCCCAAGCTCTGCGCAACGGACAACGTCAAGCAGTTCGGCTCGTGCCGCCTTTGCCTGGTCGAGATCGACGGAATGCGCGGCACGCCTGCCAGCTGCACCACGCTCGTTTCCGATGGGATGAAGGTCCACACCCAGACCAAGAAGCTCGAAAAGCTGCGGCGCGGGGTGATGGAACTCTACATCTCCGACCACCCGCTCGATTGCCTGACGTGCAGCGCCAACAACGATTGCGAGTTGCAGGATCAGGCCGCCGCCGTGGGCCTGCGCGATGTGCGCTATGGCTATGAAGGCGCGAACAATCTCGCTCAGACGATGGACATCTCGAACCCGTACTTCGATTTCGATCCGTCGAAGTGCATCATGTGCTCGCGCTGCGTGCGCGCCTGCGATGAAGTGCAGGGCACGCTTGCACTCACCATCGAAGGTCGGGGTTTCGACAGCAAAGTCAGCGCGGGCCTCGCGTCCGACAGCTTCCTCTCATCCGAATGCGTCTCGTGCGGCGCCTGCGTGCAGGCCTGCCCCACCGCGACGCTGCAGGAAAAGACGGTCAAGGAAATCGGCAAGCCCGAGCGCGCCGTCGTCACCACTTGCGCCTATTGCGGCGTCGGCTGCACCTTCCGCGCTGAAACGCGCGGCGAGGAAGTCGTGCGCATGGTGCCGTGGAAGGACGGCAAGGCCAATCGCGGCCACTCCTGCGTCAAGGGCCGCTTCGCCTGGGGCTATGCCCAGCATCAGGAGCGCGTGCTTTCGCCGATGATCCGTTCGTCGATTGATGAACCCTGGCAGGAAGTCAGCTGGGACGAAGCCATCGCCCACACCGCCAGCGAACTCTCGCGCATCTCGGCCAAGTACGGCCGCAACGCGCTGGGCGGCATCACGTCCAGCCGCTGCACCAACGAGGAAACCTTCCTCGTCCAGAAGCTCGTCCGGGCCGGTTTCGGCACCAACAACGTCGATACCTGCGCGCGCGTCTGCCACTCGCCGACGGGCTACGGCCTCAAGACCACGTTCGGCACATCTGCGGGCACGCAGGATTTCGATTCGGTCGAAGACAGCGACGTGATCCTCGTGATCGGCGCGAATCCGACCGACGGGCACCCGGTCTTCGCCAGCCGCATGAAGCGCCGCCTGCGTCAGGGCGCCAAGCTCATCGTGATCGATCCGCGCCGCACCGATCTCGTCCGTAGCCCGCACATCAGCGCCGATTTCCACCTGCCGCTGCGCCCCGGCACCAATGTCGCGGTGCTGACGGCGCTCGCCCACGTGGTCGTCACCGAGGGTCTCGCCGACGAAGCCTTCGTGCGCGAACGCTGCGACTGGGAGGAATACCGCCACTGGGCCGATTTCGTCAGCCTCGAGCGCAACAGTCCTGAATTCCTCGAACCCGTCACCGGCGTCCCCGCTGCTGACCTGCGCGGCGCGGCCCGCCTCTTCGCCACCGGCGGCAACGGCGCAATCTACTACGGCCTTGGCGTCACCGAGCACAGCCAGGGCTCGTCCACGGTCATGGCCATTGCCAACCTCGCGATGGCGACGGGCAACATTGGCCGCCGCGGCGTCGGTGTGAACCCGCTGCGCGGGCAGAACAACGTGCAGGGCGCTTGCGACATGGGCAGCTTCCCGCATGAACTGTCGGGCTACCGCCACGTTTCCGATGCCGGTGCACGCGCGCTGTTCGAAGCGGAATGGGGCGTTGCCATCGATCCCGAACCGGGCCTGCGCATCCCCAACATGCTCGATGCCGCCACCGATGGCCTGTTCAAGGCGATCTACATCCAGGGCGAGGACATCCTCCAGTCCGACCCCGATACCAAGCACGTGGCGGCTGGCCTCGCCGCGATGGAATGCGTGATCGTGCAGGACCTGTTCCTCAACGAGACCGCCAACTACGCGCACGTGTTCCTGCCGGGCTCCACCTTCCTTGAGAAGAATGGCACCTTCACCAACGCCGAGCGCCGCATCCAGCCGGTGCGCAAGGTGATGGAACCCAAGAACGGGTACGAGGACTGGGAGATCACGCAGCTCATGGCGCGGGCCATGGGGCTCGATTGGAATTACACCCATCCGCGCGAGATCATGGACGAGATTGCCCGCCTCACGCCGACCTTCGCGGGTGTCAGCTTTGCGCGGCTCGATGCCGAAGGTTCGCTGCAATGGCCGGTGAACGATGCCGCGCCCGATGGATCGCCGATCATGCACGTCGATGGCTTCGTGCGCGGCAAGGGCAAGTTCGTGGTTACGGATTATGTCCCGACCGACGAACGCACCGGCCCGCGCTTCCCGCTGCTGCTCACCACGGGGCGCATCCTCAGCCAGTACAACGTCGGCGCGCAGACCCGCCGCACGGCCAACGTGGTGTGGCACGAGGAAGACCTCCTCGAAATCCACCCGACCGATGCCGAGAACCGGGGCATCAAGTCGGGCGACTGGGTGCGCCTTGCCAGCCGCTCGGGCGAGACGACGCTGCGCGCCACCGTGACGGACCGGGTTGCGCCGGGCGTGGTCTACACCACCTTCCACCACCCCGCGACACAGGCCAACGTTGTCACCACCGA
>CANCET010000002.1 GCA_947375105.1 Sphingomonadaceae bacterium
ATGAGCATCGATGACGGGCTTGTGATGCAGATCCATCCGGGTGCCTTGCGCAATCACAACGTAGGCCTGTTCCAGTCGTTTGGCCGGGATGTGGGCGCGGACATTCCCACGCGCACCGATTATGTCCACGCGCTCAAGCCCTTGCTCGACTGCTTCGGCAACCATCCAGGGCTGTCGATCATTCTCTTCACGCTCGACGAAAGCGCCTATGCTCGCGAACTCGCGCCACTTGCCGGGCACTATCCGTGCCTCAAGCTCGGGCCGGCGTGGTGGTTCCATGATAGCCCCGAGGGCATGCGCCGCTTTCGCCGTGCGACCACCGAGACGGCCGGTTTCTACAACACCGTCGGCTTCAACGACGACACCCGCGCTTTCCTTTCCATCCCGGCCCGCCACGATGTCGCTCGGCGCATCGACTGCGGCTTCCTTGCCGAACTGGTGATGGAGCACAGGATCGAGGATTGGGAAGCCGCCGAACTGGCCCGCGATCTTGCGTACAACTTCGTGAAGCAAGCCTACCGGCTGTGAGCGACCTGCGCCTCAATCCATTCACTCTCGCAACTTTTGCGCCGGGCGACGCCGCCTCCTTTGCCTATGACCGTGGGGCGCAGGCGACAGGTATCGTCCACTTCGGCATCGGCGCATTCCACCGCGCGCATCAGGCCTGGTACACGGATCGCGCCATGTCGGCAGGCGATCGCAACTGGGCAATCACCGGCGTCTCGCTGCGATCGGGCGAAGTGGCACACCAGATGAATCCGCAGGAGGGACTTTACACCGTCACCGAACGTGCGGGCGAAGGAGCAAGCACGCGGATCATCGGCGCGGTCAGAGACGTCTTGGTCGCGCCCTATGAACCGGAGGCAGTGGCCGCCGCGCTTGCTGCGCCTGCCACGCGCATCGTCAGCTTCACCATCACCGAAAAAGGCTATTGCCGCGCTGCGGACGGCAGCCTCGATCTCACGCTGGCGGGTGACGAGAGCGTGTACCACTACCTCCAGAAGGGGCTGCGCCGACGCCATGATGCAGGGCTGCCCGGTCTGACGTTGATGAGCTGCGACAACCTCGCCGAAAATGGAAAGCAGCTTGCAAGGCTCATGCGCGAACATCTGAAGCGCTGCGATCCGGCATTGCTGGCATGGTTCGAGGCGGCCTGCACCTGCCCCTCGACCATGGTGGACCGTATCGTCCCCGCCCCCACGGCCGATGATCGCGATGCCGTTGCCGAGATGCTTGATGGCCTGCGGGATGAAGCCGCAGTCGTTACCGAACCGTTCAGCCAGTGGGTGATCGAAGATAGCTTTGCAAACGGACGACCGGCCTGGGACAAGGTCGGTGCCCAGTTTGTCGCCGATGTCCGACCCTATGAAACCGCCAAGCTCAGGATGCTGAACGGCGCGCATTCGCTGCTGGCCTATGTCGGACTGTCGCATGGCCATACCTTTGTTCATGAGGCCGTCCGCGATCCCGCGATCCGTTTGCTGGCCGAGCAACTCATGCGCGAAGAGGCCGCGCCCACCATTATCGCCGCGCCTGGCCAGGATCTTGCCGCCTACACCGACGCGCTGATAGAGCGCTTTGCCAATCCGGCGCTCCAGCACCGCCTCATCCAGATCGCCATGGATGGCAGTCAGAAGGTCCCGCAGCGCTGGCTTGAAACGTTAGCCGCCAACCAGCGGAAAGGGCGCGAAGCCTTTGCAATCCTCGAAGGGATTGCCGGCTGGATCAAGCACCTGCGCGGCAGGAATGGCCCTATCGATGATCCCATGGCGCAGGACTTGCAGACGGTCGTGCAGGCGGACGATCCGGTCAACGCGCTGTTCGGCACAAACGGCCTGTTAGCCTCCGATTGGGTCCCTCGCGACACCGACAGAACGGCCATCTTGTCTCGCCTTGCTTGATCGAAGCGAAGGGACTTCCAGCCAACCAGTCAAGGCACTGAAACAGCCCCACGGGACGGCCGCGCCGCAGTTATCACAGACGCGTCGCGCGGCATGAGTTTCTCGCGTGACAGGCGCTTTGTTGTCGAGGGCGCGAAAGTGGTTTTCTCTGATCTGCGCTCCGATGCGGGCACCGTGCTAGCGCAGGAACTGGGTCCGAACGCTCAGCCAGAGCCGAGTTATCGTGGTCAAAAGTGCCAGATCAGAACCGAGCGATCTCCAAAATTATTTGACGTAATATCATTTTTGATATCATGTCATTTTATGACTCTTTCGACCACACGTTTGCGGGGCTCCAAACGAGCCAGAACGCGAGACCAGCTGCTGGTGGCGGCGCAGTCGCTCTTGATGACGCAGACGGCGGCGGCGCTCGGCATTCGCCAGATCACCGACCATGCCGGGGTCGTGCATGCGACATTCTACAATTATTATCAGGATATCTCTGCCCTGATTGCCGATCTTGGCGAACTTGTGGGCGCCAGCCATGCGGCGACAATGGCTGGGTTGACCCCGGATCTGGCCGATCCGGCCGTGCGCTTTGCGCGGATCACCCGGCAGACGCTGCGTCTGGTGGCAACCGAGCCGAGCCTCGGCCGCCTGATGTATGACGTCGGACTTCCTGCCGATAGTCTTGTTGCGGAATTGCGGCTGCGACTGGCCCTCGATCTTGCAGAAGGCCTGCAACTTGGCCGGTTTACATTTGCCGACCTCGACCTGACAGCGAGCATGGTATCGGGCGCGATCAGCAGCCTCGCACTCGATCTGCATCGCGGAACTTTGGCGATCACCGCCATCGAAACTGCAACGACCCGCCTGCTCGAATGGCTCGGGCTTGATCCCGAAACCGCGGCGGCACTTGGCCATGAAGCAGTGGCATTTGGCCCTGCCCCGGCGTTGCCGCTGCGCTGGCTGGCGCTGCCGCCGGCTCGGCTTCCCGAGGGGAAATCACTATGAAGCAAAGTGCAGGTGCGGGCCGAACCGTCGCGAGGGGCGAGGTGGATTTTGATACGGCGCTGCTCGGCACCAGCTTCAACGCGCAAGACCCGGGCCGCCGTCCGGCGCTCATCGTTCAGGCCAATGATGACGCTGACGTGGTGGCTGCCGTGCGGCAAGCGCGGGATCAGGGCCTGACCATCGGCATCTGTTCGGGCGGGCATAGCTGGGCACAAAACCACATTCGCGACGGCGGTATTCTGATCGATCTCTCGCGGCTCGACAGCATTGCCATCGACCCGGCAGGAGGCACGGCAACGATCGGCCCCGGCTGTCTGGCCGGCGATTTCAATGCCGCGCTGGTGAAGCACAAACTCTTTTTCCCGGTGGCCCACGCTTACACAGTGGGGATGGGCGGTTTCCTGCTGCAGGGCGGCTTTGGCTGGAACAGCCGGGCCTCGGGGCTGGCGTGCCAGAGCGTGATCGGTATCGATGTCGTTCTGGCCGACGGCACTCTGGTGCATGCCAGCGAAACCGAAAACCCCGACTTGCTATGGGCCGCGCGCGGTTCCGGCCCCGGCTTTTTTGGCGTCGTCTTGCGCTTTCACCTTCGGCTTCAGCCGCGCCCCAAGTTTGTCGGGATGAAGATCCAGGTCTTCCGCATCCGCCACCTGGAAGCCGTCATGGCATGGGCGGATCACGTCGGGCCTTCTGTCGCCCCCTTTGCCGAATTCCAGCTCGTCTTCGACCGCAAGGCCATGGGAATCTTCGCGCACGGCATCCAGGTGCTGACACCGGTGCTCGCTGATAGCTGGCGCGAGGCGCGCGCGGCCGTCGCGTTCATTGACAAGAGCCCGATCCGCAAGTTTGCGAGTTTTACCCTTCCGCTGCTGCCGGTCTCGCTGGGCATGATGATGAAAGGTGGTGAACGCACGCTGTTCCTGCCGAACACCCGCTGGACGGCAGATAGCATGTGGATGAACACGCCAATCGATCCGCTTCTACCGGCCTTGCGGCGTATCGCTGATACCCAGCCCGCCGCTCCCAGCCATGCGCTGTGGCTCAACTGGAACGGCCCGGCGACGCGCCCCGACATGGCATTTTCGCTCGAGGCGCGGACCTATTTCGCGCTGTATGGCGGGCTGCGCGGCAGCACGGTGGCCAACCCCGCTGATGAAAGCTGGGCGACCGATCACATGCGCGCGCTGCAGGAACACAGCGTCGGCATCCAGTTGGCCGATGAAAACCTTGGGCGCCGACCGGCACCGTTCATGGCGCCCGCCAATCTCGCCCGGCTCGATGCACTGCGCTTGCGATATGACCCGGACGGCCTGTTCAATCCTTACATGGGGCGCGTGGCATGAAGAGCAGCAAACCCATTGCCGGGCGCTATCTGGGATATCACGCCGCCGATGCGGCCCAGCCGTTCGCGCGCTTCTTCAATCCCCGGATGGCTCCGGTGGCACCGCATGTCTGTGCGGCGCTCGATCGGGGCGGCGTGCCGGCCCCGCTGCTGCCGGGGTTCGAGAATGCGGCGGAAAATCTGTTTGGCGGTGCAGCGGTGCTGGAGGATGGCTTTGTCCTCACGCCGGATGGCGGAATGCGCGTCAGCGTGCGCACCCAAATGCCCGGCGTTACCCCAGCCATGATCGACTGGTGGTTCGGGTGGCACGGCGATACCCCGGCCAAATACAAGCTCTGGCACCCACAGGCCCATGTCCATGTCGGCTGGCGCGAGACGCCGCCGGCCGGCACCAGCGGCCGCGCGCTCTACATCGGCCAGACCTCTATTGTTGACGAATACATCGGCAGCACCCTGATCCGGGGCGCGATCCGCTTCGTGCCGCCCGCGTCGCTGGGCTTTACCGACCGCAGTCTGGATGACGATTCCCGCGCCACCATCGTCTGCGCCCGCATCGGGCTTGGCGATGCGCCGATCGACATCGGCTATCTGGCGCATCATGTTCGCGCAGTAGCCGGGGGCAGCGAAATGCGCTCTCGCTTCTGGATGGGCGGTCGGCACGTCGCCGGGCGCAATCTCATTGGCAGCCTGGCGGCACCGATTGCAAAGTTGGTGCAGCGCCTCGGCGAGAGCGAGGCAAGAGCGTTGCTGGTCCACTGCGCCGAAGAAATGCCGCACCTGGCAGGGTTTCTGCCCGCGCTGCATGCCGAATTTGCTGGCAACTGCAACGCCTCTGCGACCCGATAGGCCCAGACATGCGCATCCTTTCTGTGGCAACCATCGGGTTGGCAGCGATCGTCATGGCAGCGGGCTTCGTCGGGTCTGGACCGCAACTGGTGCGCGTTCCGCTGCGGCCCGCCCCGACCATACCCCTGCGCGCGACGATTGCTATCGCGCCGCCTGACCAGGCGCTCACGTTCGCCCGATCGGGTGAAGGTGCCAACGCCCGGACCATAGCCGTCACCCGCTACCGTGACGGCGTGGTGACCGGTATCGATCTGACACAGCTGCTTCGTCCCGGCGAAGATGCCATCGATGCATATAATCGCCTTGGTTATGAGGTGATCGCCGCATTCATCGCCGCAGCCAGAACCAGCGTCAGCCACGATGCCGCAACCCTCGCCATGCCGGTCGATCTGCGCGCCGTTCACGCCGCCGTCGCCACCAACTATCCCGAGCATGCCGATGAAGCCAAAGTCAAAAGCGGCCCCTTCATGTTCGCCAAGATCGCACAGCCGACAGCATCTCGCGCCGCGATCCCTGCGAGCAAAGGCCTGCTCGATTATGAGGTCGAGCTGTGCTTCGTCACGCTGGCGCCATTAGAGGCCGCCGCTGGCGCCAAGGGCGGGCTGATCCTGTGCAACGACGTGACAGATCGGGCCGCCTTGCTGCGCGGGGTGGATACCAACGATACCGCATCGGGCAAGGGCTTTACCGATGGCAAGAGCAGCGCCGGTTTCCTGCCCGTTGGCGACCTGTTCGTCGTGCCGCGAGAGATCAAGGCCTTTGTCGAACCGCTGGAGCTGCACCTTGCCGTGAATGGCGAGGAACGGCAGCACAGCCGCGTGACCAAGTGGATCTGGGACCTTGACCGCTTGCTGGCCGAAACGGCCAAACGGGCTGGTGTCGTCTGGACATGGCGCGAAGGCAGCGCAAGTCTGCCGGTCAGCCGCGCAGGAATCCTGCCCGATCGTACACTGGTCCTGGCAGGGACTCCTGCCGGGACGATCTTTCAGGGTCCGGGGCCTGCGACGTTCGTGCGCGGCACCTTTGACTGGGTGACAAAGTTCGGCCGCAGCGGCCCGATCGCGGCGATCATCGAGCGGACCATCACCGATGACCGCGCCTCTGGCGGCTATTTGCAGCCGGGCGATGTCGTGACCATCCGGGCCGAGCAACTGGGCACGCTCGAAAACCGCGTCAAGTGACACTGCGATCACGTTCGTGACCGGAGCGAGCATGGTTCAATTTAGGGAAAGTACGGTGGCTTTCCTTATTGGTGTATCCTCAATTTGACTGTCAGCAACCTCCCCAAAACCAGCCATTTTCCGGGCGGCCAAACTGTGAGTCCCGAATCAACGTGCCTGCTCAAGGTATCTGACCTGCCCCCCGGCAGTCCCTCAGTCATAACGAGAGTCCAGCGGTTAAACACGAAGGGCCCTGCGGCTGGACAAGGATAAGTGGGGCCGGCCATTGTTGTATTCATAGCGCCGTTTAACCGGTGACACCGCCCAGGCTGCGACCGCTGAGGGACTGCGCGGGACGCCGTTCAGGGCCCGGTCGATGCCGGGGCGCCCTCATGGACGACGTCGCCGCCGAGGACGGTAAGTTCCACGCGCGCCGCATGGATCGAGAGCGCCGGTATTGCATAGGGATCGCGGTCGAGAACGACGAAGTCGGCGAGCTTGCCGGACGTCAGCGTCCCGCGCTGGGCAGCCTCTCCCTGCAACCGGGCCCCGTTGACAGTGTATGCGGCGATCGCTTCGGCCAGCGTTAGAGACTCCGCTGCATTGAGGGGGTGGTCTTCCTGCCCCTCCGGGTCACGACCTCCCGCGTAGCGACGCGTGATGGCGGTCTCGAGTCCTTCGATGGGACTCACGCCCGTCACGGGCCAGTCCGACCCCCAGACGAGGAGCGCGTGATTCTTGAGCAGCTGCCGCGTCGGAAACAGCCCCCCGACGCGGGTCGCGCCGAACAGGCGCGGCGCGAACACCCGCTCCCAGGGATCCTGCCGGCTCCAGAGCGGCGCCATGTTCGCCGCGACCCGAAGCGCCCGGAAGCGAGGGAGGTCTGATGCCGCGACGAGGTTGACGTGCGCGATTGTATGGATCGGCCCATGGTCGCCGTTGGCATGACGCGCGGCCGCAACTGCATCAAGCGCCGCGCGGACGGCCGCGTCACCCTGCGCATGGAAATGCGCCCGAAAGCCCAATCGGTCGAGACGGATGATGAGGCGGTTGAGGCGCTGTTGCGCGATGAATATCTCGCCGCGGCCGTATTGCGGTCCGTCCACATAGGGCTCGAGCAGCGCGACGGTGTGCGATCCGTAGGCGCCGTCGAGAAAGACCTTCACGCAGTCTGCCTTCACCCGCCGGCCTGAGAGGGCGCGTCGTTCAGCTATGAATCGGCGGATCTGCGGCTCGTCCCTGTCTTCGGCGCGATGCGCGAGGCACAGATGAACCCGCATCGGCAGACGGCCTGAGATATCGAGTGCCCGATACGCGGCGGCGATCTCTGGTGTCGCCATTGCTTCTTCCAGCGCGGTGATGCCTTGCGCATTCATCGTACGCAGGGCCGCCGTCAGCGTGCGTCGATAGTCCTCGGCGGTAGGCGGTGGGATCACGCGCTCCACCCGCTCCATCGCGGCGGATTCCTGAAGCGCTCCGGACGGCTCACCGTCAGCATCGTGTTCTATGCGCCCATTCAATGGGTCCGGGGTGTCCCGGCCGATGTTGGCAGCGGCAAGGGCACGGCCGTTCGCCCAGCCCTCGTGACCGGAGTTGTTGGTGAGATAGGCCGGACGGTCGGGTACCACGGCATCGAGGTCTCGTCGGTTCGGCTGCCCGCTTGGCAGGAAAGCAACCTCGTCCCAGCCGTCACCCAGGATCCAGGGCAGCGTCGGATGTGCTGCCGCGAAATTGCGGATGCGTTCGAGAATCTCGTCACGGCGTGTTAGCCCGTGCAGATCGACTGCGCGCTCAGGGTCAGGGATGGCTGCAGGGTGGACGTGGGAGTCCTGAAATCCCGGCAGCACCGCCCGGCCGTTCAGTTCGACAACACGGGTCGTGGGACCGATCAGCGCGCGAGCACCAGCGCTCGTGCCGACATACGCGATGCGCTCTCCCGTGACGGCGATTGCTTCAGCAGTCGTTTGCTGCGGATCGCCCGTGTGGACGACGCCGTCCACGAGGACAAGGTCGGCCCACGGGTTGGCAATATCGACGGCGGCAGGGGAGGCCGCCCGCGCGAGCCGTCCGGCGTCGGAAAGCAAAAGCAGAGCGGCCGCCGCGATGACGAGATACTGGCGCATGGTCTCCCCCTGTTCAGCCCTGGCTGTGCGTGTCCATGCTCAACTCGGCTGTCCTTCGATGGGACGCGTTTTTGCCTCATGGCGGAAGGAAAGCCACGAAAAATGTTTCGTGGCAGAACTCACGTCGACCGGCATATCCATCCGCGGTCAACGCTGCAATTCGAACCCGACGACGTCAGATAGGGATGATGGACCCGCTGTCGCGAGCCACTCTCCGTCGTCAGGACATTCGGCACGGCACGCCGCCTAAGATCAACCCCCAGACAAGGCCTACACTCCGCTATTAAACCGCGCGAGCCGTGCCGAATGTCCTGACGAGGGACAGGTCGTGCCTACCTTCCCCCTGTTGTCAGCGTATTTCGAAGTGTCCGAATCATAGGGGAGATTGGATCATGGTGACGGGACGGGAGGGCTCGTCGGTTGCCGCATAACGCCGGCAGGATCGGACGTCCGCTCAGCCATTATAGCGCAGCATTCGCGTTTTTCCGAAGAACCTACTGTACACCTGTTTACTGGTTGTGATATGATTTTTCCTAGGCATCGACACGCGGGTCAGCGAGTATGGGCCAGGGTGTGAACGATGTGGTTTTGTCTCGAACGAAGGCCATCAAGACGACAGGAACTCTCTAACCAAGGGCGGCGTTCCACGCATCGCCAGAATGCGCAGCATAGCTCAGCCATGTCTATTTCACGCAAAGCCTCGAAGCGATTCTTCCCATCAAAGATGACTAGGACCTAATGCCATGAACGCCATCGCAGCCGTTCTCAACCAACCCAATGGCTCGTTTTTGATTGAGGCGGTCGACGTCGCACAGCCGCAGGCAGGCGAAGTCCGCGTCGCGATCAAGGCAGTGGGCATCTGCCATACCGATCTGGTGGTCGCCTCGGGCGCAATGGGGCTGCAGTTCCCCGCCATTCTCGGCCACGAGGGCGCCGGCATCGTCGATGCAGTCGGCGGAGGTGTGACCGGCGTGAAGCCGGGCGACAAGGTGTTGCTTACATTCAATTCGTGCGGCGCATGCAAGCCGTGCGAGCGCCATGAACCAGCTTATTGCAGCCACTTCGTTCCGCTCAACATGATTGCTGCGCGCGGCGACGGATCAAGCCGCGTAACCCGCGATGGGAAGCAGATTTCAGACAACTTCTTCGGCCAGTCATCGTTCGCTTCGCTCGCAATCGCGAACGAGCGCAACGTACTCAAGGTTGATGACAGCGCCGATCTCGCGGTCCTCGCGCCGCTGGGTTGCGGTATCCAGACTGGCGTGGGCGGCGTCCTGCGCTCTCTCGGCGCAAAGGCAGGCGAAGCACTCGTAGTGCTCGGTGCGGGTGCCGTCGGTCTCTCCGCTGTGTTGGGTGGACAGATTGCCGGATGCGCCACGATCATCGTGATCGAGCCGCAGGAGGGCCGCCGCACGCTGGCAATGCAGCTCGGTGCAACCCATGTGCTCGACGGACAAGGCGATATGGCCACTGCGGTTCGGGGCATCATTCCCGAAGGCGCCGACATGGTGATTGACACCAGCGGTTTTATGCCGGTCGTCGTGCAGAGTGTGAACATGATTGCCAATCGCGGTCGGATCGGGCTGCTCGGCGTACCGGGCTCGCTCGATGCCGCGCTGCCAGTTCCCGTCGTTCAGTTCATCACCCAGGGCGGCACAGTGCGCGGGATCATCGAGGGCGATTCCGAACCAGCGGTGTTCCTCCCCGAACTGATCGCGCACCACAAAGCGGGGCGACTTCCGGTCGAGACGTTCATCAAGACCTATCGCCTGGACCAGATCAACGAGGCCATCGACGATGCCCACCACGGGAAATGCGTCAAGGCCGTGCTGCTGATCGATTGAGGACACTCCCATGTGGCTCTACCCCGAAGTCAGGACGCTCGGCGAATTCATCGAATACCATGCGCGCACCGCGCCCGGGCGGCGCGCGCTGGTTCAAGGGGATCGCACGATCTCCTTTGCCGAGTATGATGCGGTTTCCAACCGCATAGCGAACGGCCTGCTGGCGCATGGTGCGGAGCCGGGCGACCGGATCGGCTTCCTTGGCCTCAACAGCCCCGATTTCTACTTCGCGCTGACCGCCACGGCCCGAACGCGCGCCGCCTTTGTCCCCTTCAACTGGCGCCTTTCGGCCGCCGAACTGGCGCAGCTCATCGACGACAGCACGGCGCGGATCGTATTCGTCGAGCGCGCGCTGGCAGACCTGTGGAACGCCGCAGCGGAAGCTTCAGTGTGTGCGGTCGAGGTGATCTGGTTCGACGGTGAAGACACATTAGAGCGCCGCTATTCCGGCGATAGTGCGACAAAGCCCGACCTGTTCATCAGTGAGGAAGACGTTGCCATCCAGCTCTATACCTCAGGCACCACCGGCAAGCCCAAGGGCGTGATGCTGAGCCACGGCGGGTTCAACCGGATGCGTTTGTGCGAGCATCTCGAGCCCGCCTACGAATGGCACGAGGGCGATATATTCATAAACCCGTTGCCCAATTTCCATCTGCTCTCGATCGGCATCGCGTTCCAGTGCCTCTACAACGGCGTCGCAGTCTCGATCGTGCGCCAGTTCGATCCCGGCGTGATTTGCGAGACGATCGAGCGCGACCGTCCGACCTTGCTGACGCTTACCCCGACGATGATCCAGATGCTGCTCGATCATCCGCGCGCGGCCCAGACCGATTTCTCGTCTCTGCGGCTCGTGCTCTATGCTGGATCGCCGATTTCGCTGGGCCTGATCCGGCGCGCCATCGCGCAGATGCCGTGCCAGTTCATGCAGTTCTATGGCGCCACCGAGGCCTGCGGGGCCTTCACGATCCTGCGGCCAAGCGAGCATGACCTTGAGGACGAGGCCAAGCTGCAAAGCTGCGGTCGGCCCCTGCCGCTGATCGAGCTGCGCATCGTAGATGCCGCCGGGAACGATGTACCCGAGGGTGAGCCAGGCGAACTGATCGCACGTGCGCCTGCCATCACCGCCGGGTATTGGAAACAGGAAAAAGCCACCGCCAAAGTGCTGCAGAATGGCTGGTACCGTACCGGCGATGTAGCGCGCCGCGATTCAGAGGGGCTTTACTACATCGTCGACCGGGTCAAGGACATGATCGTCTCGGGCGGTGAGAACATCTATTGTGCTGAGGTGGAGAACGCGCTTTCGACCCACCCGGAGGTGGCGCAAGTCGCGGTGATCGGCGTGCCCGATGCGCGGTGGGGCGAAGCGGTGATGGCCTGCGTGATCCGCCAGCCCGATAGCGGGCTCGATGGAGCCGCGCTCATCGCACACGCCCGAACGCTGCTGGCGGGCTACAAAGTGCCCAAGCGAGTGACGTTCATGGAAAGCTTCCCGCTGGTGCCATCGGGCAAGGTTTCGAAGAAGGACCTGCGCGCGCCGCACTGGGAAGGGGCCACGCGCCAGGTCGGGTGAGCATCATGCGCTAAACCGAAGCCGCAAACATCGGATAATCGGTATAGCCACGCGCATCGCCGACATAGGCATGGTCCATATCCGCCAGCGCGAGTGGATGCCCGCCGCGCATGCGCATCACGAGATCGGGATTGGCGATATAGGGCCGCCCGAACGAGACCGCATCGGCCTTGCCAGCCGCGATGCAGGCATTGGCTGCCGGGGCATCGAAGCTACCGTTCTGAATCACGACGCCCCGGAAAATCGCACGGATGCGCTCGATGACCGGATTATCGGGCCGCTCCATGAAGCCGGAAGCAATCGGCTCGATCAGGTGAATGTAGGCGATGCCGAATTCCTGCGCCAACGCTGCGACGGCATCGGCCAGCGCATCGGGGTTTTCATCGCCCATGCCCTTGCGCGCGCTGGTCGGGCTGATGCGGAGACCGACCCGCCCGGGGCCGACCGCTGCCGTCACGGCTTCCAGAACCTCGCGCAGCAGGCGCGAGCGACCTGCCAGGTCACCGCCATAAGCATCGCTTCGATGGTTGGCGTTCGATTGCAGGAACTGGTCGATGAGATAGCCGTTGGCGGCATGGATCTCCACGCCGTCGAACCCGGCGACCAGCGCATTCGCGGCGCCGGTACCATAGGCTTCGACCGCATGGGCGATATCCGCATGGGTCATCTCGCGCGGGACGACGTAAGCCTTCATCGGCAGGAAACCGCCCACATAGTCCGGCGGTGGCGGCGCAAACGTCTGCCCTTCCCCAGCGATGGGCGATGGGCCCAGCGGCTGCGCACCACCGATGTAATCAGGCAGCACCAGGCGCCCCATGTGCCATAGTTGCGCAAAGATCTTCCCACCCGCTGCATGGACAGCGCCGGTGACCTGCGCCCAACCCGCGACCATGTCCGCAGTCCAAAGACCAGGCACCCGGTACCAGCCCATCCCGAGCGGATCGACCGCGGTCGCTTCGGAAACGATCAGCCCGCAATCGGCGCGCTGCGCATAATACTGCGCCATGAGCGGCGTCGGCACATTGCCAGGCGTCGCGCGGGCGCGAGTGAGAGGGGCCATGATCACCCGGTTGGGCAAGGTCAGCCCGCCAAGCTGCAGCGGCTGGAACAACGCATCGAGACTCATAGGATCAGGCTGCTCGCAGTCACGTGTTTCTCCATGTGATTTCGCCTCCATCGAGCACCTTGCGGTTGCCGACATAGGCGGCAAAGTGCGCGGCTGCGCCTTCACGTTGCCAGATCTGGAATTCCAATTCGTCGCCGGGCAGCACCACGCCCGAAAACCGGCACGCCAGCCGCGAGAGGGCAGCCGGATCGCGCCCCACTGCGCGCGAAACCGCCACACCGGCGATGCCAAAGCTGGCAAGGCCCTGCAGAATCGGTCGTTCAAAACCAGCCGCGCGCGCCACTTCCGGATCGAGGTGCAGCGGGTTCCAGTCGCCCGAGAGGCGATAGATCAGCGCGCCACGCGGGCTTGTCGCAAAGCTGACGGTCAGATCAGGGACGCGATCCGGTAATGCGGTTTCGTTGCGCGGCGCGGGCGATCCGCCAAAACCGCCATCCCCTCGCAACATCAGCGTCTGATGCAGGCGGCAGTACATCGCACCGCTGGCAACGTCGAAAATCCGCCGTTCGAGCACCAGCACCGCGCCTTTGCCCTCACCCCTGTCGGTCAGCGAGAGAACTTGCGCCTCACCCCGAACACATGCCTCGGGCGGCAGGGGCGCTATAAAATCGGCAGACTGCGCCGAATGGACCAGTTTGGCAAAATCGACGCCAAGTGCGGGATCACGGATCCACATCCCTGGCGTACACAGAGTGACAGCAAACGTCGGGAGGACCGCCAGGCTCCGCTCGTCGAGGAAGGCGAGAACGGCCGTATCGAGGGCATCGCTGCCCAGCCCCACGCCCAGCGCATACAGGATCGCGTCGCGCGGCACATACGTCTGCTCCGGCTGACCGAAATCATACGCCAGAATAGCGGCGGGATCGATCACACGGGATCCCAGCTGAAGACCTCGGCCGAACGGTGTAGCGGATAGAAGTCGTTCGCGAACTGAGGGAAGACCCGGTCGGCAATGGCTTCAGGCGTCCAGCCCTCGGCGGTGTGGGCAGCGCGCATCGGGCGCGGCTGCGAGAACAGGAAAATCTCGTTGTTGCGCACGCCGAAGATCTGTCCGGTGACCTTGGCAGCCCCGTCGCCGCACAGGGCGACGCACAAGGGCCCGATCTTGTTAGCATCAAGCTTCTTGAGACCGTCCACGCGCTTCTGCTGCTCGGGCGTATCGGTCGGAATGGAGTCGATCATGCGTGTCCACGCGAACGGTGCGACGGCGTTCGAACGCACGCCGAAGCGCTGCATGTCGAGTGCGATCGACTTTGAAAGTCCGACGATCCCCAATTTGGCCGCAGAGTAATTGGCCTGCCCGAAATTGCCGATCAGTCCGCTGGTCGAGGTCATATGGACATAGGCGCCGCTGCCTTGTTCCTTGAAAAAGGGCGCTGCTGCACGGCTGGTGTTGAAGCTGCCCATGAGGTGCACTTCGATCACCGCGCGGAAATCGTCCGGGCTCATCTTGTGGAAGTAGACATCGCGCAGATTGCCCGCGTTGTTGACCACCCCGTCGATCCGGCCGAAACTGTCGATGGCCGCCTTGATCATGCGGCCCGCACCGAGCCAGTCGGACACGCTGTCGTGGTTGGCGACAGCCTTGCCGCCTGTCGCGCGGATTTCCTCCACGACCTGCTCAGCGGGCGAGCCTTCATCCTGGCCTTCACCGCTCAGCGCAACACCAAGGTCATTGACGACCACCGCCGCCCCCGCCTCAGCCATAGCGAGCGCGATCCCACGCCCCACGCCGCGCCCCGCGCCGGTGACCAGCACCGCCCTACCGTCCATCATCCCCATGGATTTTTCCTCAATAGCTCTTGGGCAGGCCGAGCACTTTCTCGGCAATGAAGCACATGATCAGCTGCTCGGTGATTGGCGCGAGGCGGGTCAGCGCGCTTTCCCGGTAGAGCCGCTCGACGTGGTACTCCTTGGCATAGCCAAAGCCGCCATGGGTGGCGACCGCCTGCCACGCTGCATCATGGCAAGCGCGCGCGGCGAGGAACTTGCACGCATTGGCTTCGGCCCCGCAGGGCAGGCCCTGGTCATAAAGGCGCGCAGCCTTTTCGACCATCAGCCAGGCGCTCTCCAGATACATCCACTTTTCCGCAAGCGGGTGCTGGATACCCTGGTTCATGCCGATCGGCCGATCAAACACCACGCGTTCCTTCGCATAGTTCACGCCCCGCCGCAGCGCATCGCGCCCGATTCCAATGGCCTCGGCGCCGATGAGGATGCGTTCGGGATTAAGGCTGTGGAGGATGTAGCCGAAGCCCTTCCCTTCCTCGCCGATGCGGTCCTCGTCAGGAATGAACAGCCCGTCGATGAAGATCGCATTCGAATCCACCGCCTTGCGGCCCATCTTGTTGATCAGTCGCACATCAATCTTGGACCGGTCGAGATCGGTGTAGAAGATCGTGATGCCATCAGTCGGCCGGGCGCAGTCCTCGAACTTGGCCGTCCGAGTCAGAAGCATGATCTTGTTCGCGACTTGGGCGGTCGAGGTCCAGACCTTCTGGCCGTGGACCACATAACCCCCCGGCACTTTCTCGGCGAACGTCTTGATCCGCGTGGTGTTTAGCCCAGCGTCGGGCTCGGTAAAGCCGAAGCAGCACTGGTCCTCGCCCGAAACGAGCCGCGGGACCCAGCGCGCCTTCTGCTCCAGTGTGCCCTCCACCACGATGGGGTGCGGGCCGAACAGGTTGATGTGGATGGTCGAAGCCGCCGCGAACCCGCCGCCGCAAGCCGCGACCTCACTCATCATCGTCATTGCCTCGGTCACGCCGAGGCCCGAACCGCCGAATTGCTCAGGCATGGTAATGCCAAGCCAACCGCCATCGGCCATCGCGCGGTGAAATTCGCGCGGGAACTCACCGTCATCATCGCGTGCGAGCCAATAGTCATCGCCGAACGGCGCACAGGCGGCACGAACGCCTTCGCGGATAGCCTGAAGGTCTTCCTCGGTGGGAAGCGAGCGAGCTTGGGTCATGCGGTTTCTCCGACGGCTGCCAGCGTCTTAAGCGCGGCCTTGAGGTGCGGGATATCGAACATCTTGCCGTCGATCCCGAGCGTACCGGCGTCGGGATTGGCGGCGAATGCGTCCACGATCCGGCGGGCATGCGCGACCTCCTCGTCTGAGGGGGTGAAGCAGCGGTTGATCGTGGCGACCTGATCAGGATGGATCGCGATACGGCCCAAGAACCCGTCGCGACGGGCCCGGCGGCAATCGGCCTCAAGCCCCGCCCCGTCGCGAAAATCAGCATAAAGCGTATCGACCGGCATCACTCCGGCCGACGCCGAGGCGAACAGGCACAGAGAGCGCGCAAAGCGATAGGGCTCGGTCCACTGCCCATCCGGTTCCTTGTTGTCCGTCGCCCCGATGGCGGCCGCAAGGTCTTCCGCGCCCCACGTCAGGCCAATCAGGCGCGGATGCGGCGGGGTATAACTGCCGAGCGCAAACATCGCCTGCGGGGTCTCAGTGGCGACGACCATGATCTTGACCGTACCGGGCGCCATTCCGGCGGCGGCCTCCAGCGGATCGATCATCCCTGCAATCGTCGCGATATCGTGCGCACCATTGGCCTTGGGCACAAGAATGCCAGCAAGTCCCGGGCGCACCACTGCGGCGAGATCATCGGAGGTAAGACTGGTATCTAGGGGATTGACCCGCACGAACAAGCTGGCCTCGACATCGTCTGCCTCGCACAGCCACCCCGCCACGAGATCACGTGCAACGGCTTTCATCGACGGCGCAACCGCATCCTCCAAATCGAGGATCAGCACATCCGCGCCAGCCGTGCGCCCTTTTGCGAACTTGCGCTCGCTGTCTCCGGGCACGAATAGAAGCGAGCGCAACCTCATGCCGGCTTCTTCATCATCAGCGCGTTGCGCACTGTGCGGCATACCACTTCATTGCGCTGGTTAAGCCCGATGTGTTCGAAGGTGACGATGCCCTGCGTGGGCCGCGATTTGCTCTCCCTAAGCTCCAGCACCTTCGTTTCAGCACGGAGCGTATCGCCCGAGAAGACAGGCTTGGGGAAGGTCGTATCGGTCATCCCGAGATTGCCTACGGTGGTGCCCATCGTGGTGTCCTGCACGCTCAGCCCAATGACCAGCCCGAGCGTGAAGATCGAGTTCATCAGCGGCTGGCCAAACTCGGTGCCTTCGCAATAGGCGTGATCGATATGGATCTGAGCCGGATTGTAGGTCAGCGAGGAAAACAGGCTGTTCTCATAATCGAGCACAGTCTTGCGGACTTCGTGCCGGAACACCTGCCCAACGCTAAATTCGTCAAACCAAAGGCCCGCCATTACAATATCCTTCTCAGTTCAGCCGGCCAAGGATCGCGACGGCGGCCACGCTGTTGAACGGCGAACCGCCAAGGTTGTGCGTGAGGCCGAAATCGACCTTATCCCGCTGGCGGTCGCCTGCCCGGCCCTGAAGCTGCGTATAGACCTCATAGGCCATGCGCAGGCCCGAAGCGCCAACTGGATGGCCAAAGCACTTGAGCCCGCCATCGAGTTGGCACGGAATTGCGCCGCCGCGATCAAAACGCCCGTCGAGAATGTCGGTCGGCGCGCGGCCTTCGTCCGACAGGCCGAGGTCCTCCATGGTCACCAGTTCGGTGATCGAGAAGCAGTCATGCACTTCGGTCATGTCGAGTTCGGCGCGCGGGTCACGGATACCGGCTTCGGCATAGGCGCGCGCGGCGGCGGCGCGGGTATTGGGCACCGTGGCCCCATCCCATGCGCCGAACTGCATTTCCCAGCCATTGCTCGCCGAAAGCTGGATCGCCTTGATCGTGACCGGGTCAGCCTTGCCGAGCGCGCGCGCGATCTCGGGTGTGGTGACGATAGCCGCCGCCGCGCCGTCCGAAACCCCGCAGCAATCGAACAGGCCGAGCGGATCGGCGATCAGCGGCGCGTTTAGGATCTTGTCCATGTCGACCGTGCCGCGCAGGTGCGCTTTGGGCGACAGCGCACCGTTCTGGTGGCTCTTCCACGAAACATGCGCCATCGCACGTTTGAGATCGCCCGGCGCGATGCCGTGCCGCGCGGCATAGGCACCAGCCAGCTGCGCAAAAGTCCCCGGAGCCGAACCATAAGGCATCCACAGGTCATTCTGAACGCCCTTGGTGCGCAGCGGCAGCCCACCGTAACCGGTGTCCTTTAGTTTCTCGACGCCAATCGCCAGCGCGATATCCACTGCGCCCGAGGCGACGGCGTAAGCCGCACCGCGCAGCGCCTCGGTGCCGGTGGCGCACATGTTTTCGACGCGGGTCACCGGCACCTTGTCCAGTCGCAGTGCATGGGCTGCCGGGAGTGCACTGTTGCCGACATTGATATCATCGAGCGCATTTCCGACCCAGGCGGCTTCGATGCGCGCGCGCTCGATCCCGGCATCGGCCAGCGCTTCGAGAAACGCCTCGACCATCAACCCGTCCGCACCCACATCCCAGCGCTCGCCAAACCGCGTGCAGCCCATGCCGACAATGGCAACCTTGTCGCGAATTCCCGTGGCCATCAGGCTTCTCCCAGCACGGGCCGCACCAGCGGGGCCGCTTTCCAGAAGTAGGTGCGAAAGCCGAGCCGGCGGTTCTGCGCCTTGATGCGCAGCCGCATCCGCACCCGGTCTCCCACGCGAAAGCCATCGGCTGGGCGATTGACCATTTCCATCAAGACGCGGGCACCGTTTTCGAATTGGACAAGGCCGAAGTCGAAAGGCGGATCTGGGCTGAAGTTGAGCCGGTCAGCTGTGATCGAAACGATCGTCGCTTCAAGATCGGCCAGCCGCACGTCCTCCATCTTTTCGACCTCAGACAGCGCCGGATTGACCGGGAAGGCACTTTTAGGAAACTGCACGTTGCCTGCGCTGTCGCGCCCGCCGACGAAGCCCACCATGTCGCGCCCTACGCGTTCGAGCACGGTGGCTTGCGCCTTCTGCTCGAATTCGGCGCGCATGCCCCAGTCAAGCTCGAGCGAGCCGGTCAGGCTGAGGAAGCGCGAGTAGCTCACGAGGACCTGCCCTTCCTTGAGCGCCGCCACCATGGCGCTCGCCCCCGGAACCGGGCTAGTCACCTCGAACACCATGGCATCGGCGCCGCTGCCGAAGCCGACGAGTAGCACAAAGTCACCAACTTCTGCCGTGTCGAGCGCGAGACCGAGCCCATAGAGGGCGTGGGCCACGCCCAGATCGCCGGCCATTTCGGAAACCGCTTCACAATGATTGGGTGCCTTGCTGCCCAAAGCCTTTGCTACGGCCCGCCAGCATGCGCTGACGGGTTCATGCACGGCGGCATGGGCGAGTTGCGCTGGCGCGATGCCCGCGGCCGCGCAGGCTGCGCGCACCACCGGTGTCAGCACTTCGGCAACTGCCGCATCGCGCACGAAGCGCTCTTCGTAGGCGTAGGAGAACGGGTGGTCGCGCGACGCGTAACGGTCGATGAGGTCATAGGACAGGCTGGCATGGCCGATGAGGCGCGCTGGCGCATGCGGCCCGGTTCGCACCGCCGCCGCGCCGTCGCCAAAGGCGAGCTGTGCCGCGCTGCCTGGCTGGGTGGGCCGTTGCTCTCCGGCGGTCACGATCTCGCTGCGCGCACCGAGCAGAGCGTCGAGCAGGGCGGATGTGGCTCCGCGCCGCGAGTTTCCGGCATCGCTGGTGCGCACAGTACGGGGCAAGGCAAGCGCATCGAGCGCCATCCCGCTTTGCGCGCGATCGGTGAAATAAGCTGAAGTCGAGGCAAACCGGAGCGCCTCTGGCGCGCTTCGGCAACAGAGCGGGCGGGCCGCTTCCACTGCCATGGTCAGCGCATCCTCATCCCAATCTGCAACGGCGCGCGTGCCCGTTCGCGGCATCGGCAGGCCGGACCAGGCCAGTTCGCGGGCCACCGCCTTTCGGTCTAGCCGCAGCAACGGGATATAGCCGCCGAGCGCGGCAATACCGAACGATTGCGCTAGCCCTGACACCCGCTTCTCCTCGATCCAATACTCTGCCTTATCGCTCCGAGATGGCGGTTTTCTTCCACTCGTGCTTGACAGTCATGAATCATCTAGTAAACACCTTAACATTGTCTGGCAAGAGCAATTGGCCGCAAGGCCAGACGGGACCGACACGGAGAGGACGATGACCATTTTCGCCGACTACGCGCATGCAGGCCTGTCCGCCGTGGTCGCTGAAGGTCAGAACTTTGCGGGGCACGGGCCTGCTTCCAACAACCAATTCCTGCGCCTGAAGGCTGCCTGATGATTGAACGCTCCCTCTTCCAGCCCGAGCATGAGATGTGGCGCCAGACGGTCCGTCACTTCGTTGAGAAGGAAATCGTCCCGTTCCACGAGCAGTGGGAAAAAGACGGGATCGTGCCACGTGAGTTGTGGCTCAAGGCAGGCGAGGCCGGCATGCTGTGCTGCACCGTGCCCGAAGAATACGGCGGTCTTGGGCTCGACTATCTGTTCGATGTGGTCGTGTTCGAGGAACTTTGGCGCGTGGGTGCCAGCGGCCCGGGTTTCCTGATCCATGCGGATCTGGTCGCCACCTATATCCTCAGCTTCGGCAGCGAAGAGCAGAAGCGCCACTGGCTGCCCAAGATGGTGCGCGGCGAGGCGATCGGCTCGCTCGGCATGACCGAGCCGCACGCTGGCAGCGACCTCAAGGCGATCCGCACCAAGGCCGAGCGCGATGGCAACCACTTCGTCATCAATGGGCAGAAAGTGTTCATTTCAAACGGCCAGATGTGCGACGTGCTGGTACTGGCGACCAAGACAGATACCGCCGCCGGCGCCAAGGGCGTGACGCTGTTTCTCGTCGATGCTTCGTTGCCCGGCTTTAATCGGGGCAAAAATCTCGACAAGCTGGGGATGAAGGCACAAGACACCTCGGAGCTTTTCTTCGACAACCTGCGCGTTGATGCCGATGCGATGCTGGGCGAGGAAGGCAAAGGCTTCTCGCTGATGATGACCAAGCTGGCGCAGGAACGGCTGGCGCAGGCGGTCCGCTCAGCCACTGTGATCGAGACGGTGATCGACTACACGGTCGAATACACCAGCGAGCGCAAGGCCTTCGACCAGACCATCGCAGACTTCCAGAACACCCAGTTCGTGCTCGCCGACCTGAAAGCCCGCAGCGTGATGGCACGCGTGTTTACCGACAAGTGCATCGAGCTGTTCATGCGCGGCGAGCTCAATCCCGTCGATGCCGCCATGGCCAAGATGGTCACGTCAGAGCTGCACTGCGAGACCGTCGACAAGTGCCTGCAATTGTTCGGCGGCTGGGGCTATATGTGGGAGTATCCCATTGCGCGGGCCTATGCCGATGCGCGGATCGTCAAGATCGCCGGTGGTTCCATCGAGGTAATGAAGACCATCATCTCGCGCGACCTGTTCAAGGGCAAGTTGAGTGCAAAAAGGTGAACAGGCTTACTCCACCTCTTGCGCAAGGCGCAGCTGCGGTTAGTCCGAGAGATGTCTCTCCCGGAGTTTCCTTGATGGTCCAGAAAAATCTCGATTCCAGTCTGCGCTTCGGTTTCCTCATTCACGATGTCTCGCGCCTGCGCCGAATCGTGGTTGATCGTGCGCTCAAGCCGCTCGGGTTGACGCGCTCACAGTGGTGGGTGCTGGCTTTCCTTTCGCGCCGCGACGGCATGACCCAGACCGCGCTGGCGGCAGACCTGGATCTGACCAAAGTCGCGATTGGCGGCCTGATCGACCGGATGGAATCAGGCGGGTTCGTCGAACGGCGCGCCGATGAACGTGATGCACGCGCACGCCGGGTCTTCCTGACCCGCGCCGGGCTCAAGCTTGTCTCGACCATCCGCGAAAGCGTCGACGCGGTCGAGGCCGATATTCTGGCCACAGTCAGCGAGGACGAACTCGACGCAGCGGCGCTCGTGCTCGTGAAAATCAAGAACCGCCTGCTCGATATGGCGGGCGGCGAAGCAGAGGGCGGGCAGGACCTGGATCTCTGACCGCCATACCTGAATGCAAAAATGCCGAACGGAGGAATACGTGAGAGGACTGGACGGAAAAGTCGCCATTGTCACCGGCGGCGGACAGGGCATTGGCCGCGCCTTGACGCTGCGGCTTGCGGCGGAAGGCTGCAAGGTCGCAATCTTCGACCTCAGCATGGCGGCGGGCGAAGAGACTGCGCAGCTGGCGGGTGATGGTGCCACCATCCGCACCTGGCAGCTTGATGTCAGCGATCTGCCTGCCGTCCAGGCCGCTGTCGAGGCGGTCGAAGTCGAACTGGGCCCGATTTGGACGCTGGTCAACAACGCCGGCTGGGACCGCCCCGCCCCTTTCCTCAAAACCACGCCCGAATTCTGGGACAAAGTGATCGCGATCAACCTCACCGGCAATCTCAACACCCATTTTGCCGTGGCTGGCAAGATGGTCGAGCATGGCGGCGGCCGCATCATCAACATCGCCTCGGATGCCGCCAAGGTCGGCACCGCGATGGAAGCAGTCTATTCGGCGTGCAAGGGCGGCCTCATCAGCTTCACCAAGTCGATCGCCCGCGAACTCGCGCGCAAGAACGTACTGTGCAACGCCGTGTGCCCGGGGCCGACCAACACCCCGATGATGACCGAAGTCGCCGGCACCGGCCCCGAGGCCGAGAAGTGGAAGGCCGCGCTAGAACGCGGCATTCCGCTTGGCCGCATGGGCGAGCCTGAGGACTACGCCGGGATCGTCGCGTTGCTCGCTTCCGATGACGGCGCCTACATTACCGGCCAGGCCATTTCGGTCTCCGGCGGCATGAACATGGTCTGAGACAGACGCAATGCCGCCGATCGGTCCGCCTCATCTAGCCGGAAACTGGGCCTGCCATGTGCCCCCCGGCGACGGGACCTGGACGATCGGCGATGTATGGATTGATCGCCAGAGCGGAAGGCTGGCCCTGTTCGTAACCACAGCACACTGCAACCCGTTTGACGTGATGCACGGCGGCGCACTGGCCACCTTTGCCGATTACCAATGCGCGGCCTTGCGTGACTATTCCGATGACGGTGCAGACCATACGCCGACTGTCACGCTGTCGGTCGACTATCTCGCCCCGGTCCCCCGGGGTCGGTGGCTGCTGGCGGAGGTGACGCTCCTGCGCGGGACTGGCAGCCTGATTTTCACGCAGGCGGTCATGACCGTCGATGGCACCAAGGTTGGCCGGTCGAACGCAATTTATCGCAGTTTCAAAAGGAAGGATGCGCCATGAGCACCCCCGAATTCGAAGACATTCTCTATGAAGTGCGCGGCCGCGCCGCATGGGTCACGATCAACCGTCCCAAGCTTTACAACGCTTTTCGCGCGCAGACGATCGAGGAATTGATCGCCGCATTCAAGCTTGCCGCCGATGATCGGGGTGTGTCGTCGATTGTGCTGACCGGCGCGGGCGACAAGGCATTCTGCACCGGCGGTGACCAGAGCGCGAAGGACGGCCAGTATGACGGGCGCGGCATTGTCGGACTGCCGATCGACGAATTCCAGTCGATCATTCGCGACATTCCCAAGCCCGTGATCGCGCGCGTCAACGGCTTCGCGATTGGCGGCGGCAATGTGTTTGCCACGCTCTGCGACCTCACCATCGCGGCCGACACGGCCAAGTTCGGCCAGGTCGGCCCCAAGGTCGGCTCGGTCGATGCCGGCTGGGGCACTGCATTTCTCGCCCGCCACGTAGGCGACAAGAAGGCGCGGGAGATGTGGTTCCTGAACCTGCAGTACTCGGCGCAGGAAGCGCTCGAGATGGGCCTCGTCAACAAGGTGGTCCCTGCTGCCGAGCTCGACGCAGCGGTCGATGAGTGGACCGAGATGCTCGGCCAGCGTTCGCCTACGGCGCTGGCGCTGGCCAAGCGCAGCTTCAATGCCGACAGCGACAACATTCGCGGCATTTCGATGATGGCGCTCAATTCGGTGAAGCTGTTTTACGACACCGAAGAATCGAAGGAAGGTATGCGCGCGTTCCAGGAACGACGCACGCCGGACTTCCACAAATACGTGAAGTAGGCGGATTTGGGGCGCAGCACATGACGAAGCGCCTGCTGCGCCCTGGAGACCTGCCCGGCGTTCTGCCGCCGGGCGGGCTAACACTCGTCTCCTCCTGCTCGGCGGAATCCGATCTGCTGATCGCCGAGGTTGCCGCCGCCGGAAGAGCACTGGGCGCGATGACGTTCTCGGGCATCTTTGTCCCTGGACTCAACAAGGCGGTCTGGCGCGCAGGGCATGACGCGCGCGTCCTGACATTTTTCCAGACGTCGGAACTGCGCCGCGAAGGCGCGCGAAGCCAGTTCCTGCCGCTGTGCTATCAAGACATCTTGGCGCTCTATCGCCAGCAGAAGCCTGCCGCAGCGCTGTTCATGTGCAGCCCGCCCGATGCCGAGGGAAATTGCAGCTTCGGCGCGGAGACCGGGTTTATCGCGGCCCTGTGGCGCGAGATTCCGGTGCGCATTGCCCACTTCAATCCGCTGATGCCCCGCACGGCGGGTGATCCCGGCATTCCATTTGCAGAGCTGACCGGCTGGTACGAGAGCGAGCAGCCGCTGCGCACGATGGCCAGCGGCGAGGACGTGACAAGCCTCGCTATCGCCGCCCACGTCGCGCCGCTCATCCCCGATGGGGCGACGGTTCAAACCGGGCTGGGCAAGATACCTGATGCCGTGCTCCGCGCGCTCACGGGCCATCGCGGCCTGCGGCTCCACACGGGCCTCATCGGCGATGGTGCGCTGGAACTCGTGCGCTCGGGCGCGATGGCAGACGGCCCGTCAGCACTGGTCGGGGTCGCGATCGGCAGTACCGCGCTCTATGACGGGCTCGGCGATCCCCATTTCCAGTTCCGCCCGGTCAGTGTCACCCACGATCCGGCAACGCTCGGCGCAATGGAGCGGTTCGTCACGATCAATTCGGCGATGGAAGTCGATCTTTACGGACAGGTCCATGCAGAAGCATCGGCGCGGGGGTTCCTGTCGGGACCCGGCGGCGGGGGCGACTATGCGCGCGGCGCAAGGGCCGCCGGCGGCCTGAGGATCATCGCGCTGCCGTCGGAGGCAGGCACTGCCAGCCGCATTGTTCCGGCAGGCGGAGGGCACGGTCCGGTCTCGCTCTCGCGTTTCGATGTCGATGTGGTCGTAACCGAACATGGCGCGGCAGACTTGCGCAATCTGGGGCACGAGGCGCGCGCGCAGGCGCTGATCGGCATCGCCGCACCCCATACCCGCGAGACTTTGGCCCGGCATTGGCGCGATGCCATGCAGGCCCTGCAGGAGAGTTGAACGTGGCACAGCACAAAGTCATCATCAGCTGCGCGGTTACGGGCTCGATCCATACTCCGTCGATGTCACCGCACCTGCCTGTCACCGCGCAGGAGATCGCCGAGGCGGCGCTGGGTGCCGCCGAAGCCGGCGCCGCCATTGTCCACCTCCACGCCCGCGATCCGCAGGATGGTCATCCGGTCCACACACCCGAGGACTTCGAACCGTTCCTGCGCGTGATCAAGCAGAGCAGCAACGTAGTCGTGAATCTCACCACCGGCGCCTCGCCCTATATGCCGGTCGAATACCGCGTGAAGCCGGCCGAAGTGTGGAGGCCCGAAGTCGCCAGCCTCAACATGGGCTCGATGAATTTTGGCCTCTTCCCGATGCTGAAGCGCTTCAAGGAGTTCCAGCACGCGTGGGAGCCGGAAATGCTGGAGGGGAGCCACGATCTGGTTTTCCGCAACAGCTTCAAAGACATCCGCTATGCGCTCGACACGCTGAACGCCACCGGCACGCGCTATGAGTTCGAGTGCTACGACACCAGCCACCTCTACAATCTGCACTACTTCTGGAGCGAAGGGCTCGTGCAAGCCCCGCTGTTCATCCAGACCTGTTTCGGCCTGCTAGGCGGGATCGGCGCGCATCCGGATGACGTGATGCACATGAAGCGGACAGCGGACCGGCTGTTTGGCGACAACTACCGCTGGTCTGTCTTGGCTGCGGGGGCGAACCAGATGAAAGTCGCCGCCATGGCTGCGGGCATGGGCGGCCATGTGCGCGTCGGGCTGGAGGACAGCCTGTGGATCGGGCGCGGGCAACTGGCGCGGAGCAATGCTGAACAGGTTACCCGCGTGCGCCAGATCATCGAGGGGCTCGGACTAGAGGTCGCCACGCCGGATGATGCCCGCGCGATCCTTTCCCTGAAGGGCGCCGATGCCGTCGGCTTCTGAAGCGTTCCTGCCGCTGGCGGACCTGTTTGCGCGGGTTCCGCCCGAACGCGAGGCGCTGGTCCACGGAACCGAGCGCTGGACGTTTGGCCAGCTCGATGCGCGCAGTGCGCAGCTGGCGGCATGGCTCATCGGTAAAGGTGTGGAGCCCCACGATCTGGTGGCCTTCCAGCTTCCGAACGGGCCTGACTTTCTCGCGCTCACTTTCGCCATCTACCGCTGCGGCGCGACTCCGGCGCCGCTCTCGCATCGCCTTCCCCCCACAGAGCACGATGCCATCATCGGCGTGATGCAGCCGCGCTGCGCCATCGATGCCGCGATGCTGCCCGCGCCCTCGTCCCACCATGCCCCAGTGGAGCCGTGCCCGGTTGCGGCGTCGTGGAAGGCCTGCACCAGCGGCGGCAGCACCGGTACGCCCAAGGTCATCGTCGATGGCCGCCCTGCCGGTTTTCCCGCTGGCACCGCCTTCATCGGAATCCCCGCCGACGGCCGGGTCATTGTACCCGGGCCGCTTTACCACAACGCCCCGTTCAGCGCGGCGGTGTTCGCACTGTGGAATGGCTCCACCGTCCACACCATGGAGAGGTTCGACGCGGTGGCGGCGCTTGATATCATCGCGCGAGAGGGGATTGGCTGGGCGCTGATGGTGCCGACCATGATGCACCGGATCATGGCCCTGCCTGAAACCGCGCGGCCAGCTGCGCGCTATGCCGCTTGGAAGCAGGTTGTGCACACCGCCGCCCCGATGGCGCCTTGGCTCAAATCGGCGTGGATCGACTGGCTCGGCCCGGATCATGTCTGGGAAGTCTATGGCGCTACCGAGGGTCTTGCCCGCTGCTGGATCGGCGGGCGCGAGTGGCTCGAACGTCCCGGTTCAGTCGGCCGCCCCATCGGCGGTGCCCGTATCCGCATCCTGCGCCCCGATGGCAGCGACGCGGCACCGGGCGAGCAAGGCGAGGTCTATGCTATGCCGCCCGGCGGCCCCGGATCGACTTACCGCTACATCGGGGCCGAGCGCCGTGCGACCGCCGAGGGCTGGGAAACCGTCGGCGATATCGGTTGGCTCGATGCGGACGGCTTTCTCTTCCTGGCAGACCGCAAGGATGATCTGATCATCAGCGGCGGCATCAACATCTGGCCCGCCGAAGTCGAGGCCGCCATCCTGCGTCACCCAGCCGTGCGCAGCTGCGCGGTCTTCGGCAAGTCCGATCCCGATCTGGGTGCGCGTGTCCACGCCGTCATCGAAACCGACTCGGCGCTGTCAGCGAGTGACCTCTCGTCCTTCCTCGCCGACCACCTCGCCAAGTCCAAACACCCGCGCTCGATAGACGTTACCACCCAGCGTGTCCGCGACGATGCAGGCAAGTTCCGCAAACCGCGCACGCCGATACCGGAGCCCACACCATGACCCCGCCCACTCTCACGCAGTTCCGTGCCGAGATGCAGGACAATGGCCTCGTGCACCTCGTGTTCGATTGCCCCGACAGATCGATGAACGTGTTTTCGAACAAGGCTATCCACGAGCTCGGTAAATTTGCCGAATGGCTGCACCGTGCCGATGTAAGAGGCGTGCTCGTGCGATCAGGCAAGGCCACCGGCTTTTGTGCGGGCGCAGACCTTACCGAACTCGGCGTGGCTTACGACATGATCGTCGCTGCCCCCGCTGCTGACCGGTTCGACATGGCGTTCAACCACTTCTTCCCGCTCAGCCATGCCATCCGGAGGCTGGAGACAGCGGGTAAGCCCGTCGCCGCAGCCATCGCGGGCTTAGCACTTGGCGGTGGCTGCGAACTGGCGCTCGGGGCGCACTACCGCGTCGTCACCAGCAATCGCCGGGCCATGCTCGGCCTGCCCGAATGCGCGGTGGGGCTCCTACCTGGTGCTGGGGGAACCCAGCGTATGCCGCGGCTCGTCGGCGTCGCGCTCGGCCTCGAGGTTCTGCTGTTGGGCCGCACGCTTTCTGGCGAGGAAGCGCGTGAGGCCGGCCTTGTCCATGCCGTGGTAGCCGAGGGTGAGGAGATCGCTGCGGCGGAGGAGTGGCTCCTTTCGGACCGCGCGCATGCGGTGCAGCCGTGGGACCACGCCGCGCAGCCGCTCGCCCATGTCGCCTACGCGGATGCCATCGCCGCGCATCGCACGCGCGAAATGGCGCGGATGCTTGGCCACGAACCTGCCCCGCTCGCGATCCTCGATTGCGTCGAGTTTGGGCTGATGCAGCCAATCGATGGTGCCATCCGCGCTGAAATGTCGGTTTTTGCCCACTTGATCCAGCGTCCCGAGCCGCGAAATATGATCCGAACCATGTTTCTGGGCAAGCAGGCCTATGACAAGGCCAGCCGGGAAGGCACGCTTTCGCCGGCGGTGATCGTTGCCAGCGAAGCGATCACGCGGCTTGTCGTCTCGGCCCTGCCCGAGCATCCGGATCTGACGACGGCCCTTGGATCATTGGCGCCTGAAATCGGCCAGATCGCGGCGAAACTCTCCCCGGTCGAGATGCTTCAACTGGACCATGCGGTAACGCTGAGCGGTGCAATCCCGGCCTATGCGGGCGGTGCAAGCGGCGCACTTGAACGGGCTGCGGCGTAGGCGCTTAGCCGCATCAGCCTGCGCCAAGCGCTTTCAGCGTTGCAACTTCGGGCGGCGCGCCAAGATGGGCCAACACGGCCTTGAACGCCGCCTTGTCGATCAGCTGGCTGCCGGCGGTATAAGCTGCCGCCGATTGCCAGCGCTCGATGAAAATGAAGCGATTGGCATCCGCCTCGTCTTGCAGGAGATCGACCCCGACAACGCCATCAATCTCGGCAATCCGCTGTGAGAGTTGGCCAAGCTCCGCTCGCAAGGCCGAAACGGCACCTTCCGCTGCCCGCAGAACATAATGCTTGATGAACAAATCCATGGGCGCGTCTCGCTCTTGCTGCCAAGGCGCTGGGCAGAGTCAACCGCTCTGCCCGCAACCTCCCTCCGGGGTCAGGCTTTTGGAGGCAAAGCGGCGATGAGTTCGGGCGCGATGTCCTTCTGGCCATGCTCGTCGATGTGGCGCTGAATGCGGTCCTGGATCGCGGCACCGATCTGCCCGGCCAGTTCGGGCCGGTTGGCGCGGCATTCGGCCTCCGACACGGCGCGGTTGTCGATCATGTCGTCGACCTGCGGCATGACGAAACGGGCAAACATCTCGTAGGAGCGCTTGGTCTCGGCCCAATCGGCCCAGTTGTGCGCAAACAGCACCAGCGTGCCGAACCCGCCCGACTGTGCCTGCAGCCGCTTGATCTGCGCCACGGCGTCGTCGGGCGTGCCGATCACCGCCATGTGCGAGCTCATGAGCGCATCGATGACATCGCCGCCGCCCGGAACGATCGGCAAGGCTGCCACGTTGCGCAGGTAGTCGGCCCAGCCTTCGACGCCAAACTCGACCTCTTTGCGGGCCTGTTCACGCGTCGGTGCAATATGCATCGGCGCGACCAATCGCCAGTTCTTGCGATCAATCGTCTTCCCACTGGCCTTGGCCGTGTCCTCGGCGATATTCCAGTTGGCCGAAAGCGCATCGAAAGCGCCGCCGGACGTCGCGCCGAATGAGAGCATGCCGATGCCGTTGCGCCCGGCTGCGCGCGATCCGGTCGGAGAAATTGTGCTGGCCGCGATCATGTCAATGCCGGGCCGCGAATAGGGCGTCATGTGGATCCGCGCATTGTCGAGCGTGAACCAGTCGGTCTTGGCCGTTACCGTTTCACCGCGCAGCAGACGAACAAGCACGTCGATGCCTTCATCCATCATGTCGCGCTGCTTGGCGACGGGAATGCCCATCATCTTGGCATCGGAGGCCAGCGAACCAGGCCCCATGCCGAGCATGACGCGGCCACGAGTCATGTGATCGAGCTGGCTGTAGCGCTCGGCGATCATCAGCGGATGGTGATAGGGCACCGAGGTCACCGCCGAGCCCAGCTTGATGCGCTTGGTGCGCTCAGCCGCAGCCGCGATCATCACTTCGGGGCTTGCGATCAGTTCCCAGCCGGCTGAATGGTGCTCGCCATACCACAGCTCGTCAAAGCCAAGATATTCGAGGTGCTCCGCCAGCTCGAGATCGCGCTGCAAGGTGAGCGTCGGGTTCTCGTTCAGCGGATGGTGGGGGCCGCAGAAGGCACCAAATCGAAGCTTGCCAGACATCCGTGTTCTCCAGAATTGAAATCGTTCAAACGCGCCCCGTTCCGTGCAGGGCTTCTGGGCCGGGCGGATGAGGGAATCCGTCCGGCCCTGACCTTAGAACTTGTAGCGCAGCTCCGCCATGAACGTGCGCGGCGCGCCCGGCACGATGGTGTTGAACTGGAACAGCTCGCCGGTGGCGATGCCGCCCACGTAGTAGGTCCGGTTGAAGGCGTTCTTGAGGTTTGCGGAAAGAGACCAGCCCGCCTTCTCGTCCTGGATACCGACCCGGAAGTTCGCCAGCGTGTAGCCGTCGATATGGGCCCCGGTGTTGTTGTTGCCGGTCGACGAGAACCAGAACAGCGACTGCGAGTAGACATCTCCGCGCAACGTGCCGCTGATCGAGCCCGCAAGCGGGACATTGACCTCGGCATAGGCGCCGCCCGACCATTCCGGCGTATCCGGATACGTGCCGAAGGCCACCGGCGCGCCGCCACCGATCGAGACGAGATTGTCGGTGAAGCGGGCATTGGTATAATTCACCGAGCCGCCGATCGAGAGCCAGTCCGCCGGGCGGATCGAGGTATCAAGCTCGAAGCCAGTGATCTTCGAACGTGGCACGTTGACGGTGACCGCCGCCGGGGTCGAACCGAGCAGTGTATAGGCCACGCGCTGACCATCCTTGATCCAGTTCTGGTAGCCCGCGACGTTGAAGGTCACCGGCATGGTGCCAAGCATGCCGCGATACTTGAGGCCGAGTTCGACGTCGGTCAGTGTTTCGCGGCCATAGCCGTCGCCGCCCTGCGACCCAGGGCCCGGCACCGGGTTCTGGATGCCGTTGTAGCCGCCGTTCTTGTAGCTGCGACGCGAGGCGAGGTAGACGAGCAGGTCCGGCGTGATCTGGTCCTGCAGGCCGATCGTCCAGCTGACGTTCCCGAACGACTTGTTCTGGTGGAAGTTGTAGGTGGCCTGTGCTGCCGGCGACGCCTGATAGGCAGTGTCGTCCGCAAGCACATCGAACTTGATCTTCTCATGGGTAAAGCGGGCACCGAGCGTGAAGCCCAGACCCTTGATCCCGGTTGCATCACTCAGATCATAGGTCGCCTGACCATAGCCCGCGATCATGTCGCGGGTGGTTTTCTTGTGGTAGACCGTGGTCGACGTGAGTGGCGGGAAATCGAGCAGCAGGCTGGTCGTCAGGTCGACGTTGGTCTCGTGCGAATAAAACGCGCCGATCACGTAGTTGAGATTGCCGCCCAGCGCTTTGCCGGCAAGCTGAAGCTCTTCCGAGACCTGCTTGGTAAAGTCGTTCTTGCCGCCGCCGGGGCCGTTGCTGTCGATGCCATAGGGCATGCCGTCGATGTCGCCCATCGAGTTGGCCTTGAGGCTGGTGAAGCCGAAGATGTTGCGCACCTTGGTATCGGCTCCGACATCGAACGAGGTGATGTTGGAGAGGATAAAGTTGCGGCCGACGTAGGCATTGGTGCCGTCGGTCTCGATCTTGTAGGGCCCGCGCGCCTGCTGGGTGGCAAGGTACGACACAACACCACCCGGATCGAGCTTGGGATTGGCAGCGGCATACTTGGCCGCGCAGTTGTTGGTGGTGTCGTTGCAACCGGCGAGGCCGCCGGTGAAGGCGTTGATCAGGAAGTTGTACTGCGCCTGGTTGCCGAAGTTGGTCAACGCAAGGAGCGGCACCGCGCCCGCCGGGTCGAGGCTGCTGACCAGGCCGCTGATGCTGTTGCCGCCCGAGTGCAGGTAGTCGACCACGAGATCGTTCTTGATCGAGTCGGAAAGCTTGATCGTCAGGCTGCCACGCAGGCCAAAGCGGTCCACATTGCCGGCCCGGTTATTCTGGAACAGGTTGACCTGATAGCCGTCGCGCTTTTCGTAGAAGCCGGCAACGCGCGCCAGCACCCGGTCGGTCGCCAGCGGCACATTGAGCGCGCCTTCGAGCGTATAAGCCTTGTAGTTGCCGATGCGGCCAAGGACATAGCCACCGAAGGTTTCGGTCGGGCGCTGCGATGTGAACAGCACCGCGCCGCCGGTCGAGTTGCGTCCAAACAGCGTGCCCTGCGGGCCCTTGAGGACCTGGACCGATTGGAGGTCATAGAACGCCGAAGAGCCCCCACCGACGCCGTCGAGCTGAATTTCATCGAAATAGGGAAGCACGCCCGGGCGCGTGTCACTGAAGGCATCAAGCGACTGGCCGCGCAGCGCATAGTTGAGCTGGTTCGAGTTCTGGCCAGCCCGGATCGTAAGGCCCGGCGTAGCGGTCTGAAGGTCTGCCTCAGTGACGATCGCGCGCTTGGTCAGCGCGTCGCCGCTGATCACCGCGACCGCGACCGGCGTGCGCTGCAGCGATTCCGAGCGTCGCTGCGCGGTGACGATGATCTCGCCCGACGGATCGCTGGCAGCAGCCCCGTCCTGAGCGGCCTGAGCTGCCTGAGCGTGAGCGGCGGTCGCATTTGCCAGAGCCAATGCTGTCAACGCGGATGCAATGCCAATCTTATGCTTGGTCATGGATATCCCCTTCCCTTGAATGTTTCGAATTTCGTTCTGGTCGCCTCGCCGCCGGCTATGTCCGGCTTTGCCAATGCGTCGGAGATTGTGTCCGCCCGAACGGATTTAGTTAGCCAGTTCACTTGATAGATTCGACCCACCCCTCTGTCAACACAGTAGTTGAAAAACGATGATGCCTGCTTTGCTGCATGTGCCAATGCGTCGCCGATCCGCGATCGAGAGCGTGCAGGGCTGTCAATTTTGGAGAGCCCTTAACCCGATTTTTATTATTTTTTATCATTATCTTACATCACGATTGGCTGGCCTCGGGGAACGCGTCTGGCTTGCAAGCACACACTCTCGCCGGCACCGAACCAGCGCTAACGGAGACTGCGGCCGACGAAGCGAAGCGGTCCAACCAAACGCCGCCAGCGTTGACATTACACCAGTGAACGATATTCATAGGTGGAGGAGATGGTAAGCGCACATATCGTTCGGGCAGGAACGTCGGCGTCTGGAAGATCGGCAATCAAGCCGCGCCAAGACCACCACGTCCGGCATAGCCGCAAAACCACCCCCAAACGGAGAGATGTCATGGGTAGATTGTCAGGCAAGGTCGCCATCATCACGGGTGCGTCGCAAGGCATGGGTGAAGCCCACGCAAAGGCCTTTGTTGCCGAAGGCGCCAGCGTGATCCTCACCGACATAAACGCCGTAGCTGGCGAAGCGCTGGCCGAGGCGCTGGGCAGCCAAGCCATGTTTGTGAAGCACGATGTCGCCAGCGAAGCCGGCTGGGCGGAAGTCGTTGCTGCCGGCGAAGCCCGCTTTGGTCGGGTCACCGTGCTGGTCAACAATGCCGGGATCATCGGTACCATCGCCAAGACGGCTGACCTTTCAGCGGCCGATTTTGCACACGTCTGCGCGGTCAACCAGACTGGCGTGTTTCTGGGCATGCGCGCGGTCCTGCCCTCGATGATCGCCAGCGGCGGCGGCTCGATCGTGAACATCTCCTCGACCTCGGGCATGATCGCCAATGTCGGGACGCCCAATCTCGCCTATGCTGGCAGCAAGTTCGCGGTGCGGGGCATGACCAAGCAGGTCGCCGTCGAATACGGCGACCAGAACATCCGCGCCAATTCGGTCCACCCGGGCTACGTCAAAACTCCGATGATGGTCGCCGCGACCGATGAGGACGGAGGCGGCGCAGCGGCGGGTATCCCGCTCCGCCGTTTTGCGGAGCCTTCGGAGATCTCGCCACTGGTGGTGTTCCTTGCCTCGGACGAATCCTCGTTCATCACCGGCACCGAGCATGTCATCGACGGCGGCATGATAGTGTGCTGAGGCGGCTGGTGCTGGAGACCCTAAGATGATCACTGCTCAGGATTTCGCGTTCCACCCCCGTGACCCCGCGGATATGCAGTGGACCGAAACGCTGTTCCTGATCTTTTCGGTGCCCGAAGCGGGCATCAGCGGCAATCTCTACAATCTGGCGCGGCCCAATCTCGGCGTCTGCCACAGCTCGATCGAGATCCACAAAGGGCTCAGCCTGCATCCCTGGCAGATCGAGCACAACGATGCGCAGATGCATTTGCCCTGCCCCGAGCGCTTCGAAGATTTCACGCTGGCCAATGGCCTGTCGTTTCAGGCGCACAGCGCCCGCGATTGCGCGTTCCAGTACCAGTCGCTCGATGGCAATTGCGCGCTCGACATCACCTACAGCGCTGTGTGCGATCCCTTCGATCCTCACGATGCGGCGGAGAACCCGCTGATCGCCTCGTCCAAGCTCGCCGGCTATGATGGCTGGAACACCGGCCATATGGAAAGCAAAGGCCGCGTGACCGGCACGCTCTCGCTTCACGGCCGCGAGTACAAGGTCGATTGCACCGAGGGCATGAACAAGAGCTGGGGCCCGCGCAAGGACTGGGGCAGCAAGGGCGGCACCTGGGTTCATGTCAACCTCGGCCCCGATCTCGGCGCATTCCTCGTCTTGGGACTCGAATTCGAGAACAAGGAGGTCGTCTACGGCCCCTTCAAGTTCGGCTACGTGGTCGTCGACGGCGAGCGCCGCCCCCTCGTTCGGGCAACCATGCGCGCGCAGCGGTTCGATATGCTGGTCACCCGCGCCGTGGTCGAGTTCGAAGACGACCGTGGCAATTGCTGGAACGCGGTCGGCACGACTGTTGCTGCCGCGCCGTGGTACAACTTCAATCCATCGAGCGCGGCTTTCCAGACCTTGATGCGCTGGGAAAGCGGCACCCGCGTCGGCCATAGCCACATCGCCGATTTCGCCGGCCTCGCGCACCTTTCGCGCGGGATGGCCGACAAACATGACACCTGACCCAAAGAGCGGGACGACGGACTAGACCATGATCGACGACAGCATCCGGCAGCATCCCAGCGATGCCTTCATCGAAGCGGTCCGCGCGCGGTTTCCCACCGAGCGCGAAGTGGACACCGTGCTCACCCGCAAGATGCGCCGCCGCAATGGTCCTTCGTTTCAGGCGGTCGGGTTGGAAACGCTCGTTGATGGCACAGAGCGCCTGATCACCAATCAGGTCGGCTATCCGGTCCGCATCGCTGATGCGCGCTGGCTTTCCGGCGGCGCATCCAAGCTTCAGATGCTGTTCAACCTCCAATGGCGCGGCGAGAACGCCAATGGCCAGGCGCAAGTCGTCACACCAATGGTGCTGCGCATGGAACCGGCCGCTTCGGTTACAGAGTCGAGCCGTCGGCGCGAGTTCGAAGTGATCCGCGCGGTCGCGGGCACCGTGCCAGTCCCGCATGCCTACTGGATGGACCCAGACGCCCAGTTCCTGCCCTATCCGGCGATGATCTATGGCTTTGCCGCCGGCACAGCGAAGCCTTCGCACGATGCTGGCAAAGTCACCGGCCTCGGCCAGAACTATGGGCCGGAGCTGCGTGCCAAGCTGGCACCGCAGTTCATCGAATACCTTGCCCGCATCCATAACCTTCCTATCGGCGCGCCGCCGGTGCTCGCCAGCTTCGACCGGCCGGAAGTGGGCTCGAATGCGTCGGTCATCCGGCAGGTCAATGCTGCGCGGCGCATCTGGGAGGAAGACCGGATCGAGGACGAACCGGTCATGGCAGTGGTCTACAAGTGGCTCATCCGCAACGCCCCGCCAATCGACCATATCTCGATCGTCCATGCCGACTATCGCAGCGGCAATTTCCTGTTCGATGAAGCGAGGGGCGAGATCACCGCATGGCTCGATTGGGAAGGTGCTGTGCTGGGCGACCGGCATCAGGACCTGACATATGCAGCGCTGCCGATCTTCCAGCATTATGCCGAAGATGGCGAGACGATCCTGGTCTCGGGGATGATGCCCGAGGCAGAGCTTTATGCCGCCTATGAAAAGGCCTCAGGCCTGCCGGTCGATCCGGTTCGCATCCGCTATTTCGGCGTGTTCAACCGCTATCTCGTCTCGGTGCTGCTGCTCGCAGCCTCGACCCGGGCGGCACGCGGCGCGGCAACCCATCAGGACGTGCTCCTCAACCATGTTGCCGGAATGGGCTACCTCGCCCTCTCCGATCTGCTCGGCAATTTACGGAGTGCGACGGCATGAACCAGGATTTCGAAACGCAGTTGCAAGTGGTCCAGCGCGCGCTAGGCGAGGTGGTGCTTCCCGCTCTTGGGAGCGCTGACAAGCATGTGATCGAACAGCTCCACCTCTCGCTTGCCGCGATCGGCTTCATGCAGCAGCGCGTCCCGCTCGCGCGCCAATACTATCGCGGCACGCTTGAGCGCTATCTGGCTATGGCAGGCGCGGTCGCGGCGCTACTTGACGCTGACGCGGAGAGCCTCGCAGACCAGTCGAAGCAAAGCAAAGCAGTGCTGGACGATCCGGCCGCCTCGGACGCCGATCTGCGCGCCGCGACTGCCACGTTGCGAGCCGGCGTTGCTGCGCTTGTCGAAGCCGCGAAGGATACGCCGCAAGAGAGTGCGCTCGATGCGCTGGTCTTGGAATACAGCGAGGCAATCCTGAGCGAAGACCGCTCGTGGTGCATCCCGCTGGGCTTCGAACTGCGCCCCGAAGATCTGCCCAAGCCTGACTGGCAACCCTAAAAAAGCTAGAATTGCTTCACGGCAAAGGTCAGCGGATCGGGGCCGGTGCGGCCCTCCGCGCTGTCGAGTGTCGCAATCGCGCCGAGATCGGTTTCGTCGAGATCAAACGACAGTGAGGCCATGTTCTGCGCAAGGTGCTGCACACTCGTCGCCTTGGGAATGGCGGATGCGCCGGATTGGGTGAGCCAGCGCAGCACCACTTGCGAGGGCGTGCGCGCATGCTTTGCTGCGATTTCCGCAAGCACCGGCTCACCCAGCAGAGGGACTCCCCCGGTGCCGCCACCGCCGAACGGCGACCAAGCCTGCGAAATGATGCCATGTTCCCGATGAAACGCATGCAGCGCGCGCTGCTGAAAGCGCGGATGCATTTCGATCTGGTTCACCGCCGGCACGACCTCGGTTTCCGCGATCAACCGGCCAAGATGGTCTGCCGTGAAGTTTGAAACGCCAATCGAGCGGACCAGCCCCTCTTCCCGCAGCGCAATCAACGCGCGCCAGGTCTCGACGTAAAGGTCGTCCATCGGCAGCGGCCAGTGGATGAGGTAAAGATCGATCTGATCAAGGCCCAGACGCTGCAGACTCCCTTCGAGCGCTGCACGGGTTTTGCCGCTGCCATGCTCGGTGTTCCAGAGTTTGGTGGTGACGAACACACCCTTCCGCGCCAGCCCGCACTGCCGCAGACCATCACCCACTTGTTGCTCGTTGCCATATACGGCCGCGCTGTCGAAGAGACGGTAGCCAGCGCCCGCCGCACTGGCGAGCACCGCCGCCGTTTCCCCTTCCGAGCCAAACCGCATGAGGCCGAGCCCCAGTTGCGGCATGCTGTGGCCATCATTGAGGATCACATTCGGGTTCATCGTTTGTCCCCCTTGCCCTTGGACAACCTTGTGGCGGGGCTGCCTTGTCTGCTTGCCACAAATGCTCCCGTCGTCACCTGCCCGACAAAGGTCGCTTCAACATAGTCCGACCAAGCGATCGGAGCCGTCAACCTATTGGTCCGGCTCCTTCGCCAGCAACCGCGCACGGTCGGCAACATAGGCACGGACGGACTCCACATCCTCGGGCGACATCCACTTGGCGAAGCCCACCATGCCGTTGGCCTTGAGCGCGCCGTCATGCACAACCGCCTGCCACGTCGCCCTGTCGGCCAGCACGCCCGAGCGGCGCAGATCGGGCAGCACACCCGAGGAGCGCACGCCGCCGCCATGGCAGACCGAGCAAGTATTGCCATAAAGCTCGGCGCCCTTGGCCACCGTTTCAGGCGACCATTCATTCTGGACTATGACAGGCGGGGCCTGCGGGGCGCGCTCGATCTTGTAGGAGGCCTTCCCGCCGAGCGCGAAGACCAGCAGCCGGCCATTGGGCCGTGGGCCCTGCAGTTCTGCAAAGGCGGCTGGCAGACCATAGCCGCCGCCATAACCGGCCATAACGGCCACATACTGCACGCCCTTCACCGAATAAGTGATCGGCGGGGCGATGATGCCGATGCCGGCGTCATAGGACCACAGTTCCTTGCCACTTGTCGCCGCGTAAGCAACCAGCTTGCCCTTGGCATTACCCGCAAAGACGAGGCCGCCCGCGCTGGTCAGCACGCCGCCGTTGCCGGGGCCGCCGAGATCGACGCGCCAAGTCTCTCTCTGCTCCACCGGGTTCCACGCGATGAGGTAGCCGCGCAGCGTGGCCCGGATCGCTTTCAGCGTAGCCTTATCATCGGGCAGCGAGTTGATCGCGAGATTGACGCCGAGGTTCCATCCGCCGGGACGCGCCACGAAGGGCTTTTCGCTAACGTAAGCAAGGGGCACTTCCTGTGCCGGGATATAGGCGAGCCCCGCCTGCGGGCTATAGGCCATGGGCTGCCAGTTGTGCGCGCCGTGGCCGGAAGGCGTGGCGACGAACACGCCCTTTTCATAGCGGGCATCGGGATTTTCCATGGGGCGGCCCGTCGCCATGTCTACGCCGGTAGTCCAGTTGACTGGCACGAAGTTCTTGGCGGAAATCAGCTTACCGTTGCTGCGGTCGATCACGTAGAACAGGCCGTTCTTGGGGGCCTGCATCATGACCTTGCGGTCTGCTCCGCCGATCTTGAGCGTGGCCAGAATGATCGACTGGGTCTGGGTGAAGTCCCAGCTTTCGCCCGGCACGCCCTGATAGTGCCACTTGTATTCGCCGGTATCGGCATCGAGCGCGACGACGGAGGAAACAAACAAGTTGTCGCCCTTGCCGTTCGAACGCAGGCGGTGATCCCAGGGCGAGCCATTGCCGACGCCGATCAGGACCTGGTTGAATTCCTTGTCGTAGACGATCGAATCCCAGACGGTGCCGCCGCCGCCGAACTTGGACCAGTCACCATCCCAGGTGCCCTGCATCTTCTCGATGATCTTGTCAGAGGCCGCGCCATCGGGGCCGGCGCCTTTGGCAGGCGGCACTGTGTAGAAGCGCCAGGTCATCTTGCCAGTTTGGGCATCATAGGCGCTGACATAGCCGCGCACGCCATATTCGGCGCCGCCATTGCCGATCAGCACGTTCCCCTTCACCACGCGCGGCGCGCCGGTGATCGTGTAGGGTTTGCTCTGATCGACCGTCAGTGTCGACCAGATGAGCTTGCCGGTCTTGGCATCAAGCGCGATCAGCCGGCCATCGAGCGTGCCGACATAGACCTTGCCGTCAAAGAGCGCAGCACCGCGATTGACGACATCGCAGCAGGCCTTGAACCCGGTCTCGCCGGGGACCTTGGGATCGTATTCCCAGAGGAGTTTTCCGCTCACTGCATCAAGCGCATAGACCTTGGACCATGCGGTCGTCGTGTAGATCACCCCGTCAGCGACCAAAGGCGTCGCCTCGAGGCCGCGCGCGGTATCGAATTCGTGGCTCCAGGCGAGGCCCAGATTGCCGACCGTGCTGGCATCAATCGCGGTCAGCTGGCTGAAGCGCTGTTCGTCGGCAGTGCCGCCATAAGTTCGCCAATCTCCCGACGATACGGAGGTGATCGGATCAGCGATGGCCTGTGCGCAGCCAGCAAGCAAAAGCGAAAGAACGACCGGATGAAACTTGCGCATGGAATGCAGCCTATGTGCGGGTTAGTGTCGTTGAAAAAGTGAGGGCACCTGCGTCGCAGATGCCCTCGTGGTGGTCCATCAGAACTTGGCGCCGACTTCGAGGCCGAACTGGCGCGGTGCTGCACGGATACGGTAGTCACTGCCGTAGCTGCCCTCGACGTTGATTGCGTTGGGGTAGTAGAGCTTGTTGGTCAGGTTCTTGACGTAGCCGGCGATGCTGAAGTGCTGCGTCGTGTAGGAGATCCGGCCATTGATCAGCCAGTACGGCGCCTGGCCTTCACCCAGCGGGCCCCGTGCCGAATTGACCGAGCTGCCCTGCGGCCCGACATAGTCATACGAACCGAACACGTCGTAGTAATACCGGCCGGTGTAGCTGGTATCGGCATGGACCGTGAACGTGCCCGCATCTGTCTTGTAGGCATCCCAGTCCAACCCGATGTTGCCCGAAACCTTGCTGGCATAGGGGAACGGATTGCCACCCACGTCGATCTTGCCGCCGCCGGTCGAGATGCAGTTACCAACCTGAGGCGGCGTGCCGCTGATCGGTGCGGTCGGGCAAGCGCCGTTGTCGAACTTGCTGTCGAGCACGCCGAGGCCGGCGTTAAAGCGGACGGTATCGGTTACAGCAAAGACGAGTTCCGCGTCTAGGCCGGTCAGCTTCCCATCGAGATTGATCAGGAAGGTCACCGAGCTCGGATCGAGCAGCTGCTGCTGCTGCGCCTTGTACTTGTAGTGGAACGCCGACAGGTTGAACTGCAGGCGGTTGTCGAAGAAACGGCTCTTAATACCCACTTCGAAAGCATCAACCTTTTCTGGCTGAACGAAGTAGACCTGAGCGGCATTCTGGAAAGCCAGTCCGTTGTAGGTGCCCCCGCGATAGCCGCGGCTGTAGCTGGCATAGAGCAGCATGCTCTCGGTCGGCTTCCAGTCGATGATCGCACGGCCCGTGAGCGCGTTCGAGCCATCGCGGCGGTTGAGCGGCTTGATGCTCTTGTCGAGCGCCGCATTGTCACCGATGAAGTACTTCGAGAGCACGCCGCCGGGCGCATAGTCTGACACGGTGTAGAGGCGCGCCGCGCCAGTATCGTCGTAGAACGTGGTGAGCGCGTCGAGGTAGGCGAACTTGTCCTTGGTGTAGCGCAGACCGGCGGTGAGCTTGACCGTGTCGGTCAGTTCATAGCTGGCCTCGCCATAGATCGCGTAGGACTTGCGCTCCTGGGTGTAATTCTGCGTGGCCTTCAGCGCGGTTGCCATGCCGCCCTCGCGACCGAGGCCAGCGGGGTTGAAGTAGGTCTTGGGATTGCCGATCGCGGCGTTCACGTCGCTGAGGAAGCCGTAGAAATCAGGCGTGTTGTTGGTGACGATCTTGTCCCAGCCATAATAGACGCCCGCGATCGCCTTGAACCGGCCGCTCGAATAATCGAGGCGCAGATCCTGGTTGAAGCTGCGCGAGGCCGAGGCATAGCCGATCGAGCACACGTTGTAGGGCGTACCGTCGCAGTCGATGCGGGGCAGCAGGCCATTGCGCGTGCGGTCGAAGCCGGTGATTGAGGTGAGGTTGACCTTGTCGCCAAGCTCGAACTTGGCGTTGAGCACGATACCGAAGGTCTTGGTCTCGGCCGTGCCGATCGAGTTGCCCTCGATCTGGCGGTCGGTCAGGCCGCGGCCCTTGGCGCTGTAGGCGGGCGGGAGGTACTTGGTGAGGTCCTGACCATTGCCGAACAACGTGCTTGCAAGCGGCGTGTAGAAGAAACCGAACGCCGAATCTGCAAGGCTGATCGTGTCATTGGTCAGCGAGGGACCATGGTTCTGCGGTGAATCCTGCCCGCCGACCGACTGAGCCACATAAGCCTTGAGGTTGAGATCTACCCGGTCGCTGGGCTTGAAGCGGATCTGCCCGCGAATGCCCCACGATTCATGTCCGCCCGGCGAGATGCCCGCGTTCTTGTCACCGAAGGCGACATTGTCGGGAACATTGGAGTTGGACTTGATCAGGCCGACAGGCTGCACGTTGCGGACGTAGGGATCAGAGTCGACATAGCTTCCCGCGATCCGGATACCGAGCTTGTCCTCAATCGGAGTGACTTCGATCGCGCCTTGCGCACTGATGCGGTTGAATGAGCCGTAACCGAGCGTGACGGCCCCATTCTGGCCCTGCAGCTTAGGCTTGCGGGTGATGAAGTTGATCGCGCCACCAGTGGTGTTACGCCCATAGAGCGTACCCTGGGGGCCGCGTACGACTTCCAACTGCTCAAGGTCGAACAGCTGCTGACCGTGGCTGGCGCGGAACGACTGGTACACTTCGTCGACGTAGATGCCGACCGGCGAAGCGGCGTTGGAGTTGTACTCGGTTCCGACGCCGATGCCGCGCACGGTGAAGTTTGGCTGCGTTTCGCCGTAGGCCGAGCTGACCTGCAGGTTCGGGATCGAATTGTTGAGGTCGGTCGTGGAGAACACGCCCTGCTTAGTAAGCTGAGCCGCATTCACGGCGGTGATCGCCACCGGCACGTTCTGAAGGTTTTCGCTCCGCTTGGTCGCAGTCACGATGATTTCGCCAAGGCCCTCGGCCGGCGCGGCCTGCTCAGGCTGAGGCGCAATCTGCGCATGAGCCGTCGTGGCCAGCGAAAGAACGCTCGCTGAAACAAGCGCAGCGCGAAGAATGGTAGACCTTGACATTTACATCTCTCCCCTTGGCGTGTGCGCGACTTTTGCCGCCGGCACAGACTCGCCACCCATTGATCAACACTCCCGTAGATTACGCCGCCCACATTCGTCAACAGTGGTGTAAAATTTTTGAGGCAAGGCGGCCAAGTTGGGGGTCGTCAGCGGATATTTGTCATATATTTCAAAGCCAATCGTCGATAGACTTGGGCTTTTTGCCCGCAAGAGCCACACTCAGAGAGAGCGCCGAACACCTCAGTGCACCAATATCAACATATCTGTTGACTTTTGTTGCGCGGTTGCGGACAGAGATGCGAAGGCTGCTCCGCGGATGGAGCCCGCCGGGCAATCAAGAGCAATGGCAAGGTAGCTGTGCAACATTCCGAACACCCTGATTGGCTCACCACGGCTCTGGAGGCAGCGAATGTGCCGACCCTTGCCTGCTTGCTGGTGCAGTTGACGGGCGAACGGCGCTGGATCGAAGGGAAGTTTATCCCAACCCGCACGCGCGGGATGGACGACAACGACAGCGGCGGCCTGCCGGATGACGTGCAGAGCGAAATCCGCGAAGCTGCCCACGCCGCGCTGACTCGGCATTTCGCGGGTGAGCCCGCCCGCCTTGTCAATCCGCCCGATGCACTGCTGGTCGAGATGATGGGTGTCTCGCTTGGCGAGACGATCCCGGCGTCTTACGCTCCCATGATCCGCGCTGACCTAGATCTGCCCGCAGCCGACGGCAGCAGGCCAACCACTCCTCCTGTTCCGAAGGGTTTCCGCGCGCTGATTATCGGCGCAGGCATTTCCGGCCTTTGCGCCGCTATCCAGCTGGCAGAGGCGGGCATCCCCTACACCATTGTCGAGCGTCATGACCGGCCCGGCGGCGTCTGGCTGGAAAACCGTTATCCGGGCGCGGCCTGCGACGTGCCGAGCCACCTCTATTCGTTCTCGTTCGCGCCTTACGACTGGTCGCGCTACTTCGCCGGCAGCCGGGAGATCCACGCCTATCTCGAGAAGGTCGCGGACGATCACGACATCACCCGGCATATCCGCTTCGGCGTGGAAGTTACCGAAGCACGCTTTGACGAAGCCGCAGGCGAGTGGGCCGCTCTCGTCACCAACGAGGCGGGAGATGCCGAAACCTTGCGGGCTTCGATCCTGATCAGCGGCGTCGGCGCGTTCAACAAGCCGCGCTTGCCGAATATTCCCGGGCTCGACACCTTCAAGGGCCCCAGCTTCCACACTGCGACTTATCCGGATCAGGGCGTGCCGCTCGAAGGGCGCAACGTGGTCCTGATCGGCAACGGAGCCAGCGCAATGCAGGTCGCGCCCGCGATTGCGGGCTCGGTCGCTTCGCTGACGATCGTGCAGCGTACACCGCAGTGGGCTGCACCCTTCCCCAAGTTCGGCAAGAGCATTCCCGAACCGGTGCGCCGCCTGCTCGATGCTGTGCCACTCTACCGGCGCTGGTACCGCATCCGCCTGAGCTGGGCGTTCAACGACAAGCTCTACGAGGCGCTGCAGCAGGACCCGGCCTGGGAAGGCCACGGCCGTTCGATCAATCCGATCAACGATGCGCACCGCAAGGGGCTTGAGGCCTATATCACCTCGGAACTCGGCGGGGCGACGCATCTGTTGCCGCAAGTCGTCCCGGATTACCCGCCCTTCGGCAAGCGCATGCTGCTGGATAATGGCTGGTTCCGCACATTGGCGAAGGACAATGTCACACTTGTCACCGGCTCGGTGGTCGAGGCTATGCCTGATGGGGTCCGCACGCAGGATGGCGCGGTCCACAAGGCGGACGTGCTGATCTGGGCGACCGGCTTCGATGTGGTCAATCTGCTCGCGCCGATGAAGGTCGTCGGGCTTGGCGGGCGTGAACTGCACACGGACTGGAACGGCGACGACGCACGCGCCTATCTCGGCACAGTCGTCCCTGGATACCCCAACTTCTTCTGCCTTTATGGACCCAACACCCAATTCGGGCACGGCGGCAGCCTGATCACCGTGCTTGAGCGGCAGATGCACTATGTGATGTCGCTCATTCGCCAGATGCTGACCGAGGGCGCAGCGCAAGTCGAAGTACGCGAAGAGGTGCACGACGCCTACAACGTGAAGGTCGATGCGACCCACGCCGGCATGGTGTGGACCTTCCCCGGCGTTGAAACCTACTACAAGAATTCCAAAGGCCGGGTCGTGGTCAACAACCCGTTCCGGATCATCGACTTCTGGACCATGACCGAGACGGCAGACCTTGGCGAATACCGCCTTGGCAAAGACGGCACGGCCCAGATCGAAGCCACAGGGGTAGCCTAGCCATGGACAGCCCGGTTCAAATTGAACAGCGTGATGCGGTCCTGGTGATCGCGATCAATCGCCCGCAGCAGCGCAATGCGGTCACGCACGCGGTGTCTCTCGCCATAGCTGGCGCGCTGGACCGGCTTGACGCCGATCCTGACTTGCGGGTGGGGATCATAACCGGGCGCGGCAGCTCGTTTTGCGCGGGGATGGACCTCAAAGCGTTTGCCGATGGCGAACGGCCCGAGCTGGAAGGCCGAGGCTTTGCCGGGATCACCGAAGCACCGCCCAAGAAGCCGGTGATCGCTGCGGTCGAAGGCTTCGCGCTGGCAGGTGGCTGCGAACTGGCACTGGCCTGCGATCTGATCGTGGCCGCCGAAACAGCGTGGTTTGGCCTGCCGGAAGTGGCACGTGGCCTTGTTGCTGGGTCCGGTGGGTTGGTGCGACTCCCACGCCGCATTCCTGAGGCCATCGCTCTCGAATATGCGCTAACCGGCGCGCGCATGGACGCGGCCACGGCGCACCGCTGGGGCCTCGTCAACCGGATCACGCCCGAAGGCGGCGCGCTGGAAGGCGCACTGGTGCTCGCGGAGGCCATCACCGCCAACGCGCCGCTCAGCACGGCGATGACGAAGCGCATCATCCGCGAATCGCGCGAGTGGTCCGAGGCCGAGATCTGGGACCGCCAGCGCCCGCTTGTGGATGGCGTGCTCACTTCTGACGACGCTACCGAGGGCGCACGCGCCTTTGCCGAGAAACGCGCCGCACAATGGACCGGACGATGAACGCAGCTTTGGCAAACCAGCAGATCGCCGTGGTCGGCGGCGGCACGATGGGCGTCGGCATCGTCTATGTCAGTGCCATGGCCGGTGCGCATGTCACGGTCGTCGAACCCGATGATGCGCGGGCAGTCGGCCTGCGCGAGACGATCAGCAAGACCGCCGCTTCGGCCATCACGCGCGGCAAGCTGGATGCAGCAGGCGCCGCGGCGCTCGAAAACCGGATCACGCGAATTGCCGATGTGGACGCGCTGCCGGAGGGCCTCGATCTCGTCATCGAGACCGTGCCCGAACGGCTGGAGCTCAAGCTCGACATTCTGGCGCGGATCGCGCGCCGCGCGCCGAAGCTGATCGGCAGCAACACCAGCGCGATGTCGATCGATCGGCTGGCGCAGGCCTTGCCCAATCCGGGCATCTTCCTTGGCATGCACTTCTTCAATCCGGTCTGGTCGATCCATCTGGTTGAATTGGTCGAAGGCGCAAAGACCGTGCCTGAGACGCTGGAGGCGGCTCGCGCCTATGTGACAGCGCTCGGCAAACAGTCGCTCACCGTGCGCGATGTCCCGGGGTTTGCCACAAGCCGGCTCGATCTGATCGCCAGCCTTGAGGCGATGCGCATGCTCGAATCGGGTGTCGCATCGGCAGAGGACATCGATCGCGCAGCCGTTGTGGCCTATCGCCACCCGGTGGGGCCGCTGCGCCTCAGCGACATCGTCGGCATCGACGTGCGCCTCGACATCGCGCGCACGCTGGAGGCCGCCCACGGGCCGCGCTTCGCCCCGCCGCAAATCCTCATCGACATGGTCGCCGCAGGCAAACTCGGCGCCAAATCGGGCCAAGGCTTCTTCACCTGGCCGAAGTAAACCTCTATTATATTTGGAGTTTTTCGAATGTCGTCTGATCTTTTCCAAACAACCCTGTGCGATACCGCCGACCATCATCGCGATCTGCGTGACAGCGTCAGCAAACTCGTCGGCAAGTTTGGGCGGAAATACTTCCAGGATGTCGTCAACAAGGGCGAGCAGCCGACCGCGCTGTGGTCGGCGCTGGGCGAAGCCGGGTTCCTGGGTGTGCACGTGTCAGAGGCATACGGCGGCGGTGGTGGCGGCCTTGCGGAACTCAATATCTGCATCGAGGAAACCGCAGCGCATGGCTGCCCGATCCTCTCGATGGTCATCTCCTCGATCACCGCGCCGATCATTGCGGCTTGCGGCAGCGAGGCGATGAAGCAGGAGTGGTTGCCCGGCATCGCCAGCGGCAAACGCAAGATGTGCTTCGGCATCACCGAGCCGAACGCCGGGTCGAACACCCACAAGGTCACCACCCATGCGGTGCGCAAGGGCAATGGCTGGGTGATCAACGGCGCAAAATACTGGACTTCCGACATCGACCAGTCGGACGCGGTCATGGTCGTGGCGCGTGACGGCGTGCCGGTGAATGACGGCTCGCGGCAAGGCTTGTCTCTGTTCGTTGTGCCCACCAACACGCCGGGCATCTCGATGACACAGATCGATTCAGCGCTGCGCACCTCCGAAAAGCAGTTCTCGGTGTTTTACGACAATGTCGAAGTGTCAGACGACGCGCTGATCGGGGAGCCGGGCGCGGGTCTGAAGCAGGTGTTCTCGGGCCTCAATCCCGAACGCATCGCAGCGGCCGCGATCAACAACGGCATCTCGCGCTTCGCGATTACGCAGGCCGCGCAATATGCCAAGGACCGATCGGTTTGGAGCACACCGATCGGTGCGCATCAGGGCGTCGCCCATCCGCTTGCCGAGGCATACATCAACGTGCAGGCCGCCCGCTTGCTCAATGCGCGCGCCGCGCAGCTGTGCGATGGCGGGGAAGACGCCGCCGAAACCGCCAACATGGCCAAGTTCGCTGCCGCCGAATCTTCCTTGAAGGCGCTCGATCAGGCGATCCAGGTTCACGGTGGCAACGGGCTTTCGAATGAGTATGGTCTTTCCGACCTGTGGTTCATCGCGCGCCTGCACCGCACAGCACCGGTGAGCCGCGAGATGATCCTGAATTACGTCTCAACCCACAGCCTGGGTCTTCCGAAGAGCTACTGATCCCCGTGGAAACCAACCTGCTGACCTTGCTGCGCCAGAATGCCGCGCTGACCCCGGATGCTCCGTGCCTGACTTTCGGCGACGAGACGCTGAGCTTTGGGGCGTTCGACACGCAGGCCAGCCGTGTGGCGCACGCGCTGGCGGCGCAGGGCGTGCAGGCTGGAGACCGGGTCGCGATCATTGCGCGCAATGGGCTGGCGCAGTTCGAGCTGTTCTTCGGCTGCGCCAAGGCTGGCGTGATCTGCCTGCCAATCAACTGGCGACTGGCACCGCGCGAGATCGCCGGCATTCTGGGCGACAGCACGCCTGCGCTGCTGATCGTGGAAGAAGCCCTGCAAGGGCTGCTGGCCGAAACATTGACACCGCCCGCCATGATCCTGCTCGCGGACTATCCCGCGTGGCGCGATGCTGAAAGCCCGGATGATCTGGGCACTCTGCCCGCGCCTGAGAGCCCGCTGCTGATCCTTTACACCTCCGGCACAACCGGCCTTCCAAAAGGCGTCGTGCTGAGCCACCGCAATCTCTCATTTCTGGCGCAGATGGCGCATGAACTGTGGGGCATGACGGCCAGCAGCGTCAATCTGGTGGCGAGCCCGCTCTTCCATATCGGCGGCATCGGCTATGCCATGACTGCAATGAGCCAGGGTGGCCACACCGTGCTCATGCAGCAGGTCGTGCCGGCCGAAATCGTCGCAGCAATCCAGACCCACCGCGTCACCCACGGCTTCTTCGTGCCCACTGTGGTCCAGATGCTGCTCGAAGTGCCGGGCGTTGCGGACATGGACATGTCGAGCATCAACCGCATCGTCTATGGCGGTGCGCCGATCGGTGAAGCGGTGCTCAAGCGCGCGATCGCGGTGCTCGGCTGCGGCTTCATGAACACGTATGGCATGACCGAAACCGCCGGGACGGTGATCATGATGGCCCCTGAGGACCACGATCCGGGCGGCCCCCTCGCACATCGCCTGCGTGCTTGCGGGAGGCCCATGCCGTGGAACGAGTTTTCACTGGTCAATCCGGCAACCGGTCAGCCGGTTGCCGTTGGCGAGGTCGGCGAGATCCGCATCCGGTCCGAAGCCATCATGCTCGGCTACTGGAACAAGCCCGCAGAAACCGCGAAAACGATCACCCCCGATGGCTGGATGTGCACCGGCGACGCCGCCTATCAAGACGCTGACGGCTACGTTTACATCCATGACCGCTTCAAGGACATGATCGTCTCCGGCGGGGAAAACATCTACCCCACCGAGATCGAAAACGTGCTTTACGACCACCCGGCAGTCGCCGCAGTCGCAGTCATTGGCGTGCCGCATGAACGCTGGGGCGAAACGCCCAAGGCTTTTGTCGTCGCGCGGGCGGGTGCCATGCCCACCGAGGCCGAGCTGATCGCCTTCACCCGAGTGCGGCTGGCGCACTACAAGTGCCCGACGGCCGTCGCTTTCGTGGCGGCGCTGCCGCAGAACGCCTCGGGCAAGATCCTCAAGAAAGAGATGCGCGATCCGCGCTGGCTGGAAGAACAAGCATGACCCTCAGTCCCTCCGCGCGCCTGCTGCGCGGCTTTGCCGTCGATTTCCTGACCTGCCACAATGTGGCGGCTGTCGAGACGATCATGGAGCCCGACTATGCGCTCAGCATCGGCGGATTCCTGCTCGCTGGCCGCGACGACACCTATTTGCCGGCAACCGCTGCGCAGCTCGATCAGTTTCCCGGGCTCTGCGTAACGGTGCACGATACCGTGATCGGCCCCGACGCTATTGCGATGCGGTTTACCGAACACGGCGCGTCGATCCGCCATGGCGGACGGCTTTCCACTTGGGGCGGGGTCACGCTGTTCCGCATCCAGAACGGCAGATTGCATCGCGGCTGGGCTGAAGAGGATTACTACGCCCGCAAGCGCCAGCTCGCCGAGAGCACCTGCGACATGATTCGCGCCCCGCATCCTGCCCCTTGGGACGCGCCTTGCGAAGCCCCGGATGAGGCGGTGGAAGCCCTTGCCGAAGCGTGGCTGACGGACCCCGCCAACTGGGCCGACAGGACCGTGATCGACGAGATCAGCGCCGAAGGTCCGCGCTTTGCCGATCTGGTGGCAATCGAAGCCATCGCCATCGACCAACTGTTTTCCGCAGGGCCGCGCGGGGCGTTCCACCTTACTTGCACCGGCACCTATCGCGGCGGATTCGACGATATCGATCCGGCGCAAATCGGCCAGCCGGTCACGCTGGCGCTGGCTGGCATCTTCGACTCCGAGGGAGACCAGATTGTGCATGTGCAAGTTACTGCGGACCGGCTCGGCCTCAACCGCACGCTGATGCCGCCGCGATGAGCAAGGTCATCATCACTTGCGCCGTCACCGGCGGCGCGCATACCCCGACCATGTCGGACGCCCTGCCCTGCACGCCGTCCGAGATTGCCGAGCAGTCGATCGCGGCGGCCGAAGCGGGTGCAGCCATTCTACACCTTCACGCGCGCAATCCCGCCAACGGACAGCCCACCGGCGATCCGGCGATCTACGCGCAGTTCCTGTCGGTCATCAAGCAACAGACGGATGCCGTGGTGAACATCACCACGGGCGGTTCCGCGACCATGCCGCTGGCCGAGCGGCTGAAGGCGGCAGTGCAGTTCAAGCCCGAGATGTGCTCGCTCAACATGGGCTCGATGAACTTCGCGTTCTTCGGCGCAGCGGCGCGTATCAACACTTGGAAGCACGATTGGGAAGAGCCCTATGTCACGGGCTCGGACGACTTCATCTTCCGCAACACCTTCCGCGATATCGCAACGATCCTTGAGGTGATGGGCGAGGCTGGCACCAAGTTCGAGCACGAGTGCTACGATGTCAGCCACCTCTACAACCTGGCGCATTTCGTTGATCGGGGCCTGGTGAAGCCGCCATTCTTCATCCAGATGATTTTCGGCATTCTGGGCGGCATCGGCCCCGATCTCGAAAACCTGATGTTCATGAAATCGACTGCCGACCGCCTGTTTGGCCGCGACAATTTCCAGTGGTCGGTGCTCGCGGCCGGGCGTCACCAGATGCCGTTCCTCACACAAGCCGCGCTGATGGGCGGCAATGTCCGTGTCGGGCTGGAGGACAGCCTGTTCATCGAACGCGGCGTGCTTGCCGCCTCGAACGCGCAGCAGGTGGAAAAGATCGTGCGGATCATCCGCGAAATGGGCCATGAACCGGCGACCCCAACCGAAGCCCGCGCGATGCTGGGCCTCAAAGGCGGCGACAGGGTGGAGTTCTAGGGTATGGCGCGCACGATTGTAGACCTCTCGATCTACCTCGAAAACGACGTGATCTCCGATCCGCCACCCTACCAGCCCAAAATCGCTTACATCGACCACAAGACCTCGATACCCGATCTGGTCGGCTTCTTCCCGGGGCTGAAGCCCGAAGACCTGCCCGATGGCGAGGCTTGGGCAATCGAGAAGATCGAGCTGATCACGCACAACGGCACGCACCTCGATGCACCGTACCACTTCGCCTCGACGATGAATCGGGGTGAGCGCGCGATCACGATCGACGAAGTACCGCTCGATTGGTGCTTCCAGCCCGGCGTGAAGCTCGATTTTACCGCCCTGCCCGATGGCTATGTGGTGACCGCCGCAGATGTCGAGGCAGAGCTCGCGCGCATCGGCCACACGCTCTCACCGCTGGAAATCGTCGTGGTGAATACGGCGGCGGGCAAGCGCTACGGGCAGGACGACTATGTCACCGCCGGCTGCGGCATGGGCTATGATGCGACGATGTACTTGCTCGAACGCGGCGTGCGGCTGACCGGCACCGACGGCTGGAGCTGGGACGCGCCATTCGTCCACACGCGCGAGGCCTACGAGGCGACGGGCAATGCCGCCCTGATCTGGGAAGGCCACAAGGCGGGCCGCGATATCGGCTACTGCCACCTCGAGAAGCTGCACAATCTGGAAGTGCTGCCCCCCACCGGCTTCACGATCGCCTGCTTCCCGATGAAAATCCGCGCCGCCTCGGCCGGCTGGACGCGCGCCGTGGCGATCTTCGAGGATTAGGTCAGACGATCTTTTCCGTGAGGGCGAACATTACCGGCGCCGTCGCGCGCACCGATGGCCGGTCGCGGTGGAACGCCTCGAACCGCGCGAGATTGGGATAGAGTTCGTGCCACGGCGCCATATCCGGCGCGTAGGCTTGCCAGAGCGGGATCATGCCCGTCTCGATCACGATGTCCTGATTGCCGAGCAGCGCAATCACCGCAATGTCGGCCAGCCCGAACCGGTCGCCGACCAAGTGTTCACGTGTCCCCACCCGGCGATTGAGCTCGGTCAGCCCGCCTTTGACCTTGCGCAGCTGCCGCTGCGCCCATTCCGCGCTCGGCTGGGGCCGCTGCATTTCCCAGAACAGGAGCACAGTAGCATCGAGCACGCCTTCGGCGATCACCTGCACCTGCTTGGCCTCCAGCGCCGCCTCGGGCGCGTCGGGCAGCATCGGCGGCGTGGGATAGCGCCACTCGATCCAGTCCATGATGTGCGAGGATTCGAAGACCGGATCCGCATTATCGGGGATCAGCACGGGAAGCTGCTCCAGCGGATTGTAGCGCGATGTCTGGGTATCGGCGTGCCAGGGTATCTCGTTCTGCAAGGTGAAGGGCACGCCCTTTTCCATCAGAGCAATGCGCACCTTGCGCGCAAACGGGCTGGGTGTGGCGCTGATCAGGATCATCTTGGGTTCCTCAATTCATCCAGTGTCCGCCGGTGACGTTGATCGCCTGTCCGGTCATGTAGGCGGCGCGGTCCGAGGCCAGAAAGGCGACGAGTTCGGCAATTTCACCAGGGGTTCCGGCGCGGCGCAGCGGGATCGCCTGAACCCGCGTGGCGACATCGGGCAGGCCCTGCTCGCGGTTCATTTCCTCGGCTTCGGCACGCATTTCGGTATCGACGATGATACCCGGACACACCGCGTTGATGCGGATGCCCAAGCTGCCGAACTCGCCCGCCAGGCTCTGCGTGAGGTTGATGATCGCAGCTTTTGTGGCGCCATAGGCCGCGTGGTTGGGCACGCCCTTCTTGCCCGTCCACGAAGAGACATTGACGATGGCCCCACTCCTGCGCGCGATCATAGCCGGCAGCACCGCCTGCGAAAAATGAAACACCCCGTCGAGATTGATCGCGAACATGCGCCGCCAGTCATCCTCGGTCACATCGAGAAAAGCCGCTGTGCGCAGGATGCCCGCGTTGTTCACCAGAATATCGACCGGACCGAGTTCACCTACGATTGTCTCCACCCCGCGGATCACCTCGGCGCGGCTTGAAACGTCACCGGCGGCAACCGCGGCCCGCTGTCCGAGCGCGGTGATCACTTCAGCAGTGGCGCTGGCGCTGGCTGCGTTCGTATCGAAAAGGCCGACGTTCGCGCCGCTCATCGCTAGCCGCAGCGCAATGGCCCGGCCAATGCCCGCGCCCGCGCCGGTCACCAGCGCCACCTTGTCTTTCAGATCATCCATGCCCGTCCGCCTTACCAGTGGGTATTGATTTAACCCAGTGGGTTTTCTATGTTTCAACATATGTGTTGATTCGACCTTATGTCGAGCGCAAAATGCGGCCCAAGCAGCGCCGGAAGAATTGATCGAAGGGATCTCAAGGATGTCCGAGCCTGCCAGCGCTGCAATCAAGGCAGACTACGATGCTGTCGTGGTCGGCGCGGGCTTTGCCGGGCTCTACATGATCCACAAGCTGCGCGGCCTCGGCCTCTCGGTCCTCGCGTTCGAAGCGGGCAGCGGTGTCGGCGGAACGTGGTTCTGGAACCGCTACCCCGGCGCACGCTGCGACGTGTACAGCCTCGAATACTCCTACTCGTTCGACGCAGGGCTGCAGCGAGAATGGGTCTGGAGCGAGCGCTATCCCGCGCAGGCTGAGATCCTGCGTTATATCGAGCACGTGGCCGACCGGTTCGATCTGCGCCGTGACATCCGCTTCAACACCCGTGTTGCTTGTGCGCACTATAACGAGCCCGCAAACCTCTGGAGCGTCGAGACGGAGACCGGCGAGGTCGTAACCGCTCGCTTCTGCATCATGGCCTCGGGTGCGCTCTCCGCCCCCCGCAAGCCCGACTTTGCGGGCCTCGATGACTTTGGGGGCAACTGGTATCACACTGGGCACTGGCCGCACGAGCCGGTCGATTTTACCGGCCAGACTGTTGCAGTGATCGGCACGGGCTCCTCGGGCATCCAAGTCACGCCGATGGTCGCCCAGCAGGCAAAGCGCCTGTTAGTATTCCAGCGCACCCCGAACTTCAGCATCCCGGCCTGGAACCACCCGCTGCCCGATCACGTGCAGGACGCATGGAAGCGCGATGCCGCACAGCTACGGGCCAAAGCCAAGGCGACGAAATCAGGCGCACTCTATGAGTATGGCCAGCGCGGCGCATTCGAGGTGAACGACGAAGAGCGCCAGCGCGAGTTCGACGCACGCTGGGCGCGGGGCGGTGCCAATTTTACCCATGCGTTCAACGACCTGTTCAAGGACAAGGCAGCCAACGATCTCGCGGCAGACTATGTACGCGGCAAGATCCGGGAAATCGTGAAAGACCCGGCCGTCGCGGCAAAACTGACCCCCACCGACCACGCTATCGGCACCAAGCGCATTTGTGTCGACACCGACTACTACGCGACCTTCAACCGCGAGAACGTAACGCTGGTCGATGCGCGCGAGACCCCGATCACCCGCATCACGCCGGCGGGCATTGAAACCTCTGGCGGCCAGTACGCGGTGGACAGCATCGTGTTCGCTACCGGATACGACGCTGTGACTGGCGCGCTCACCCGCATCGACATCCGCGGGCGCGGCGGCGTCTCGCTTGCGGAGAAATGGCAAGACGGGCCCAAGACCTATCTCGGCCTTATGGTCGCCGGTTTTCCCAACCTGTTCACGATCACCGGCCCTGGCAGCCCCTCGATCCTGACCAATGTGGTCATGGCGATTGAGCAGCACGTCGATTGGGTCGGCGATTGCCTTGCCTATATGGCAAGCCAAGCCGCAGCGACAATCGAGGCTGAACCCAAGGCCGAAGAAGACTGGGTGGACCACGTGCGCGAAGTGGCTGAGGCGACGCTGCATGTGCAGGCCAACAGCTGGTACATGGGTGCGAACATCCCCGGCAAACCGCGCGTTATGCTGCCCTATGTCGGCGGACTGGGCGTCTATACCGGCATCTGCAACGACATTGCAGCCGATGGCTATCGCGGCTTTGCCATGGCGCGCGGGGGCTGACATGCAACCGCCCACCAGCCGAACTTTCCCGGAACTCCTGCGCGAACTGGCTGCCGTTGCGCCGGATCGGTGCGCGGTCATAGATGGCGCCGTCTCGGTCACTTACGCCAGCCTCGCGCAGCGCGCCCATTTGGTCACGAACGCGCTAAAAGGAGCAGGCGTAAAGCGCGGCGACCGGGTCGGTGTGCTCTTGTCGAACCGGATCGAATGGCTCGAGATCTTCTTCGGTGCGAGCGCGGCGGGCGCTGTCGTCGTGCCGATCAGCACCTGGTCCAAGCCCGCAGAGCTTGAATTCATTCTGAGCGACGGCGGTGTCTCGGTGCTGTTTGCGATGCCGTCTTCGGGCAAGGAAGACTTCTTTGCCGCGCTGAACATGCTGGTTCCCGAGGCTATCGAGCAGAATCAATGGGTCAGCGCGCGCCTGCCTGCTCTGCACCTGCTCGTTGCCATGGCAACCACCGCGCCCGGCGCGGGATGGTGCACCCACAACGGGTTCTGCACCGCAGCGTCCGATATGCCGCTTGGCGACGGACCAGACCCGGCCGACGACGCGCTCATTCTCTACACTTCGGGCTCGACCAGCAAACCCAAGGCCGTCCGCCTTGCGCACGGCGCGCTGATCGAAAACGGTTTCAACATCGGCGGGCGCATGGGCCTCGCGGCCAACGACAGGGTATTTGTCTCGGTCCCGCTGTTCTGGGCCTATGGCTCAGCCAATGCGCTCCCCGCCGCAATGAGCCACGGCGCAGCGATCGTCCTGCAGGACCGGTTTGAGCCAGGCGGCGCGCTGGCGCTGATTGAGCAGCACCGCTGCACGGCAATCTACACCCTGCCGACAATGACCAGCGCGCTGATCGCACACGAGGACTTTGCTCTGGCCCGCACGGCCAGCCTCAGAACCGGGCTCACGATCGGCAGCCCGCAGGATGTGATGGCTGCGGCCACAGGGCTGGGCGCGGCACATATCTGCAACATCTACGGATCGAGCGAGACCTGCGGCAATTGCTGCGTCACGCCGTGGGATTGGCCGCTGGACCGCCGCGCAGCTTGCCAGGGTCCGCCGCTCCCGGGTGTCAGCCTGCGGCTCGTCGATGCTGAAACCGGGGCAAAGGCCGAACCGGGCCAGCCCGGGCTCATCGAGGTGACGGGCTACCTCATGGCTGGCTACGGGGGGCAGAGCGCCAGCCACAACGCCGCCGCTTTCACAGCGGACGGGTGGTATCGCACCGGAGACCTTGGTCAGTTGTCTGATGATGGAGACCTGATCTTCCTTGGTCGCGCAACGGAGATGATCAAGCGCGCCGGGATCAATGTCTCCCCCGCTGAAGTCGAGGACGTGCTGCTGCAGCATCCGGCAGTGGCGCAAGTCGCCGTGGTCGGCGCGCCCGATCCTGCGCGCGGCGAGATCATCGTCGCGTTCGTGGTCACAACGAAGCCCGCAACCGAAGCCGAGCTCATCGCGCATGCCCGGACGATTGCATCGACCTACAAGGTGCCCGACCGGATCGTGTTCCGAACGAAACTTCCCGCGACCGCCACCGGCAAGTTGCAGCGCCAGCCGCTCAAGGCGGAAGCCGCAGCCCTCAGCGCAAAGGATAAAGCCCATGTCGCGTGATGCCTGGGGTCGCTGGGGCGAAGCCGACGAGGTCGGCGCGCTCAATCTCGTCGGCACGAGCGAAGTGCTCGGCGCTACCGGCCTCGTCCGGCAGGGCCGGGTCGTGAGCCTCGCACAGCCGCTGTCGAAGAAGACCCCGGTTCCCAGCAACCGCACCGGCCTCCTCCATTTCATGGACCGCGACGGCGGCGACTATGCGGCCGGAGCACGCATTTCCAACGGCTTCCAATTTGCCGACGACAGCGTGGTCATGCCGCTCCACATCGGCACGCATATCGACGCGCTGTGCCATGTGTGGACTGAGGATCAGCTCTACAACGGCCATCCCGGATCGGGCACGAACAGCACGCACGGCGCGAAAAAGTGCGGCGTGGAAAAGCTGCCGCCCATCGTCACGCGCGGGTTGCTCCTTGATGTGGCGGCGCTGCATGAAGCGCCTCTGCCATTCGGCTATGCGATCGGGGTGGACGAAATGAAAGAGGCCGCCAGCCGCGCAGGAGTGACTCCCGCGATTGGCGATGCCGTTCTGATCCGAACGGGATGGCAGGAAAATCAGGCGGGCAAGCCTGCACAGACGGTCGATTTCAACGAGGAGCCGGGCATAGACGTTGAGGCTGCGCTCTGGCTTGCCGAGGCCGGCGTTTCGCTCGTCGGCGCGGACAACTATGCGATCGAGGCCATGCCCTTTCCCGCAGGCACAACCTTCCCCGTCCATCAGCGCCTGATCCGCGACTTCGGCATTCCGCTGCTTGAAGGCCTCGTGCTGCAGGACTTCGCCGCGCTCGGTGTGCCCGAGTTCCTGTTCGTCGCCGCGCCGCTGCCGATCGTCGGTGGAACCGGCAGCCCGATCACCCCGCTGGCGATTTATTGATCCCATGACCGTGGACGCCCATGAGCCGGATAGGGCCGCACGGCAGGTCGCCGATGGGCTGGCGCAGCTTGTGCGCCATGCGATCCCCTCGGCGCAGGATATCGCCTTCACGGGCCTCACCCGCTCCGCCGGCGGCCTCAGTCGGGAGAACTGGTCGTTTGATGCCAGCTGGCACGATGCGGAAGGAGGCCACACACATCGGCTGATGCTGATGCGCGATGCCAAAGGCACTCTGCTGAAGACCGAACGCAGCCGCGAGTTCGATGTGCTGAGGGCACTGCAAGGCAGCCCCGTGGCGGCACCGGCGGTGTTCTGGATGGATCCCGATGGGCAGTTCCTCGGCGCGCCCTCGCTGATCATGGAGCGCGTTTCAGGCCGCTGCGACTATATGGTGCTGAATGGCGCACAGCCATTGAATGAGCGGCTGGAACTCGCACATGCCTTTCTGCAACTGCTGACCGATATTCAGACGATCGACTGGCAGACACGCGGCCTCGGGCCCAGCCTCGGCGTACCTGAAGGCTCGCCGGCCCAGATCGTGCTCGATGAGTGGGAGACGGAGTATCGCCGTGTGCAACTAGAGCCCCATCCGGAGCTCGATTATGTTTTGGCGTGGATGCGCCGCGCGGCCCCGCAAGCGCAAGCCATTGTTCTCGTCCACGGCGATTTCAAACCGGGCAACGCGCTGATCGAGGGCACACGGATCACCGCCAAGCTCGATTGGGAGACCGCGCATCTGGGTGATCCGCTCGAAGACCTCGGCTGGATCACCAATCCCGTGCGGCGGCGCGAACACCAGATCCCCGGTCATTGGGAACGTGCGCAGATCGTCGAAGCCTATACCCGCCTGACCGGCCGCGCAGTGGGCGACGCTGCTCTGACATGGTGGAACGTGTTCTCGTGCTGGAAGCTGGCGGTGATCCAGCTGACGGCCGTCAACGAGTTCGTCTCGGGCCGCTACAACCGCGTGTTCCAGACTCCCTCGTGGCTCTTCCGCCCCATGCTCCAGATGATGGAGCGCGCGACATGAGGCCCTCAGTCGAAGAGCAGCTACTGGGCACGTGCCACATTCTCGAAACCGTCGTCGCGCCGGCTGTGGCCGAGCCCTTCGCACGCACCATTCTCGACAGCCTCATCGCGAACTTGCGCATGGTCACCGAAGCGCTGCCCGCCGTGCCGGGCTTCCTGCGCTGGGACAATGCGGCGACGCAGGACCTGCTGCACAAGCTGCGCAGCGAGCTGCCTTCCGATCTCGCCCGGCGCATCGACACTGCGCTGGAAACCCCCGAACCCGACATGCTCGACAGCGCTGCGCAGACCGCGCGCAACGACTTGCTGCGCGCTATGCTCGCTGAAGCCGTCTGCAGCCCGGATCTGGCCCCCGATCTGCACCGTGCCATTCAGCAACACATGATCGCTCGCGCCTCACGCGCACCGATGCGTTACGTGCCGACCGCCGTTCCCCCCGCACCCACGCCCACCACGAGACCGTAAACCCATGCTTACCGCGCTTGACGATACGCTTTGGCACCAGTTGCCGACAACATTCGATCACGTCTGGACCAGCGACCCCCGGTTCTTCGACCGCTACTGGTTCGCGATCTATTCGGGCGATGGGCGGGTCGCGATCCAGATCACCATGGGCGCCTATCGCAACATGAACGTGCTGGATGCCGGGGCGGTGATGATCGTCGATGGCAAACAGTACAACCTGCGTGTCTCGCGCTCGCTCAATGGCAGCGTGGAGACGGTCTGCGGCCCGATCCGCATCACGCCCATCGAGGCACTGCAGACGCTCGATATCGTGATCGAGCCCAGCGAAGGCGTGCTTCACGGCCGCATCCGCTGGGACGGTGTGGAGCCCGCGCACGAGGAGCATCCCCACTACACTCGCCTGCAAAGCCGCACGGTCGAGGACTATCGTCGCTTCGATCAGATCGGCGTGGCCAGCGGCTATCTGGAGGTCGAGGGCCAGCGTGTCGAGATCGACAAATGGTGGTCCTGCCGCGACCATTCCTGGGGCGTGCGGCGCGGCATGGGCGTGCCCGAACCAGTCACCGGCCCCAAGCTTCCCCTCTCCGAGAAAGGCCACGTCATGGCCTTCCTGTTCTTCTCCACCACCGCCGTGAGCGGCAGCCTGCTTTTCTCCGGGCGCGGCGATGATACGCCCTATACCACCGGCGTGCTCACCTTGCGCGAGACTGAGACGGCGCACGATGTGACCCAGATCGCGCTTGAGGTCGATCTTCACGAAGGCACCCGCCGCTTCCGCCGCGCCGCCGTCGTTGCACAGTTGGAGGGCGCCGGCGAACTTCGGCTGGAGCTCGATGCGCAGGGCGCCTCGATCGCGATGCAAGGCCTTGGTTACAGCGGCGGCTTCAACGATGGGCGCGGGCTCGGCGCGTGGCGGGGCGAGACCTGGCTCGAAACCGATGTGTGGGATGTGTCACACCCCGCCAAGGTGATCTATCCGGACGGTACCGAGAAGGTTCACTGGCACCGCATCCAGCCCGTCTCCATCGCGGCAAGCCTGAACGGGGAAACCAGCCAAGGCACCGGCAGCATGACGCTGACCATTGCGGGGCAGCTTCCCGCGCATCTGCAAGTCCAGTCCGCTTCCATCTAGACCGCAGGAGACCCGCTTGTTCGCATGCGTGCTTGCCGAAGTGCTGCGCCCCGGCGACCGCGTGGTCGTGGGCCAGGCGACGAGCGAGCCGGTGGGGCTGGTAGAGGACCTGTTTGCGGCAGCAACGCATATCGATGATCTGTCCGTATTCTGCGGCTACTCGCTGAACCCGGCATGGAAGGACGCAGTGCCGGATACGCTGCAGGTCATTTCCTATTGCGGGCTCGGCGCGATAGGTGCGCTCACTCTGCATGGCCGCGCCAAGGTCATCCCCTTTGCCATGTCGCAATTGAGCGCCGCGCTGGCTGCGCGCACACTGCCGGTGGATGTGGTGCTGCTGCAAGTCTCCCCCGCCGATGCCGATGGCTATCACAGCCTCGGACTTGCCGCCGACTATGTCTGGGAAGCGGCGCAACTGGCGCGGGTCGTTGTCGCCGAAGTCAATGCGCGCGTTCCGATAACCCGCAGCCAGTGCCGCCTCCACTGCAGTCAGATCGTTATCGCACGCACATGCGATACTCCGCTGCCCGAAGTGCGGCCTGAACCGGTTGGCGAAGTGCAGACGCGTGTTGCGCGCGAAGTGGCAAAGCTGGTCCCCGATGGCGCGACCGTGCAAATCGGCATTGGCAAGCTTTCCGATGCGATAGCCCATGCGCTGCGGGATCGCCGCGGCCTCAAGGTGCGATCAGGCATGGTGGGGGACTGGTTCCCCTCGCTGGTGGCTGCGGGGGCGATCGACACCAGCACGCCGGATGCCTGCCTCGCCTCGCTCGCAGTGGGCAGCAGCGCGCTTTACGATTGGCTGGACTGCAGCAATCTCCTGGGCTTTGCGCTCCCCGAACACCTGGCTGTGCCCGTCCGCGATTCTCCGTTTATGGCGATTAACTCGGGCATCGAGGTGGACTTGCGCGGCCAGGTCAACGCCGAATTCCTGGGGCACCGCTATGTCGGTGCCTCGAGCGGGCAACCAGACTATTTCCGGGCCGCGCAGCGTTCCGCGGGTGGCCTCGCAATCCTTGCTTTGCCCTCAGCCAACGAGCGCGGTGATGTGAGCCGCATCGTCCCGCGCCTCGCGAGCGGCTACGTCACCTCCGCACAGAGCGACGTGGATGTGATCGTCACCGAACAGGGCATAGCCGATATCCGCGCCACCGATTTTGGCGAACGCCGCCGCCGGATAACGGCAATTGCCGATCCGCGCATGCGCGGCGCACTCAGCCCCGAGGAATGAACTGCATGGCAACCGCATCACTGGCGCCCGTCCCTCCGCACGTTCCCGCTGATCGCATTATCGATTTCGACGTCTACAACCCTGCCGGCATTGAGGTGGGCTTTCATCAGGCATGGATGCGGCTCCACGGCGATGGCGTGCCCGATCTGGTCTGGACCCCGCGCAACGGCGGCCACTGGATCGCGACACGCGGTCATCTCATCCGGCAGTTCCTCAATGAGCCGGAAAACTTCTCTGCCCGGGTGATGATCGTGCCGAAAGAGGCGGGGCTTGAACACAAGCTGGTTCCCATGAACATGGACCCGCCCGAGCATGGCCCCTATCGCCGGGTGCTTAATCAGGGACTTGGGCCGCGCGAAATCCGCAACATCGAAGGCGATATCCGTGCCGCTGCAATCGCGCTCATCGAAGCCTTCGCGCGGGACGGCAAAGTCGATTTCTGCGCCGAATACGCCAATGTGTTCCCGATCAAGGTGTTCCTCGCCTTCTCGCGCCTGCCGCTCAGTGATGCGCCGCTGCTTACCCGCTTTTCCAATTCCATGCTCCGCCCTGAAGGCACGACACCGGAGGAGAAGGCGGCTTCCATGGCAAACGCCAACGCCGGGTTCTTTGCCTATATCGCGCCGACCGTGGCCGAGCGGCGGGCCAATCCGGGCGACGACTGGATCAGCCTGATCATCCACAGCGAGGTGAACGGCCAACCGGTCACCGAATACGAAACGCTCGCGATGATCTCGCTCGTACTGCTCGCCGGGCTGGATACCGTGGTGAACTTCCTGCCATTCTGCATGGATTATCTCGCACGCCATCCCGAACTCGTGGCGCTGCTGCACGCCGATCCAGCCAGAATCCCGGCGCGGGTCGATGAACTGTTCCGCCGCTTTCCGGTCGTCTCGCAGGCGCGGTTGGTGACGCAGGATGTGAGTTATGATGGCGTGACGCTGAAGGCGGGCGAGATGGTGCTCATCCCATCCACCCTCCACGGCACCGACCCCCGCGAAAACGCCGATCCGCTGACGGTCGATTTCGGCCGAAAAAAGATCTCGCACTCCACCTTCGGCGGCGGCGCGCATATCTGCGCAGGGATGCATCTCGCCAATCTGGAGATCATCATCACGCTGCAGGAATGGCTGAAGCGCATTCCCGAATTTCGGGTTGCGGAGGGCTTCCAGCTCGTCGCGCACTCGGGTGTCGTCGCGCAAGTCGAACGGCTCGATCTGGAGTGGAACCCTGCGCCTTAAGCGGTCGGGGTTTGCACACCCGCCATCGCCAGGATCAGCCCTGCAACTTCGTCTGCCAGCGCTTCGAGCGAGAGGCGACCGTGCGGCCGGTACCAGACATAAGCCCAGCTCACGAGCCCGCCGATCGACAGCGCCGCGACATCGGGATCGTCGAGATGGAACTCGCCCGCATCGACCCCCGCTTGGAGCAGCCCGACCAGTTTCCGGTCAAAATCGCGCCTGAGCGCACTAAGCCGCTCGAAATCGGCAGGCTCAAGGCTCTTTTCCTCGCGCGTAAGGATGGCGATATAACGCTGGTTGCTCAGCACCGCCGTCAGGAAACCGCGCGAGAGCATCCTCAGTTTTTCGGTCGGAGACACTTCGGCTGCGAGTGCGGCCTCCATCGCCACCAGCGAAGCGCTGACCCCGCGCGTGCAGATATCGGCGAGCAGTTCGGCCTTCGACTTGAAGTGATTGTAGATGAACGGCTTGGTGACGCCCATGGTCTCCGCGACGGCTTCGAGCGTGGTTTTCTCATAACCGCGATCGTAAAACAGCTGCGCCGCCGCCTCGACCGTGCGCTCGCGCTTCAGCGCAGTCACTTCATCCCGGATCGTCGGAAAGCCTACCATCTCAGACCGGTCGCTTAACGCCATTGGCGGCATAGTCCAGAGCCAGCCGCTTGCGATAACGGCGCGGATCAAGCTCCAGCCCATAGCGCGGGCTATCGGGAAATTGGCTCTGTGCCCAGGCGCGTTCGGTCTCGATCGCCGCGAGCATATCCTGCTCGCTCGGTCGCCGGATCGCGCCGGTTGCCATGGCGGCGATATAGGCGGCCTGATCGTCCATCATTCGGATATTGCTGCCCCCAGTCACATCGAAGTAGCCGATGAAGAACAGCCCCGGCACACTGGGATGCGCCACCCGGTTGTAGAGCGCAACATGGGTCGTCGCTTCCTCGACCGGCGAGATCGCTTCGGGCAAGAACGGAATGGCCGTGTTGTAACCGGTCGCGGCTATGATTGCGTCGAACCTGTCTTCGCTGCCATCGCTGAACTGGACAGTCGTGCCGCTTACGGCCTTGATCCCCGGTTTCACGGTTACCCGGCCCCATGCAATCTGCGAAATCAGCGTCGGATGGCTGATCGGGTGCGTACGCGTCTTGGGTGTGCGGAAACCCCACTGTTCCATGCGACCATGAAACATCCTGGTCAGCGTGGTGCGGATCCACACGCGCACCTGCCATGGCAGGAATGGCCGCTCCAGCTTCAGCAGCGTACGCGAGTTCGGCACGCCGAACATCATGCGCGGCATGATCAACACGGGCGACCGGGCAGACAGGACCGTGTGCTCGGTAACCGTACAGATGTCGGCCGCAATATCGACACCGCTATTGCCCGGCCCGATCACCAAGACGCGCTTGTCGGCATAGGGACCCGGCACCCGGTAGGCATGGGCGTGGGCATATTGCCCGGTATAGCCCTCGATCTGAGGTGGATGGCGCGGCACGCTCTGGTGTCCGCTGGCGACCACGACCCCGTCGAAAGTCTCGGTTGTTCCGTCTTCCAGTTCGATGCGGGACTTGCCCTCCGCCGGTACGATCTGCTTCACGCGCGCCTTGAAACGGATCCGGCGCGCCAGATCGAAATGATCGGCATAACGCGCAAAATAGCGGCTCATCTCCGCGTGATCGGGATAGAGCGGAGCGTTATCAGGAAACGGAAAATCGGCGAGGCTGCTGACTTTGGCTTCGGAATTGATGTGGAGCGATTTGTAGGCCGGGCTCATCCCGCTGTCGTTGTTGTAGACCCACAGCCCGCCGACCTGCGATCCCGCCTCGAACAGGGTCACCTCGATGCCCTGCTGCGTCAGATAGCGCGCGGCGCAAAGCCCGCCCGCGCCCGCGCCGACGATGGCAAAGTGGCGGCTCATGCCCGCGCTTTCAACCACGTGCCCGCTGCCGCCATGGCTTCATCCGCCCGGTCCAGCGAACCAGCCATGCCCATGAAACCGTGGTTCATATCATCGTAGTGGACAAGCATGGCATCCACCCCTGCGGCGATCAGCCGCTCGGCAAAGGCTTTGCCCTCATCGCGCAGAAGATCGTATTCGGCTGTGATCACATAGGCGGGCGGCAGACCGGCGAGGTCTGGCGCCCGCAGCGGCGAGGCATGCGGATGCGCGCGGTCGGCCGGGTTGGTGACATAGAGATTCCAGCCCCACCGCATGGCATTGGCGGTTAGCCCGCAGTCCTCGCCGCGCTCGATATAAGAAGCGGGCAACTTGTCAGGATAGTCGGTGACCGGGTAGATGAGGAACTGCGCAGCAATTGCCGGCCCGCCCGCATCGCGCGCGCGCAGTGCCGTCACGATCGCCATCGTCGCGCCGGCGCTGTCGCCTGCCACGACGAGCCGCGCCGAATCGCCGCCAAAGCTTGCGGCATTGACAGCCACCCACTTGGTTGCTGCGAAGCTGTCATCGGGTCCGGCAGGGAACGGGGCTTCGGGCGCTAGGCCATAATCGACCGAGACCACGACAGCACCCGATTGCAGGCAGAGATGCCGGCACAGCACATCATGCGTGTTGATACTGCAGATCACGAAGGCGCTGCCGTGAAAGTAGGTGATCACGGTGTGGCCATCTTCCAGATCGGGCCGGTAGATGCGCACCCGGATTTCGCCGCGCGGGCCGGGGATCATGCGGTCTTCTACATGGGCCACGTCCGGGCGCGACGCCTTGGCTGTCAGCGCCTCGTAGTTGGCGCGCAGCACGGCGGGGGCGATGCTCTCCATCGGCGGCAGGCCGGCAGAAGCATCGACGATCGCCTGAAGCTGGGGGTGTAAAGCCATGTCAGTCTCCACTCGTTATCTGAAAGCCGGCGTAGCCGCTGGCAGCGACTTCGTCGCAAATCGCCCGGTAGCGGCCGATGCCGCCGACAAAGGGCATAAAAACACGGGGTTTTCCGGGAATATTGGCCCCGAGATACCAGGAGTTCGCCTGCACGAAGAGCGTCTCAGCCGCTGCTTCGTTGACTTGCTGGACCCAAGCGTTTTCGGCATCGGGCTCGGGCTCGATCCGCGAGGCTCCGGTGCGAGTCAGATGCTGGATGCACTCGGCGATCCAGTCGATGTGCTGCTCGATACCCACCACCATGTTGACCAGCACCGAGGGGCTGCCGGGGCCGGTCACGATGAACATGTTAGGGAAGTCCGCCACCATCAGCCCCAAATAATTGCGCGGCCCATCGGCCCATTTGGCGCTGAGCGCCGCGCCATGGCGGCCCCGAATATCGATCTGCGCCAGCGCCCCAGTCAATGCGTCGTAGCCCGTCGCGCAGACGATAACGTCGACCGGCAGCACGGCGTCGGCCATGTGGATGGCATCCCCGCTAATCGCCGTGACGGGCGTCGCCTGCAGATCGATCAGCATGACATGGGGCTGATTGTAGGTCTCGTAGTAGTCCGAGCCGACGCAAATGCGCTTGGCCCCCAGCGGATAGCCGCGCGGGCAAAGCATTTCCGCCGTCTTCGGATCGGTGACCAGTTCGCGGATGCGAGCATGGACGAAATCGGCGGCGGTCTGGTTGGCCGCCGGATCGGTCATGATATCGCTGAACGCATGGACGAAGTTGACCCCGCCCAGCTCCCACCGGCGGCGATATTCCGCCTCGCGCGCCTCGGCACTGACGGACAGCGCCGGGGTCTGGCTGAAATCATAGAGCGTGCCGACCTGCCGCGCCTGCGCCCGGTAGTCGGCATAGGCTGCCTTCCACGCGGCCTGTTTCTCACCGCTCAGCGGCTGATTGCGCGCTGGCACCACGAAGTTGGGCGTGCGCTGCAGAACCACAAGCCGCTCCGCCGAGCGGGCGATCTGCGGAATGGCCTGCACGCCCGACGATCCCGTGCCGATGACGGCGACAGACTTGCCGGCAAAGTCCACGCCGTCACGCGGCCATGCTCCGGTGTGCAGGATCTGCCCCGCAAACGTCTCGATCCCCGGGACATCCGGCAGGCGCGAGGCTGAGAGCGACCCGCTCGCCATGATGCAGAAGCGCGCGGTGACCTCGCCGCCGCGATCCGTATGCACATGCCAGCGGTCCGCCGCCGGATCGAAATGGGCCGAGGTGACCCGCTTTCCGAACGCAATCAGCGGTCGCAGGGCGAACCGGTCGGCCACATGGTGAAGGTAGGCGAGGATCTCGTCCTGCTGCGCATAGCGCTCCGACCAGACCCATTCCTGCTGGAGCGGATCATCGAACGAATAGCTGTATTGCAGGCTTTCAACATCGCAGCGCGCGCCGGGATAGCGGTTCCAGTGCCACACCCCGCCGACATCGTTGGCAGCCTCGAATGCGTGGACGGCAAGCCCCAGCCCGCGCAGCTTGTGCAGCGCATAGAGCCCGGCGAACCCGGCGCCGACGACAACGACATCCAGTTCGCGCGTCATGCATCCGGTTCCCGGCGCAGCGGCGCGCGCAGGGCGGTGCGCTGGCCGTTGAAGGTGGCGGGAAACAAGGTCTGCAACGCGCCATCACAGCGCTGGACGAAGCCGCGTGCGCGCACTTGCTCCGATGAAAGTGCTTCGCCGAGATCGAGAACGGGCGAAAGGCAGCAATCCGCACCGGCGAACTGCGCCTCGATCTCGCCTAGAGTTCGGCACGCAAAGAACGCGGTGACTTCTGCAATAAGGCTCGTCTGGGGCAGCGGATCACCCTGCCGCACTGCCCACTCCGGCCGATCTGCCGCCGCGCAGAAGTTGTGCCAGAAGCGTGGCTCGACCGGCCCGAGCATCACATGGCGCCCATCAGCTGTCGGGTAGATGTTGTAGTAGGCCGCCGCCCCGTTAAGGTAGGTCGATCCCCGCTTTGGTACGGTGCCGTTTGCGCCCCATTCGGCCACTTGCATCGCTTGCAGCGGCATCAACGTATCGGCCAGGCCAAGCTCGATATGCGCCCCCTCGCCCGTCCGCTGCAGGGCGTTGAGCGCACCGAGGATGGCAATCGCCGCATAGAGCGCGCCCGCCATGTCCGCGATCGGCGGATCGAAGAAGACCGGTGCCTCGCGGCCGTTGCGGTCCAAAATACCGCTTTGCGCCAGATAGTTGCCATCATGGCCCGCCGCGTCTGCCAGCGGTCCGTCCGTGCCATAGCCGCTGATCGAGCAATAGATCAGCCCCGGATGGCGCGCCGCCAGCGCGGCGTAATCAAACCCGAGCCGGGCCATGACACCGGGACGGAAGCCCTCGATCAGCACGTCGGCATCGCCCAGCAGGCCCTCCAGCGCGCTACGCCCATGGGCGGATTTGAGATCAAGCTGAAGCAGCGATTTGCCTGCATTGAGGCTGACATAAAACACTGGTTCGTCAATGGCATCCCGCGGCCCGAGATCGCGCATCCCGTCGCCCGCGGGCGGCTCGATCTTCACCACCTCGGCGCCCATGTCGGCCAGAATCTGGCTCGCGACCGGCCCCGAAATGTAGTGCGAAAGATCGAGCACTTTCACACCGGCAAGGAAGGAATCGACACCGCCCAACGCGCTCACCCCGGCGGGACAAGCTCCCGCCTATCTTCGAATATTCTCATTGGATGGAAACCATACTGATGGGTATTTTGCAAGCGCGAACGCCATCAATTCGACCATCCACCGTCAATTATGTGGCACTGGCCGGTGGTGAACCGGGCTGCGTCGCTTGCCAGATAGAGCGCGAGGCTGGCGATCTCGTCAGCCTGCCCGAACCGGCCGAGCGGCTGGCGCGCAGCAAAGGCCGCGCGGGTCGCTGCATAGTCACCGCTTGCCAGCATCCGCGCTTCGAGCGCTGATGTCTCGATCGTGCCGGGGCAGATCGCATTGGCCCGGATGCCTTGCGCGGCGTGGTCTGCGGCCAGCGCCTTGGTCATGCCGATGATCGCCGCCTTCGTTGCGGCGTAGGCAAACCGATCAGGCACCCCGCGCACGGAACTGGCGACCGAGGACATCGTGATGATCGATCCGCCCCCCCGCACGATCATCCCTGGCAGCAGCGCGCGGACCATGCGGAACATGGCGGTGACATTAAGATCGAAGGCCTGATCCCAATCCGCATCGCTGCAATCGAGCACTGTGCCATAAGGGACCGTGCCCGCGCAGAGGAATGCGATGTCTACCGCGCCCGCCGCCCGCGCGAACGCATCGATCGCTGCGGCATCTGTCAGATCAAAGGCAAAGGGTTCGCACCCGCACGCTGCTTCAAGCGATGCGAGGGCAGCCGCATTGATATCGACCGCCAGCACACGCGCACCCTCGCGCGCAAAGCGTTCGGCACTGGCCCTGCCGATCCCCTGCCCGGCGCCGGTAACGACCGCCGTCTTCCCATGCAGGGCACCGGGAACGGTCAATAGGGTGATTCCAGCCCGGCCAGCACCATCTCGGCGTAGGTCTTGCCGATCTCCTCGGCGCTGACATCGCTTTCCGCGGGCCGGAACCAGCGGTGGGTCCACCCGACGATGCCGAGAACACCGTAGGCCACGACCTTGGGCGAGCCGACGTTGCGGAATGACTTGTCGGCATAACCCTGCTCTATGATCGCAATCACCGCCTCGGACATCTGGCTGTTCAGGTCGCGCATGTAGCGTGACCATTCGGACCGCTTGTCGCTGACATTGCTGAGGTTCTCGCGGATGTAGATATACATCAGCGGATAATGTTCACCGTAGGACGACATCAGCGCGATGATCAGGTCGCTGAGCTTGCGGCGCGGGCGCATGTCGCTCGCCCGGATTTTTTGCGCCAGCGCGACATTGCGCTCCACCACGGTGCGGACGATCTCGTCGAAGAGTTCCTCCTTCGACGAGATGTAGTAGTAGAGCGAGGCCCGATCGATATTCAGCTCGGCCGCAACAGCAGTCATGCTCGCCCGTTGGAACCCCATCCGGTTGAACACCCGGATCGCCGCTTCGCCGATTTCCTTGCGGCGTTGCTGATGCGAAACGCTGGAATCCTCGCGTGCCGCCGTGCGCCGCTTGCCAATACCACTTTCGGAGGGTGCCATCATCGGCTTGCCGTCTTTCATCATGCACCGCCGATTACGCGATAAAACGCGCTTTTTCCAGTTGAACGCATCATCCGCGTGGCCCTCCGGCAACGTAGAGCACTTGCCCCGTCACATAGCCCGAACGCGCATCGACAAAGAACGACACGGCGTGGGCAATATCATCGGGCTGGCCAACCCGCCCGACAACCGTTCCGGCAATCGCCTGCTGCTTCATGTCCTCGAACGTCATGCCGACCCGTGCCGCAACTTCAGCCGTCATCGCGGTCTCTACAAAGCCCGGTGCGACGGCGTTTGCCGTGATCCCGTAGCGCCCCAGTTCGATCGCCAGTGTCTTGGTCAGGCCCTGCACGCCGGCCTTGGCCGCCGCGTAGTTGGCCTCGCCCAGATTGCCGAGCGCAGCCGTGCTGGAAAGGTTGACGATGCGGCCCCAGCCCGCGCTGCGCATATGGCCCTGAACCGCGCGGCTCATCAGAAAGGCTCCCCGCAAGTTCACGTTGATCACCAGATCCCAGTCCGCCAGCGACATCTTGCCGATGGTGCGATCGCGCAGGATTCCGGCGTTGTTGACCAGTATGGTGGGCGATCCGAGCGCGGCTGCGACATCGGCAACGGCCCGTTCAACCGCCGCCTCTTCAGCAACGTCAGCGCCGACGGCAAAGGCGCGCCGCCCGAGCTGCTCGATCCCACGCACGGTATCGTTGCACACCGCCGCATCGAGGTCGAGCACCGCGATATCATGGCCATCCGCCGCAAGGCGCAGCGCGATGCTCGCGCCAATGCCGCGCGCGGCCCCTGTGACAATGGCAACCCGGTTGGAACTGCCCCCAGCCTCGCTCATGCGGCCTCCACCATGTGGGCCACGGCTTCGGCGAGCATGAACTTGCGCGCCCGGCCCGAGGCGGTCGTGGGAATTTCGGATGCCTCCACGAAGAACAGATAGCGCGGCACCTTGAACCGCGCGAGGCGTTCGCGAACCAGCGCCAGCAGCCCCTCATTTGTCACATCGGCTCCGATGCTGCGAACAACTAGCGCAACACCGACTTCGCCCATGCGTTCATCGGGCAGGGGCACGACATGGGCCTGCGCCACGCCGGGATGCGAGGTCAGCACGTCCTCCACTTCGCTCGGCAAAACCTGCTCCCCGCCGCAACGGTAGGATTCCTTGAGCCGACCTGCTAGCGAGAGATAGCCATCATGGTCAATGCGCCCCAGATCGCCGGTGCGAAACCAGCCTTCGGCATCGAACGCCGCTGCCGTTTCGGCAGGCTTGTTGTAATACCCACAGGTTACGCCCGGCCCCCGCGCGCGCAGTTCGCCCACTGCGCCGGGAGGCAGGGCGGCTTCACTTTCCGGATCAACCACCTTGTATCCAACCAGTCGTCCACCAAGGGCAGGATCACCAGCCGCGCCCGCATCGCGCAGCCGCCCATTGGAATCGAGCAATCGCTCGAACGGATCATCGGGCCGCGTGACGGTGGAGGATGCCGTGACCTCGGTCATCCCGTAGCCAGTCGTGATCTCGGCTACGCCCAGAACGCTGCCGATCTCGCGCCAGATGCGCTCGGGCGCGCGCGCGCCGGAGGAGAGAACCGCAGTGAGCGAGGACAGATCGCAAGCAGCTTCCCGCGCCGCATCGATCAAGGCGAGCGTCATGGTCGGCACCAGCAGTGCATCGGTCACGCGGTGGCGCGCTATCGCCGTCAGCATGTCCGCGGCAGCGAAGCGCACCTGCAGCACGATCGCTCCGCCGACGAACAGCACCGGCAGCATGCCCTCTCCGTAGCCATAGACATGGTACATCGGCAGCGCGAAAACGATCCGCCGCCCATCCTCGAACGCGCGCGCCAAGGCGCTGGTGAAGGCGGTGCGCACAACCTGATCGTGGCTGAGCATCACGCCCTTGGGCGCGCCAGTGGTGCCGGAGGTATAGATGATATCGGCCACGCCGTCCGGGGCCGAGGACGGGAAGGTCAGGCCATCGGCCGCACTTTGCTCCAGCGCGGCAAAGGGCATGGCCTGTGCGCGGACTGGCTCTGAACCGGCCGGGAACACCACGACCTGCCGCAGCCGTGGTATCGCTTGCCCGCCTCCGCCCTGCTCCCAGCCCGGCATCAGAGCATCCAGCATGGCGAGCGTATCGAGGCCCCGGAAGCGATCCATGGTGACGAGCATGGCCGCATCGGACTGCGCAAGCACGTAGCCCAGTTCTGCCTGCCGGTTCAGGATATTGATCGGCACGGCCACCGCACCAACCCGCGCAATTGCGTACTTCAGCGCGACGAATTCGGGATAGTTCGCCATGAGCAGCGCGACATGTTCGCCCGGCTTCACCCCCGCCGTCATAAGACCTGCCGCCAGCCGCCGCGACCAGTCCGCCAGTTCGCGATAAGTCCAGGTGCGTTCGTCGGTGATCACATAGGGCCGGTCCGGGAATTCAGCCGCCGCCGCATCCAGCATGCCGTCCAGCGAGCGCGCGATCCACTTGGGAAAGCGCGCCGCCAGAGCGGCTTGCCGGTCGGCCACGGACGGCCGCAGGGCAGCCTGCGCGGTCACGCGTCCGCAGGGCCGTCCGAACCGCGCCCAGCTTCGCGTTCAGCCTCGTAAGCCTCAAGATAGGTGCGATAGGGCGCAAATGGTGCATCGCGCATCCGCACCGCCGGGCGCACCCCGCCCTCGCGCCACACCTTGGTGAACTCTTCCATGCCCGGCCCGGCAATGCCGAGCGCATCGAGATCGTTGGCCGCAGCCATGCCGGCCTGCATGCCGGCTGCCTCGAACCAGCGGTTGGTCACTTCCTTGTGGCTGTAGATCGCATCGAGCGGCACATTGGATACGCGCTTGGCATAGGCCATCGCCACGGCTTCCAGTTCCTCGCGAGGCACTGCCCGGTTCACCAAGCCCATTTCGGCCGCTTCCACGCCGGTCATGTTGTCGCCGGTGAACAGCCATTCCTTGGTCTTGCGCATGCCGAGATGGATCGGCCACATCGCGAAGACATGAAGCTCACCCATGGCGCGCGCCTCGGGCTGGCCGAGCAGGGCATCTTCGGCGGCAAAAGCAATGTCGCACACGCCAATCAGATCGAGCGATCCGGCAACGCAGTGCCCGTGGACCACCGCGATCGTGCACTGGCGCAGGCGGAACAGGCGCATCCAACGCTCGCGCGAGAGGTGGAACTCGCGACGCGACCAGACAGGATTACGGCGATGCGGACGACGCTGCACTTCATTGATCGCGCTGTCGGCATCCCAGAGATAGGAGAATTCCTTGAGATCGTAACCCGTGCCGAAATGGGCGCCGTTGGCCTTGATCACGAGGACACGCGTCTCGTCGTCATGATCAAGATCGTCCATCACCCGGTCAAGCTCATCGCGCAGCTGCACCGAAATCGCATTGCCGGTGTGCGGGCGGTTCAGGGTGACTGTCGCGATGCGATCAGCCTTTTCGTAGATCAGGGTTTCAAACTGCATTGCCAGCATCCTTGGTTGTCATGTTCTCTGGTCAAGGTGGTTATCGCCGAGGAACGCTTTAGTCAACATATACGTTGATTTTATCCATCCGAGCCCAAAAACCGAGACCTTGAATGCACCGGAAGCAGTTTAATCAACATAAGTGTTGATCCGTGATCGCAGAAGCGATATCCGATTCGCCATGACGAATGATCCATCCCACGCCACTGTTGACATCGTGATTGTAGGCGCCGGCCTCGCCGGACTCCGCGCGCTCTATTCCATGCGCGAGGCCGGATTCTCGGTCACCGTGCTGGAGGCGAGCGACGATCTGGGCGGGGTCTGGCACCACAATCGCTATCCCGGCGCGCGCTGCGATGTCGAAAGCTACGACTATTCTTACATGTTCTCGCCCGAGCTTGAGCAGGAATGGCGCTGGAGCGAGCGCTACGCGACTCAGCCCGAAGTGCTTTCGTACATCCGCCATGTGGCGGACCGCTTCGACTTGCGCCCTGCCATCCAGTTCAACACGCGCATGGCGCGCGCCGAGTTCAATGAGTCCAGCAATCGCTGGTCCGTGACTGCCAAGGATGGCCGCACCTGGGATGCGGGCACTCTGATCATGGCGGTTGGCCAGCTTTCAACGACCAAGCAGCCCACTCTGCCAGGGCAGGAAAGCTTCACCGGCGCGATCTATCACAGCGCCGCCTGGCCGCGCGAGGGCGTCGATTTGGCCGGCAAGCGAGTCGGGATCATCGGCACAGGCTCCTCCGGCGTACAGATGACGCCGCTGATAGCCGCCGAGGCAGCGCATCTCACCGTGTTCCAGCGCTCTGCAAACTTCAGCATTCCGGCCGCCAATGCACCGATCTCGGCTGAAGAGGACGCGGCGATAAAGGCGGACTATCGCGCCCGCCGCACCCGCGCGCTCAATTCTCCCAGCGGCCTCGGCTTCTTGCCTAATGGCGCATCTGCCCTCGAAGCCTCGGCAGACGAGCGCCAGGCGGTCTATGAAGCGGCGTGGGTCCGGCTCGGCTTCGGCTTCGCCCTGGCCTACAAGGATATTCTGCTGGACGAGGCCTCGAACGAGACGGCTGCAACGTTCATCCGCGACAAAATCGCCGCACAGGTCAAGGATCCGTCGACCCGCGAACTGCTGACTCCGCGCGGCTTTCCCTTCGGTGCAAAGCGGCCCTCGGTCGACAGCAACTACTTCGCCACCTTCAACCGCAACAATGTGGCACTGGTCGATATCAAGGCCGATCCGATCGAGGCCCTGACCCCGACCGGCCTCAGCACCGGAAATACACACTATCCGCTCGATGTCCTGATCTACGCGACCGGATTTGATGCGTTCACCGGCTCACTGCTGCGCCCCGACATCATCGGCCGGGACTGGCTCAGCCTCCGGGACAAATGGTCAGCCGGCCCGGCGACCTACCTCGGGCTTGGAGTCTCTGGGTTTCCCAACATGTTTGTTCTGGTCGGCCCCGGCAGCCCATCGCTTCTCAGCAACGTAATCCTCTCGATCGAGCAGCAGGTCGATTGGCTGACCCAGATGCTGGTCCATGCAAAGACACTGGGCGCAGCACGGATCGAAGCCAGCCCAGATGCCGAAGCGCGCTGGGTCGAACATGTCAACGAACGCGCGCAGGAAACCCTCTACCCGAGGGCGGCGTCATACTATGTCGGTGCCGAGATTGAGGGCAAGCCGCGCGTCTTCATGCCCTATTCGGGCGGCGTGCGCGGTTACCGGCGCGAGTTGGAGCGCGTGGCCGCGAACGGCTACGCCGATTTTGGGATACCAAGCAAAGCCTCAGCAGGCGGGGGCACACCTGGGGGCATTCAGAACAATTGAATGAGAATTCCCATTTTTTTACATTTGTTTAAGCCATTTTCTAGCCGCCCTCCGTCTCCGCCACCTGCAAACAGTCCTGAAGCGCGCCGAAGGCAGGTTTGGGAGGAGCGCCCTAGCCTGCAAAGGTTCGCGTCTCTGCCGAACCCCCAGTACCGAACCCCCAGCATCAAGCCAGCAGTGCAATAACCTCGCCAATGGCCTGATAGGTCGCCGCAAGATCCTCGGCTTCGATGCAAAACGGCGGCATGACGTAGATCGTGTTGCCCAATGGGCGGAGGAGGATGCTGCGCGCGCTGAATGCAGCCTTCAGCGCCGGGGCCAGGTCAGACAGATAGCCCTCGCTGGGTGAGACAGCATCCATCGCGGTCACGGTGCCAAGTTGCCGGACGTTGGCGATCTTGCCGTTGCCCTCAAGGCCGCCCAGCGCGTCGGCCTGACGTTGCTGCAAAAGCCTGATCCGGTCCAGAACCGGTTCCTCGCGCCAGATCGCAAGGTTGGCATTGGCCGCCGCGCAGGCGATCGGGTTAGCGGTGTAGCTCGACGAATGGAAAAACTGGCGGGATCGGTCGGGCGAATAGTGCGACTCGTAGATCGGCGGTGTTGCCATGGTGACGGCGAGCGGCAGCGACCCGCCTGTCAGTCCCTTCGATAGGCACAGGATGTCGGGCACGATCCCGGCCTGCTCGCATGCGAGCAGCGTGCCGGTGCGGCCCCACGCGGTCATGACCTCGTCGGCAATGAACAAGACACCGTGCACGCCGCAGATCTTGCGCATCTCGGCGAGGATATGGGCCGGATAGATCAGCATTCCGCCAGCGCCGAGCAGCAAAGGTTCGACGATGAAGGCGGCCGTGTCGCCCTGGGCACAGATGCGCTCGAGTGCGTCGAGGCACGCTTGCTCCTTTCCGGCCGAAGGAAAGGGCACCGTCGCCACATCGAACAGCAAACTTGCATAGGCGCGGTTGAACACCCCCCGCGCGCCGACCGACATCCCGCCGATCGTATCACCGTGATAGCTGTGTTCCATCACCACGATCCGGTGCCGCGGATCGCCGCGATGGGTATGGAACCCAAGGGCCATCTTCAGCGCCACTTCAACGCTGGTCGAGCCGGAATCAGAGAAGAACACGTAGTCGAGCGGACGCGGCATCATCGCCACCAGCGCGCGGGCGAGATCTTCGGCGGGCTGGTGCGTCCAGCCTGCAAAGATCAGCTGGTCGAGCTGCTCGCTCTGTTGCCGGATCGCCGCCATGATGCGGGGATGGCAATGTCCATGGGTGGTGACCCACCAGCTCGAGATGGCATCGACGACCCGGCGTCCATCGGCGGTGAACAGCACGGCACCGTCTGCATGGGTGACCAGTGGAATCTCCTCCCCCAGACCATGCTGGTGGAACGGATGCCAGACCGGGGACCTCACAGCAGATCCATGCGAATGTGGGCGGCAAATCCTGCCTCGAGCGATTGCGCGCAAAGCGGATCGAGGTGAGGCAATCGGCCGAGGTGACGGACTTGGCCAAGGCCAGTGATCGCGGCTTCACTCGCCGGGTTGGCTGCGCCGATGAAGGCCGCGCCGTGCACCGCAATGCCGCGTGCCCGCAATGCTTCAAGCGAGAGCAGGCTGTGGTTGATCGTGCCAAGCGCGGTCCGTGCGACCAGAATGACCGGCATGTTCCAGAGCGCGAAGAGATCGGCGGCCAGCAGACTGTCGGAATAAGGCACCAGCACGCCGCCAGCACCCTCGACGATCAGCGGTCCCTCGACTGGCGGGAGCGCGAGACGGGCCTGCTCGATCGTCACCCCATCGATCCGCGCCGCCTCGTGCGGCGAGCACGGCGCCTCAAGGATATAGGCTTCGGGCAGAACGTGCGCCCGCCCGGCGGTAAGGGCCGCAACTCGCTGGCTATCAGTCCCGCCCTCGGTTCCCGCCTGCACCGGCTTCCAGTAGTGCGCCCCGAGATAACCGGCGAGGCCAGCCGCGAACACGGTCTTGCCGACATCGGTATCGGTCCCGGTTACAATGTAGCCGCGCATGCCGAAGCCCCCTGAAGTTCGGACACCAGTTCACCGAGGGCCTCGATCTGCGCTTCGCTGACGTTGTTGGTAATCGTGATGCGCAAGCGCGCGGTGCCGGCGGGCACGGTTGGCGGACGAATCGCGCGCACATCGAACCCGGCGGCCTGGATCCTGCTGGCCAGCGCCTTGGTCCGGGCATCTTCGCCAATGATGAGCGGCAGGATCTGCGATCCGTTCGCGATTGCACCCAGCGGCGCGAAGATCTGTTCGGCCCGGCGGATGCGGTCACACAACCGCTTGCGAAGTTCGGGTGCGGTCACCAGCAGGCGCAGCGCCGCCCGGTTGATCGCAGCGATCAGCGGTGACGGCGCGGTCGAGAAGATGAAGCCCCGCCCGCGGTTTACCAGGAAGTCGATCGCCACTTCCGGTCCGCAGACCAGCGCGCCCTCGCAGCCCAGCGCTTTGCCGCAGGTTCGCAACGTGATGACGTTGTCGCGGCCATCGAAGTGTGCGGCAAGACCGCGGCCATTCGGCCCGAACACCCCGGTCGCATGGGCCTCGTCGATCAGCAGGACGGCATCGTGGCGATCGGCAATCGCGGCGAGGTCGTCCAGTGGCGCGCGGTCTCCGTCCATCGAATAGAGGCTCTCGGCCGCAATCCACACCTGGCCGGCGCCGCCCGCTGCGCGCCATTGGCCGATGGCACTCTCGAAGGCATCTGCCTGGTTGTGGGATACGCCGACGCGTTCTGCCCTCCCGATGCGCAGGCCTTCATGCGCGCTGGCGTGGATCAGTTCGTCATGGACGACGAGATCACCGCGCTGGGGCAAGGTCGAGAACAGCGCCTCGTTGGCGGCAAAGCCGCTCGAAAACCACAGCGTCCGTTCGCAGCCGAAGAACGCGGCAGCTTCTGCCTCCAGAGCTTCATGCTCGGGATCATTGCCGCGCAGCAGCCGCGAGCCACCCGATCCGATCGCGACCCCTCGATCGAGGGCCGCTGCGGCCGCTGCGGCCAGAATCGGCGAACGCGCGAGACCAAGATAATCGTTCGAGCTGAAGTCCGCCCCGATCCGGGGCGCAAGGCTTCTGCGCCGCGCCTGCGCGCCGAGCCGGGCGAGGTCGGCGCCGTGCGCTGCGAACGCGCCGGGGCTCACTCGGCAGCTGCCAGCGCCCGCATCGGCTCGTCACCGATCAAGGGCGCGAGACCAAGCTGGCCAAACAGGGCGGCATCGCGGCTGTCGCCGGCATTGGCAGTGGTGAGCAACCGGTCGCCGGTGAAGATCGAGTTGGCTCCGGCCATGAAGGCCAGCGCCTGTCCGGCATCGGACATCGATTCGCGGCCGGCAGAAAGCCGGACCATGCTCCGGGGCATCGTGATCCGCGCGGCGGCAACGGTTCGCACGAACTCGATTTCGTCGATCCGGGCAAGCGGGGTATCTGCAAGCATATCGCCAAGCACGGTGCCCTTGATCGGTATCAGCGAATTGATCGGCACGCTTTCCGGATGGTGTGCCAATGTGGCGAGCGCATGGATGAACCCGACGCGGTCATCGCGGGTTTCGCCCATGCCAACGATCCCGCCGCAGCACACATTGATCCCGGCCGCGCGCACCTCCTCAAGCGTATCGAGGCGGTCCTGAAAGGTGCGGGTGGTGATCACATTGCCATAATTTTCCGGCGAGGTATCGATGTTGTGATTGTAGTAATCGAGCCCGGCAGCAGCCAGCGCGCGGGCTTGATCACCGGTCAGCATGCCCAATGTCATGCAGCTTTCCATGCCCAGCGCGCGGACGCCTTCGATCATCTCGACGAGTGCCGGCAAGTCGCGATCCTTGGGATTGCGCCAGGCTGCACCCATGCAGAAGCGCTGTGATCCGGCGGCCCGCGCCTCGGCCGCGCTCGCCAGCACCGCCGCGACGTCCATCAACTTTTCAGCCTTGAGCGCGGTATCAGCCTTGGCGGACTGGCTGCAGTAGCCGCAGTCCTCGGGACAGCCGCCGGTCTTGATCGAAAGGAGGGTGCACAGCTGCACTTCGTTCGCCGTGTGGTGCGCCCGGTGCGTCGCCTGGGCGAGGAACATCAGATCGCCAAACGGAAGGTCGAACAACGCGGCAATCTCGGCACGCGTCCAGTCGCTACGGGGTTCTGCGCCGGAATTTTGCATCAAGATCCGCTCCATTTTATCAATAAAATGATCGTCGCCGATCGCTCGGCGCCCGTGTATGGCGCCCTCCAGCGACAAGGCACGCAGAATCTGAATCGATTATCGATAATGCAAACGGTGGATGCGCGGATGGAGAATGAAGGCCTGGTCGGACGGGTTACAGAGGCGTTGGCAGGGCGCATCATCGTCAACCAGATCAAGCCGGGCGAGCGCCTGCGCCAGGACGGAATCGCCTTTGAGTTCGGGGTCAGCCAAGGGACCGTCCGCGAGGCATTCCGCAAGCTTGAAGCGATGAAGCTGGTCGAAGCCTTGCCGCGGCGCGGTGTGCGAGTGACCCCGGTAGACGTCGCGGGCGAGCGCGAGATCGCAACCATGCGCGCAGCATTGGAAGTGCTGGCAATTCGCAGCATCGCGGGAACGGTGTCATCTCCGCATCTGAAGAGCCTGCGCGAGATCCTGAAACAGGGTGATGCGGCGGAAAACCTGATCGACTCCGAAACGGCCAATCGGGAGTTTCACATTGGTCTGGCGCGGCCCTGCGCGATGCCGCGCCTGATCGCGACAATTGCAGAATTGAACGTAGCCTATTCGCGGCACGTGTTCGCATCAGCCAGGCCGGACACATGGAAGCCGCGCTACAATTTCGACCACTGGCGGATCTACGAAGCTTACGCGTCCGGCGATCGGGAGCAGGCGGCAAATCTGCTCGCACGGCATGTAAGCTCCGTTGATCGCGTGTCACGGCAAGGGAAATAGCTGGCCAGGCCCAGCGCAGTGTCTCGCACGCAGCGCCTCGAGTGGCCCCGGTCAGACGTCCCGGCTCGCCCGCGCCTCGCGCCTGATCGTCTCCAGCCCCGCCGGATCGACAAGCTGGCCGTGCAGCGCGAGATTGTTGGCGTGGCCGAACTGGTGCAGGTTGAATGCCGACTGGACCGCGTTCCACAGGCCTTGCGCGTCCATCGACTGATTCACGCTCATCTTCGCCGTCTTGAGCCCGATGGCCGGGCGCGAGGCGATCTTGGCCGCCATGGCCAGCGTGAAGCTCTCCAGTTCCCCGCGCGGGACAACCTCGTTGACCATGCCGAGCGCCTTGGCTTCTGCGGCGCCGATCGCTTCGCCGGTAAACAGCATCTGCTTGGCCTTGCGGTGGCCCAACTCGAACGCGTGGACGAAGAACTCGTGGCCGTTCATACCGAAAGCCACCACCGGATCGGAAAACTCCGCATCGTCCGCCGCGATGATCAGATCGAACGGCCAGATCAGCATGAGCCCACCCGCAATCGCCTTGCCCTGCACTTGCACGATGATCGGCTTGGGCAGATTGCGCCAGCGCCAGCAAAAGCCGAGGTAGGCTTCCTGTTCCTTGACCATATAGCCCTGCGGCCCGGGGTGGCGATAGCCGCCAAAGCCCAGCACCGGCGGCCTCACGTCCCCGAGTTCGGCGGTATCACCAAGGTCATGGCCAGAGGAGAAATTCTTCCCGTCCGCCGCCACGATGACCACGTTCACCTCGTCGTCGTCCATCGCGAGGTCGAGCGCGTCGTTGATCTCGTAAAGCATGCGCAGCGACTGCGCATTGTGCTTGTCTGGCCGGGCCAGCGTGATGCGCGCAACTCGCTCGGCGGGGCGGTCGTAGCGGATGTCCTCGAACGTGGGTGCTTCAGCCATGTCTTCTTTTTCCTGGGCGGCGCCCTCAGGCGCGCGCGTAGAGCTTCGGGAAATCGGGGTGTCGGAAGCGGTCACCCGGGACCAGCCCTTCGTAGAATTCGCTTACATCGCGTGATCCTGTCTCCTGCCGGTTGAACCCGACGGCAGAATCCTTGCTGACACCCGGCCGCTGAACGAAGTTGCAATCATCGCCGAAGAACCGCAGCGAGATCGTGCGCCGTTCGCCGCCCGTTTCGGTATGCCCGCCTCCGTGGAGCGTACTCGGATGGAATACCAGCGCATCGCCGGGTTCGATCGGCCATGACACGATATCGAACCGCGCCCGGTCCGCCTCGATGTCTGGCAATCGCGGCATTTCGGCCTCGTCATAGAGCGGCGCGGTATCATCATCGCCGGTGAACGCCGATCCGTTGAACAGGCGGCCCCGATGCGAACCGCGCACAAACTCCAGCGACTGCGACAAGGGCACGGGATCGAGGCTGATCCACATCACCGCCATGTCCTCACCGGCGACGGGAAAATAGGAGGTGTCCTGATGCCACGGAGTCCGCCGGCTGGCCCCCTGCTTGTGGAAGACCTGCTCGAAGAAGAACCACACGTTCTCGCAACCCCACAGCTGCGCCATCAGACCGCCGAGGTCCGCCTTGCGGAGCAGCGGATCGTAGTGCGGCCAGCTGAGGGTGTTGAACAGATCCTGATAGAACCGCGTGCCATCCTGCGGGAACAGCTGCTGCGCGGCCGAACTCGGGTTGGCGAGGCTCCAGTCGAACCCCTGCCGCGCCAGTTCGAGCATCTCCGCATCGAGCACCTTGGGCAGATGGACTACTCCGTCTTCACGGTAACGCTGCCTCAGCGCGCCGGCTGCTGCAAGCCGCAGGGCGGGATCGGACATGGCCTTGGCTCCTTGCTGGATCGGTTCGGATTATCGATGAGGCTCAACGCGCTTCGGCCAGCCAGGCGATGCAGCGCCGCAGCAAGCCCTGAAACGATGCCTCGTCCCACGGGCCGCGCACGACCGGTGCTTCGTCCATCAGTGGCCGGGCGTCGAACCGCCCGCAGGCATGCCCGAGCGGACTGTAGGCGACCTCGCCTTGCCCGAAACTGCGCACATAGAGCTGCGGCCGCGGCGGATCATCGTCCCATTGCCCAAGGAGATAGCCGGGCGCCTCGCCCTTGTAGCGTGCCGACAGCAGCGTGCGGTAATCGCACAGCGGCGTCGCGATGTAGGGCTCGTCGGTGACGGTGAAATCCTCAAGTCCGTGCGTGATCGGGTGATCGTGGTCCTCGACGTGGAGATGCATGGTCTGCGCTGACAGATGCGCGACAAAGCGGCTGCCCAGCAGGTCCATGAAGGCCGGTGCGACGGTCTCGGCCGTGGGCTTCACCAATCCCGGGATCCGCACGCCGCTGGC
>CANCET010000003.1 GCA_947375105.1 Sphingomonadaceae bacterium
TCGACCGCGCCGACATCGAGCAGCCCAAGGTCGGTCATCGCGGTGACAAGGCCGGGCGTGACCCATTTGCCCGTGCCATCGATGACAGGGATTCCGGCAGGGACCGCCACATCCTTGCCGGCAGCCACGATCTTGCCGCCGCGCACGACGACCGCGCCGCCCGCGATGGGCGCGCTGCCGTCGCCGATCGCAACCGTGGCATTGGTGACGGCAAAATCGCCGGATGGCAGCGCGGCAGGCGCATCGGCGGCTTGCGCATTGTGTGCGGTTCCGGCCAGCAGCAGCGCCGCGAAAAGCGCGAGGGGGCGGGTCATTTCACATCTCCCTCGCCGGGCAGGCCCAGTTCGAAATCACTCACCGGCCGGCGTGCGGGATCATTGACGTCGAACAGCAGCGCGCCATCGATCCATACCTTCTCGGGCCGCGAATAGACCGACAGCGGATTGCCGTTCCACAGCACGACATCGCCCATCTTGCCTTGGGCAAGGCTGCCGGTCTGCTTGTCGATGCCCAGCGCCTTGGCCGGGTTGAGCGTGATCCAGCGGATCACCTCCCCGTCGGCTATCTGGATGCCCATGCGCCGCCCGGCAGCGCGGGCCTTGGCGGCCTCCTGATTCAATCGCTGGATGCCGTTCGCATCGTCCGAGTGGATGATCACGCAGGCTCCTGCATCGGCAAGCAGCGCGGCATTTTCAGGAATGCCGTCGAAAGCTTCCATCTTGAAGCCCCACCAATCGGCCCAGATCGCCGCGCAGATCCCGTTTTCCTTGAGCAGATCGGCAATCTTGTAGGCTTCCACCGCATGGTGGAACGCGGAGACCTTGTAGCCGAATTCCTTGGCCATATCGATGACCTGCGCCATCTCGTCGGCGCGGTAGCAGTGGTTCTGCACGAGGATCTTGCCGTCCAGCACGTCGGCCATGGTGTCCATCGCCAAGTCGCGCTCGGTGAGTTTCCCATCGGCGCGTTTCTTGCGGTATTCCGCGGCCTTGATCCAGGCCTGCCGATCGACCGCGAAGTTGCCCATGCGCGTGGAGGGCATCTGGTTGCGCGAGCCATAAACGCGCTTGGGGTTCTCGCCGCAAGCCATCTTCATGCCGTAAGGCGCGCCGGGGAACTTCATCGCCTGCACGGTGCGGGCATAAACGTTCTTGAGCACGACCGAACGCCCGCCAATGAGATTGGCCGAGCCGGGCAGGATCTGCAGCGACGTGACCCCGCCATTGGTCAGTGCGCGCGAGAAGCCGGGATCCTGCGGCCAGACGCTGTGTTCGGCCCAGACTTGCGGCGTGGTCGGTGCAGTCGCCTCGTTGCCGTCGGAATGGGCCTGCACGGCAGGGCTGGCATAGACGCCGAGGTGGCTGTGGATGTCGATCACCCCGGGCGTCACGAACTTGCCAGTGCCGTCGACGCGCTTGTAGCCGGCGGGCACCGCCAGCTGCGCATCGCCCACGGCCACGACCTTGCCGCCCTGCAGCAGCACGGTGCCGTTCGCGATTTCGCCGCCGGCCCCGTCGAACACCGTGGCGCCGACGATGGCGGTCGGCTCCCCCGGGTACGGCTTGTAGGTCGAAGGGTAGGGGCTTTCCTGCCAGACCGGGGTGGTGGCCACAGGCTTCGTCTCTGCAAACCCCGCGCTCGAGGATGCGAGCAGCGCGAAGCCTGCCAGGAGATGCGTGGCCACACGGCCGATGGTCCTGATTGTGCGCATTGCGGGGTCACTTCACCCCATGCATCAGCCGCTTGAGCGGCACCGAGAGCGCCAGCAGGAGCAGGCCGATCACTGCGGAAACTTCACCGATTGTCTGGAACACGCCAACATACGTGTCGAGGCTCACCTTGAGGTTGGTGACCTCGCCGCCGACCGTCTCGACGCTGGCGAACTGCGCGACAACGCCTGCGACATATTGCGCAACCGCGATCGAGAGGAACCAGGTCCCCATCATCAGGCCGACAATGCGCGCGATGGAAAGCTTGGTCACCATCGAGAGGCCGACCGGCGAGATGCACAGTTCAGCCATCGAATGGATCAGGTAGAGCCCGGCGAGCCACCATAGCGCGACCTTGAAATCGGGCCCGGCAAACTGCGCGCCCCACACCAGAAACAGGAAGCCCGCGCCGACGCCGACCAGCGCAAGGCCGAACTTGACCGGAATGCCCGGTTCGATCCCGCGCCGCGCCAGTGTGCCCCACAGCATCGAGAACAGCGGCGCAAGCGCGACAATGAAGAACGCATTGAAGAACTGCGTCTGCCCCGCGGTGATCGAGAACAGCCCGAACACGCTCATGTCCGTATTGCGATCGGCAAACAGTGTGAGCGAGGAACCGGCTTGTTCGAACAGGGTCCAGAACACGGTGTTGAACGTGATGAGCACGATGGCCGCGACCATCATCTCGAACTCGCGCTTGTCGCCATTGCGCCACGACCACAGCAGGATGCCGGGGATGGCAACCAGGAACGTGCCGAACATGATCTTGCCCATGATCGGCAGGCTGGCGATGTAGCCGATGAGGCCGCTACCGGACGGCGGCTTCACATAAGCCATGAGATTGGCGAACAGCAGGTAGGCAAGCGGGATCGCCAGCATCGCCCCGATGTAGACGACCATGTCGCGCGAAGGGTTCGCCCCGGCCGGCCGCTCACCAAAGCCGTCGAGCTTGCCGCCATCGAACTGGAACAGCAGCCAGGAAACCGCCATGCCCGCCGCCGCGAGCGCAAACCCTGCCCACCAGCCGAGCCCGCCCCACGACCCCATGCCCACCGCGAGCAGTGGACAAAGGATCTGCGAGAACAGCGAACCGAGATTGATGCCCATGTAGAAAATGGTGAAGCCCGCATCACGTCGCCGGTCACCCTGTTGATAGAGTTCGCCGACGATGGTCGATATGTTGGGCTTGAAGAAGCCGTTGCCGACGGTGACGAAGGAGAGGCCCACGATCAGCAGGAAGGTGTAGAGCGGATTGCGCTCCCCGCCTGCCTCGAAGGCGCCTGCCGGGATGCGCCGGGCCTCGCCGCCATCTTCGCGCAGCAGCGATACGCTCTTGTCATCGTTGCCCTTGATGCGGAGCGTGGCACCGTGGTCCGTGACGTACTGGCGCCGCGCATCGCCATTGCCTTCCACGGTCACTTCATAGCGCGTACCCTCGATGATCGCGAAAGGCTTCGCGGGCCCGCCGGTGCTGGAGAAGCAGAGCACCGCATAGCCGAGGCTCATCAGGATCGCGCCGAACTTGACCGAGCGCTTGGAGCCGAGGAAGCGGTCCGCCATCAGGCCACCGATCAGCGGGGTGAGATAAACGAGCGCGGTGAAACCGCCGTAGAGGCCGGTCGTCGTCGTGTCGCTGAACAGGAAATGCTGCGCCAGGTACAGCGTGAGCAGCGCCCGCATGCCATAGTAGCCGAACCGCTCCATCGCCTCGGTCGTGAAGAGCCGGGCCAACTGCGCCGGATGGCCGAACCACGCTGCATCCGGCGCGCTCTTCTGCGGCATCTCCGTTGCTGCGACCCCAAGCGGTTCTGTCATGGCGTGATATTGCTCCCCTGGTCCATTTTGCGCGGATTTTGACGGCATGATTAGCGCCTCAGCGCGCATTGGGAAGGTTTTCTGACCGTTTTCCCAGCGGTTTCAGAGGGCAAGGCGGTTTTGTGCGCAAGGCGGCGCGAGGGGATTGCAGGAAGATTTCCTCAGCCTGCGTTCGCGAAATTTTGTTGCGCTGCATTGCGTGCCTCGGTGTATTATGGCACTGCAACACCCATGGCACCGCCCCATACATCTGTGACCAACACTCCTGTCGGACGTCCCGTCTATCTCAAGCTCCGCGACCAGATCGCGGCCGCGATTCTCGATGGCACGTTTGCAGAAGGCGCGATGCTGCCATCGGTCAGGGCCTATGCAGCCTCAGAATCGGCCAATCCGCTGACAGTCGCCAAAGCGTATCAGCAGTTCCAGGACGAGGGCTTGGTCCAGGTGCAGCGCGGTGTCGGCATGTTCGTGGCGCCAGGCGCAGCCGAGGCGCTCCGCACGCGTGAACGCGAGGTGTTTCTTGAGCACGAATGGCCCGAGATCACGGCGCGCATGCGGCGCCTGCACCTCGATCCGGCCCGTTTGCTGGGCGAGCCTGAGCGGACCTGAGCCGCATTCCGCGCTAATCCCTTGCCATATAACGATAGATAAGTTGCCGCCCCGCCAATGGTCTGGCACTATCTGTCCACTCTAGCGGACCGGACTCGCCGGTAAGGAGTGTAGTCGGTAGCGCGGATCAAGCCCAAAGGGTGCCCGCGCGTTCCGGCTGGAAAGTAGGGGGGATGCGGATGATCCGATCCGAATTGTTGCAGGAGCTTGCCAAGCAGAGCCCTGGCATGCGCGGCGAAGAAATCGAGCGCGTGGTTGATGTCTTCTTCGATGAGATCGCCAAGCGTCTCGCCGAAGGCGGCCGGGTCGAACTGAGGGGCTTTGGCGCGTTTTCGACGCGCGAGCGCGATGCGCGCAAGGGGCGCAACCCGCGCACTGGCGAATCAGTCGAAGTGCCGGGCAAGCGGGTGCCTTATTTCAAGCCCGGCAAGGACATGCGGCTGCGGCTCAACACCGACTAGACGCCGCGCGCCGGACCAGCGAACGCATCCGGCCGCCTTGTCCCGTTCCGTCTTCAGGGCGCTGACGCGATCAGCGCCCGTTGCCGTGCGCCCCGCTCTGTGCCAACGATCCTTCTCTACCCGTGGAGCCTGGGGTGACCTTGTTTGGCTCCAGCATGTGCGGACGTGGCGGAATGGTAGACGCAGGGGACTTAAAATCCCTTGAGCTCAGCTCGTGCGGGTTCGAGTCCCGCCGTCCGTACCAGACCACCGGCGTTTTCGGCTTGCCGCGATGCGGCTTCTCCCTGGCGCAGGCCTCTCCGGTTAGAGAAAGGTAAGGATACCTGTTCCGCTTGGGTTAATGTAGCGGCGGCAAAGCGTCACGACGCTAGAGGGAGGCGGGCCATGGCGGTCATCAAGGGCACGATCAACGTCGACACGCTGTCCGGCACTACGGAACCGGACCAGATCAGCGGGCTTGCCGGAACCGATATCCTGCGGGGTCTGGGCGGCAACGATACGATCGATGGCGGCGCTGGCAATGACACCATGTACGGCGGGGCCGGCAATGATGTCTTCATCGTCGATTCCATCGGCGACAAAATCATTGAACTCGCTGCCGAGGGCGTTGACCTCGTCAAGGCGAGCGTCAGCTTCACGCTGGGCGCATTTGTCGAACAGCTGTTGCTGACCGGTACGGCTGCCATCAATGGGACTGGCAATGCGCTGGCAAACACGCTCACCGGCAATGGCGCAAACAACACGCTGATCGGCCTTGCCGGCAATGATGTGCTGAAAGGCGGTGCGGGCGGCGATGTGCTGATCGGCGGGACCGGCTTGGACCAGATGACCGGCGGCAGCGGCAACGACCGGTTCGTGTTCGACGACGGCGATTTTGCCAGCAAGACCTCAAGCGGTGCCGATGTGATCGTGGATTTCACCGCGGGCGACAAGATCGACGTCGGGCTCGTCGATGCGGTAAGCTCTGCCACGCCCTACAACCAGCCGGGCGATCAAGCCTTCGTGTTCATTGGCCACAATCGCTTTCATATCGAAACCGCGCGCGAGCTGCGCTATGACGTCTCGGGCGGCAACACCTATGTCTATGGCAACGTCAACGGCGATGCGGCTGCCGATTTCTGCATCAAGATACTTGGCATCCATACGCTGACATCCAGCGATTTCGTTCTCTAGGATACCAACCCAACCCGGCGCAGGAGGCGCTTCTACGGTATGACTGCTCCGGATACGGTATCGCGCCGCACGGTTCTTGGCGGAATGGCCGGCGTGCCTTTGCTCGCTGGAGCCGTTTTGGCCGGGACAGGCACCCCCGCCCTCGCGGCCGCTTCGCTCGATCTGGCGAAGTATCGCGGCAAGGTGGTCTACGTGGACTTCTGGGCCTCGTGGTGCGGGCCGTGCAAGCTCTCCTTCCCGTTCATGCAGCAGCTCGCCGCGCGCTATCCCGCGAGCGATCTTGCCGTCATCACGGTCAACGTCGATCGCCAGCGCGCCGCGGCAGACACGTTCATGCGGCAAATGCGTTCCACCCTGCCTGTGATCTACGATGGCGCGGGTGATCTGGCGCAGACCTGGAAGGTGGCCGACATGCCGACCTCGCTCGTGTTCGACCGCAAGGGTGCGATGCGCTTCCGCCATCAGGGCTTCTTCCCCGGCAAGGTGCGTGAATACGAAGGCCATATCGCCCAGCTCGTGCGCGAAGGCTGAGGGCGTGCGGCATAGGCGCCTCCTGATCCTCGCGGTGCTGCCGCTCCTCGGCGCTTGCGCACATATCGGCGCGCAGCCCTGGCAGCGCGACGTGCTGGCGCGCAAATCCATGCAGCTCGCACGAGAGCCGGCGATCATGGCCTTCGACGAGCACACCTACTTCAGCAAGGAAGCGGCCTCCGGCGGGCGCAGCTTCGATGGCGGAGGCTGTGGGTGCAATTGAACCGGGGCGGGCTCACCGCCACGCTCGGCGCGCTGGCCGGCGCGCTGCTCGGGCCGGCACCCGCTGCGGCGCAGGCCGAGGCCCAGGCTGCCAATGCCTATGACCAGACCGCGAGCGAAGTCGGCACCGTGGTCGCCGATACCGCGCTGCTGGTCTACCAGGAAGACGACAACCGGGTCCGTGCGATCGAATCGGAAACGGGGCTGACCTGGAATGCGGCCAGCGGCATGGTCGTCTCCGGCAAGTTCACCTACGATTCGCTGACCGGCGCCACCCCCAACGGGGCGATCCGCTCGCGCTATGAACAAACCTTCGTGCCGCCCCGCAAGACGCGCTTCATTGGCGGCGGGCTGGGCACCAATCCCGATACGCACACCGGCTCATCGGGCCGCTACACCGTCGCGCCGAACCAGCTGCCGGTGGACAAGGGCTTCAAGGACCACCGCGAAGCCTATGATCTCGGCATCACGCTGCCGGTTGCCAGCGGCCTCAAGCTGAGCGTGGGCGGCGCCGCCTCCTACGAAACCGACTTCACCTCCTATTCGGCGCGCGCCGCGCTGGCGAAGGAGCTGTGGGGGAAGAACACCACCGTCTCGCTCGGCGTGAACTACGAGCGCGACAGCGTGCGGCCGTTCACCGGCATTCCGCGCGCACTGTCCTATATGGGCGACCAGCTTGTCGGGACGGAGCGGAAGAAGTGGATCACCAGCATGGTGGCCGGGGTCACGCAGGTGCTCACCCCGAACTGGCTGGTACAGCTGAACTACAGCTACGGCGATAGCCGCGGCTACCACACCGACCCCTACAAGATCTTCACGCTGATCGATGTCGATACCGGCGATCCGTTCTACTACATCTATGAGAAGCGCCCGCGGCAGCGGACACGCAACAGCATCTACGCCGCGACCAAGTTCGCGCTGGGCTCGGCCGTCACGGACGCCTCGCTGCGCTGGTATCACGATAGCTGGGGCATCACTTCGATGACCTACGCGTTGTCGGAGCATGCCCCGGTCGGCAAGGCGGGCTATGTCGAGCCGGGCTTGCGGTTCTATCGCCAGACGGCGGCGCGGTTCTTTGCGCCCTATCTCGGGATCGACGTGCCCACTCCGGCCTATGTCAGCGCCGACAGCCGGCTCTCGCGGTTCCATGCCTGGACCTTCGCGCTCAAGGCCGGCGCACAAATTACCTCCCGGCTTGAAATATATGCGGCGGCCGAGCGTTATCTGCAGGAAGGGCTGCGCTTGGATCGCACCGCGCCGGGCGTGCTGGCGCACACCGATCTGTTCAGCGGCTCACGCTCGACCAGCCTGATCAGCGGGTTGCGCTACACCTGGCGATAACGGGACTGCGGACAATGGCCAAGGCGCCGAAACCGGCGGGAGTACACAAGCACCGCTTCACCGCGATGGGCACGCCCTGCGAGGTTCAGGTCGAGACGCGAGACAGCCGGCTCGCTGGCCAGCTTGCCCGCATCGGTGAGGCCGAGGCGCGGCGGATCGAGGAAAAGTACACGCGCTACAAGCCGACCGGGGTCGTCTGGGCGATCAACAATGCGGGCGGCCAGCCGGTCGAGGTGGACGAGGAAACCGCCGGGCTCATCGACTATGCCGCGCAAGTCCATGCGCTGAGCGAGGGGCGCTTCGACGTGACCTCGGGCGTACTGCGGCGGGCGTGGAAGTTCGACGGATCGGACCGCGTGCCGGAGCCGGAGCAGGTCGCGGCGCTGATGCCGTTGATCGGTTGGGGCAAGGTCATCTGGGACAAGGTCAGCGGGGAGCGCCCGCGCCTGACCCTGCCGCCCGGCATGGAAATCGACCTCGGCGGCATCTGCAAGGAATACGCGGTGGACCGCGCGGCCATGGCGATCATGGCAGCCAGTGCAGGAGCGGGTGATTGCCCGGCGCTGGTCAACTTCGGCGGCGATCTGCGCACCACCCGCGCCAAGGCAGGGGGACGCTGGGCGGTGGCAATCGAAGCGCTTGATCCGACCAAGGTCTCGGGCGGGCTGCTGCACATCGGCGAGGGTGCGATCGCCACGAGCGGCGATGCCAAGCGCTTCCTGCTGAAGAATGGCAAGCGCTACAGCCACATCCTCGATCCGCGCACCGGGTGGCCGGTTGAAGGCCCGCCGCGCTCGGTGACAGTGGCAGCGAAGACCTGCGTGCAGGCCGGCACGCTCTCCACGCTCGCCATGCTGCTCGGCCCGGAAGCGGAGCGCTTCCTCAAGGCGGAGAACGCCGAATCCTGGGTCCTCTGGTAACCGCCGTGACTTTACCCCGGGTAACAACATCGCAAGGATCAGTGGGTTAGAAGCCATCTCGCTCAGCGGAGCGTGCACCCTGCAGGAATCATCCGGCCGGCTGCACGAGGGAATTCGGGCTTGGCACAGGAACAGCAGCTGTCGGGGGAGCCCCGGCGGGACCAGACCGACGCGCTCACCGGTGCAGAGCTTCGCTCTGCGCCGCGCTACGCCTTGCTGATCCGGACTGCGAAAATCATCGCCGACGGGCGCGAGTTTCTCTGCATCATCCGCGACGCTTCGGCGACCGGGCTCAAGATCCGGCTCTTCTCGGAACTGCCGCACGCCCGCGTTCTGGCGGTGGAATTGATGACGGGGGACCGCTACCCCGTTGAACTGGTATGGCAGACCGCGGACCACGCCGGCCTGCGCTTTGCCGGGGAAGTCGATATCGAGCGGCTGCTCGATGAAAGCCGGGGTGCTTTTCCAAAGCGTCAGGTCAGGCTCCGGATCGCGATTGGCGGCGTGCTGCATTCGGGCGGCGAGGCCGTGCCGATCATCTTCCGCAACCTGTCGCAGCAAGGCGCCCGGGTGGAATGCGACAAGTGGCTGCTGATGAACGAGCTGGTCCGCATCGAAACCGGCGTCACGCCGCCGCTCTATGCCAAGGTGCGCTGGCGCAGCCAGCCGAGCTATGGCCTGATCTTCGAACACACCTTCAAGCTGGACGAACTGGCGCGCATTTCAGCGCCGCTCCAGTTCGCGCAGGCATTGGAAAACCATGCCGACAATGCCCCTCCGGCGCAGCAGCTCTGACTCTGGCCCTCGGGCTCCGTACTTTCGCTTAACCCGGTCGCTGCGTTAACCGTCTCTTAGCCATTTTCGTTCACTTCCGTTGCCAAGGCATGAACGCTTCAACGGGAGCAGACGATGGGTAACGGTTTCACGGGCGGGCACGGGGACAGCAGCGAATATCAGGTCGATGTGGCGATCATCGGCGCGGGACCCGCAGGGCTGACCGCGGGCTACCTGCTCTCCAAGCAGGGCCTGAAAGTCGCGATCATCGAGAAGGACACACGCTATGTCGGCGGCATCAGCCGCACCGTGGAGCACGAAGGATACCGCTTCGATATCGGCGGCCACCGCTTCTTCTCGAAGTCGCAGCAGGTGGTCGATCTGTGGAACGAGATCCTGCCGGATGACTTCATCCAGCGCCCGCGCATGAGCCGCATCTACTACGAGGGACGGTTCTACTCCTATCCGCTGCGCGCGTTCGAGGCGCTGCGCAACCTCGGCATCTGGCGCTCCACCACCTGCATGGCGAGCTATGCCTGGTCGCGCCTGTTCCCCATTGCGGAAGTGAAGAGCTTCGAGGACTGGACCAGCAACCAGTTCGGCAAGAAGCTCTATTCGATCTTCTTCAAGACCTACACTGAGAAGGTGTGGGGCATGCCCTGCAACGAGATGAGCGCCGACTGGGCCGCCCAGCGCATCAAGGGCCTCTCGCTCGGTGCCGCAGTGATCGATGGCCTCAAGCGCAGCCTCGGGCTCAACAAGCGCCCGAATGATGGCATGCAGACCAAGACCCTGCTCGAAACCTTTCGCTATCCGCGTCAGGGCCCGGGCATGATGTGGGAAGCCGCGCGCGACAAGATCGTGGCCGCCGGCAATCACGTGCTGATGGGCCACGCAATGAAGCAGCTTGCCAGCGATGGCCAGGGCGGCTGGCGCCTTTCCGCGACGCACGTCGATGCGCAGGGCAATCCGCACGGCGAAACGGTGATCCGCGCCCGCCATGCGATCAGCTCGGCGCCGATGCGCGAACTCGCCGCGCGGCTCCACCCGCTGCCGCAATCGACGCTGGAGGCAAGCCGCCTCAAGTACCGCGACTTCCTGACCGTGGCGCTCAAGATCCAATCCGAGGACCTGTTCCCGGACAACTGGATCTATATCCACGACAGCAAGGTGCGCGTCGGCCGCGTGCAGAACTTCCGCTCGTGGTCGCCCGAAATGGTGCCAGACGAGAGCGTGGCCTGCGTCGGTCTCGAATACTTCTGCTTCGAAGGCGATGATCTCTGGGCCTCGAGCGACGAGGACCTGATCAAGCTCGCCACGAAGGAAATGGACATCCTCGGCCTTGTCGATCCTGCCAAGGTGATCGGCGGCGCGGTGGTCCGTCAGGAAAAGGCCTATCCGGTCTACGATGACGAATATGCCGCCAATGTCGCCGCGATGCGCCACGAACTGGAAACCAGCCATCCGACGCTGCACCTTGTGGGCCGCAACGGCATGCATCGCTACAACAACCAGGACCACGCGATGATGACCGCGATGCTGTCGGTGGAGAACATCCTCGCCGGTGAGCGCATCTACGACATCTGGTGCGTGAACGAAGACGCGGAATACCACGAGGCCGGCAACGAGGGTGCGCAGAGCGCGATCCCGGCGCGCCCGGTCAGCGAGGATCAGGCGGCAGCGCTGGCTTCGGTCCGCGATGTGCCCACCCGCATTTCCGGCGATGGCGAAGCCGCCAAGGGCAAGGACAAGAGCGGCGATCGGGCTGCTGCCTGACCCCCTCGCTCTCCCGCCCGTCCGTGATGGCTCGCTGAACAGGATCAGGCCGTGACCGTGCTCGATATCGCTCCGCTCAACCGCATCCGGCAGATCGTGCTGGTGCGCTATATCCTCGCCAGCGTGGGCGCGCTGGCGGTGGACATGGGCACGTTCCTGGCCCTGCTCTCCGCCGGTGTGCCGCCCGTTGCCGCTTCAGCCATGGGCTATGGCATCGGCATCATGGTCCACTGGGTGCTTTCAAGCCGCAAGGTGTTTGCCGATCAGGTTGCTGCCGGCGGAATCGAACGGACCCGCCAGAAAGCGATGTTCGTCGTCTCGGCGCTGATCGGGCTCGGCGTCACCACGGTGATCGTTGGCGGCGCGACTGCGGCAGGGCTTGATCCCCGGGCCGCCAAGCTTTGCGCGATTGTCGTCAGCTTCGCGGTGACGTGGTTGCTGCGCAAGCGCGTGGTGTTCCGCTGATGGCCACGCTCTACGCTGGCGGTGAGACCGCCCAGCCGCACACCGCATCGGTGACCGAACCCGCCAAGGGCGCGCGCACCCGCGTGCTGGTCACCTGGGCGCTGCTGGCGATCACGATGATCCTCGTGAACTTCAAGCTGATCGCCACGCTGCGCTTCACCGATCCCGACGATGCGCTGCGCCTGCTGCAGGTGCGCGATCTGCTCGGCGGCCAATCGTGGTTCGATGTCCACCAATACCGGATCGCCGCGCCCGAAGGCGTGGCGATGCACTGGTCGCGGCTGGTCGATATTCCGATTGCGGGCATGATCCTGCTGCTGCGCCCGCTGTTGGGCACGGCCGGAGCGGAATTCGTGACGGTCGTCGCGGTCCCGCTGCTCACGCTGCTGTGCGGCATGGCGCTGCTTGGCCGCCTCGCGGCGCGCTGGTTCAACGATGAAGTGGTGGCGCTGTCGTGCCTCATGATCGGCCTATCACCACCGGTGCTGTGCCAGTTCACCCCCATGCGCATCGATCACCACGGCTGGCAGATCGTGCTCGCGCTGGTCGCGCTGAGCGGGATGCACGCGAAAGAGGCCCGCAAGGGCGGCGCGGTGATCGGCATCGCGCTGGCCGCCCTGCTGGCGATTTCGATCGAGGGCCTGCCGCTGACCGCGCTGTTCCTTGGCATCTGTGCACTGCGCGGTCTGCGCGCGCCTGCCAGCCGGTTCGACTGGCTGTTTGCGGCGACGCTTGGCCTGGCCCTTGGCAGCATCGCGATCTTCCTCGGCACGCGCGGCACCTATGATCTGATCACGCACTGCGACGCCATTTCGCCGGTACACCTCGCCTTGTTCGCCTGGGTTGCGGCGGGCGCTGCGGCGCTGCGCTATGCCACGCCGCGCACGCTGCTGGGCCAACTGGCCGGGCTGGGCGTGATGGCTGGCGGCGCTGCGGCCATCCTGTTCGGTGTCGCACCCGAATGCCGCGGCGGCGCCTTCGTGATGCTCGATCCGCTGGTGAAGCGGTACTGGTACGATTCCGTCGCCGAAGGCATGCCCTTCTGGCACACGACCGCACCAATGGCGGCAGCGATTGTCGCTGGCCCCCTCGTCGGGCTTTACGGTGTGTTTCGCCTGTGGCGCGAAGCCAAGGATGCGCCGACGCGGCTGCTGTGGCTCGATCACATGCTGCTACTTGCCGGGGCATGGCTGATCGGCGTTGCTGTTGCGCGCGCTTCGGCAACCGCGCTGGTGTTCGCGGCGGTGCCGGCTGCGGCGCTGATCATCGGCTGGGTCTACCGCCTGCGCAGCGTGCGCATCCTGCCGCGCATCGGTGGCTATCTCGTGGTGATTTCGCTGCTTGCGCCGGGGCTGCCCACAGTCGCGGTGATGGCGGCCGCAAATCCCGCTTCCGCCAACACCATTGCCGGTGGTTCGGTGCAACGCGTCGCCGGGATCAAGGTCGGCGCGATGGGCATCTCGAAATGCCGCTATGATGTGGCTGGAGCCGCGCTCGACAAGCTGCCCGCAACCGACATCTTCGCACCGCTCGATATCGGTCCGGACCTCATCGTGAAGTCGCACGACCGCGTCGTTGCCACAGGCCACCACCGCGGAGCTTCAGGCATGCACGATGTGATCGCCGGTTTCATGGCCCCGCCGGAGGAAGCCCACGCGCTGGTGCGGGGGCGCCACGCCACGTTGATCGCGGTCTGCCCGGATATCTACGAGCCGGCTGTCTATGCCACCCGTGCGCCGCAGGGCCTGATGGCGCAGCTGCTCCATGGCAAGCCGCCCGCATGGCTGCAGCCGGTGGACCTTGCACCGGGCTCGCACATTCGCTTCTGGCGAGTGGTCAATTAGGCTGGTTCTCGCAAGGTGACCCACACGGGCGCGTGATCGCTGGCCTTCTCGCGCCCGCGATAGGCCTTGTCGACACCTGCGCCCACCAGCCGGTCAGCCAGCTCGGGTGACAGCAGCGCGTGATCGATGCGGAAACCATGATCGCGCTGCCATGCGCCAGCCTGGTAGTCCCAGAACGTCCAGATGCCGCCGCGCGGATGGTGCAGCTCGAGCGCGTCGGTCCAGCCATCGTTCAACAGCCGCTGATAGGCATCGCGCGATTCGGGCTGCATCAGCGCGTCGCTGGCCATAGCGCGGGTGTCCCAAACGTCCTTGTCCTCGGGGATCACGTTGTAATCACCGATCACGAGCGCCGGGACTTCCTCCGCCGCGATTGCGGCCATCCGCTGCCTGAGCCGCTCCATCCAGCGCAGCTTGTAATCGAACTTGGGGCCGGGCTGCGGATTGCCGTTGGGCAGGTAGATGCACACCACGCGCAGGCCTAAGACATCGGCCTCGAGGTAGCGCGAATGCTCATCCTCCGGCTCACCCGCCAGCCCGCGTTGCACTTCGACCGGCTTTGCGCCGTCCGCCAGAATGGCGACCCCGTTGAAGCCCTTCTGCCCGTGCCAGATCGCGTGGTAGCCGATCTTCTCGAATTCGGCGGCGGGAAAGTCTGCGTCCTGGGTCTTGATCTCCTGCAGGCAGGCGACCGACGGGCGCGTTTCCTCAAGCCATTCGAGCAGCCGGGGGAGCCGCGCCTTGATTCCGTTGATGTTGAACGAGGCGACCTTGATTGTCACACCGAGAAGCTCGCGCCGCAGCCGCAGCCCGATGCCGCTTGCGGATTGGTCACGCGGAAGGCCGCGCCGCCGAGCGATTCGATGTATTCAACCGTCGCGCCCGCGATCAGATCGAGGCTCATCGCATCGACCAGCAGGCGCACGCCGTCGGTTTCCGTCACGAGGTCGTCCGCCTCGGCCTCGCCCCCCATCTCGAACTTGTACTGAAAGCCCGAGCAACCGCCGCCCTCCACCGCAAGGCGCAGCACGGGAGGCCGGTTCTGCTTGGCGGCAATCGCGGCAACCCGCGCCGCCGCGCTGGGAGCGAGTGAGACGCTGGCGGCGAGCGCGGATGCTTGATCGGGTGTGGTCATGGCTCCAAGATAGGGCGCGATGCCCCTGCGCTCAAGCTATGCTGTCTGGATATAGTCGCGCAGCGCTTCGGCTTCGGCTTCGATCCGGTCGATGCGGTACTTCACCAGATCGCCGATCGAGACGAAACCGACCATCTTGCCCTTATCGATCACCGGCAGATGGCGAATGCGCCGCCGGGTCATCAGCGTCAGCGCTTCGAGCGCGCTTTGGTCGGGGCTGACCGAAATCACCGGCGCGGTCATCACATCGCGCACACGCATCTGCAGCGCAGCGGCGCCATGGGTCTTGAGCGCATAGAGCATGTCGCGTTCGGAAAAGATTCCGGCCACCTCGTTTCCGGCGTCGGTCACCGGCAAGGCACCGATCCGGCGCGTCGCCAAGGTATCAACTGCGCCCGCCACGAGATCATCGGCATGGCAGTGCCATACCTCCCCCGAACGGCCGGCGATCATCAGTGCGATCGACATGGCATCCTCCTTCCCCCGTCAGGGGATATCCCGTTTTCGCGGCAAGTCGTTCCAATGCTTGCCGATTCGGGAGCATGCCACCAAAGGGCAGGCGGGGAAAGCAATTGCCATGGCCGGGCGCACAGCGCATGGAAACGGCCATGGCCAACCCCGTCCGTCCTTCTCCTCTCGACGATCCCGACTACGCCCATTTCGCGTGGGGCCGCTATTTCCGGGTGTTGCGCTGGATGGGGCTGCTGACCCTTGGCGTCATCGCGGCGGCGGTCGGCTACCTTTATGCAACGCTCGGGCTGGTCTCGATCCACCTCTATATCGCGGCCATGCTGGGCATCGGCCTGACCATGATGCTGATGGCCGCGCTGATGGGCCTCGTGTTCCTGTCGAGCGGAACCGGACACGATGAGGCGGTCGACAACGGGCTGGAGCAGCACGTCGACGAATGGTGGAAGTGAATTAGGCGGGCGGCGTAAGCCGGTAATCCTCGACCGGCACGCCGCCGATCACATGTTCCTGAAGGATGCGCTCAAGCACCGCGGGGGTGCACGAGTGATACCAGACGTTGTCCGGATAAACGAGCGCGACCGGCCCGGCCGCGCAGACGCGCAGGCACCCCACCTTGTTGCGCAGCACGCCTTGCGGTCCGCCCAGCTTCAGTTCGCCCAGCCGCCGCTTGAGGTAATTCCACGCCTCGTCGCCCGCCTCGCGCGGGGCGCACTTGTCCTTGTCCGGCCCGGCGCAGAGCAGGATGTGGCGCTGCGGGGCAAAGCCGCCCAGCCCCTCGACCGCCTGCCTTGCCAGCGTGATGTCGTCCGGCTTCACTTGATCAACCACGCATCGAGCCTTTCGCGAAGGGCAGGGTCGATCGGCTGCGGCCGCTCGCCGTCGGTAAACACGATGGTGACATGCGCGGTCGCCACGGGGCGGCCGTCCTGCAGCAGCAACTGCCTCAGGCTCCAGCTGCTGCGCCCACCGGGCAGCGCGCCGACCCGGCATTCCAGCCCCGCCGGATAATAGGCCTGCGCCAGATAATCGATGTTGACGTTGGCGACCATGAAGCGTGCGTTGTCGGTGTTGCGCGGAAAGCCGACCGCCGTGATGAAGCGCAGGCGCGCATCCTCGAACACCGCGGCCATCGCCACGTTGTTGATGTGCCCGTTGGGATCGAGATCGGCAAACCGCGTGGTGACGGCATTGCCAAAGGGATAGCGCGCAGGATCGAGTTGCGCAGGGTCAGGTCTGGCCATGCACGCGCCCTAGCACGCAACAACGAGCGGGATCAGCCCTTCTTGCCGACGATGCGCGCGATTTCGGCGGCGACCAGCTTCTCGACCATCGGCGGCAGGTTGCGGTCCAGCCATTCGGCCAGCGCCGGGCGCAGCATTTCGCGCACCAGGCTCTCCAGCGAGGTCTCGCCCGAGCGGACGATCTGCGGCGCAGCGCCGGGAGCGGAGAGCATGGCAAGCGCGGCCAGCGAATCGCGCATCGATGCCGTGCTTTCATCCGCCAGCAGCGGTGCGTCGTCGTCGTCTTCATCAGTTTCGGCGGGCGCACCGCGGTCTTCGCCCAGCACCTGCGCTGCCACTACGCTGAGATCGAGCACGTCCGCCGGAAACGATGCCGAGCGGCCTTCGGGGCGCTGCGCCGGGCGCGCGGCAACGCGCGGTGCTGTCACGGCTTCTGCCGCAGCTTCACGCCGATTGCGTTCCCGCGCGGCATCGGCGCGGTTGTCGCGCGCGATCACCTTCTTGATCGATTCGAGAATTTCCTCGACCGAAGGTTCCGAAGCCTGACGCATGCGTATCCCCAACAAATCAATCGACTGGACCAACCGGCCTGACCGAATCAGGCGCCCCCGGCGGAGCCTGTACCATTACGGAACAGTTTGTGCAGGGATTGTTGCAGTCTGAGCCGGGGTGTCAACCGTGCGGGTGGCCTTGGGCTGGCTTGGCGCATCCAGCGCCCAATCGAACACGCGGCCCCGCACGCGGCGATAGTTCACCTCGGGATCATAGAGCGTGGCGGGATCGAAGCCGAGGTCGGCGGCCTGCGCGCGGCCCATCGCGGCCAGCAGATTGAACGCGGCAACATAGGCATTGCGCCGCGCCGCCACGAGACCGACCTGGGCGCGCAGCAGTTCCTGTTCGGCATCGAGGATGTTGAGAATCGTGCGGTTGCCCACGGTGTTCTCCGCGCGCACGCCCTCGAGGCTGAGCGCAGCGGCATCGACTGCGGTCTGGTTGAGCGTGATCACGTCGTTCGCCGCGCGCCACTGGGTGAAGGCGGAGCGGACATTGGCGATGACCTGGCGCTCTGCCGAGATTTCCTGCTCCTGCGCGGCACTTGCGTTGGCCTGAGCCTGCCGCTGGCGCGCGGCGGGCAGGCCGCCCTGAAACAGCGGGATCGTGGCGCGCACACCGGCCTGCGCCGTGGTCTGGCTCTGGGCAAAGCCGGTGCCGCCCGCGCCGCCGCCAAGCGAACCGAAATACGTCGAGTAATCGCCCGAAGTGTAGAGCGAGACCGTGGGGAAGCGCCCGGCCCCCGCGGCCTTCGCATCAAAGCCCGCCGCCTTCGCGCGCTGGTGCGCAGCGGCAAGATCGGGATTGTCGTCCAGCGCGGTCTGCACCGCTTCCTCGGGGCTCGCGGGAAGCCCGGCCAGCGGCGGCGGCGGCTGGAGATCGACCGGAACTCGCCCGACGATCTGCACATAGCGTTCGCGGCTGGCAACAAGCGCGGCCTCGGCGCTGCGCAGGTCGGCACGGGCCAGCGCGAGTCGCGAATTGGACTGGGCGACATCGGTGCGCGTCACGTCGCCGATCTCGAAGCGGTCGCTCGTGGCCTTGAGGTTGACCTCCAGCACCTGCACGTTGTTGCGGTTCAGCCCGACGGTCGCCTCGTCGCGGATCACGTCCATATAAGCCGCGACGACCTGACTGAACACGCCCGCCTCGGTGCCGCGCAGACCTGCCTGCCCGGCTTCGACGCGAATCTTGGCGGCGGCGAGCGAGTTCTTCACCGCCCCGCCCGAGAAGATCGGCACGGAGAGCGTGGGATCGGCGGAAAACACGCGCTTCGGGGCAAGGAAGTTGTTGGGCCCCTGCTTCAGGAACTCGGTATAAGTCGCCGTGCCCGAAAGGCTTGGCAGGCCAGGTGCGCGGGCGATCGGCACGCCCTCGTCGGTAGCGCGCTGGGTATCGCGGGCCGCGGCAAGATCGGGATTGGTGGCATAGGCGGCAGCCAGCGCGCCCTGCAGATCGTCGGCGTGGACCGGTGTGGCGACAGCGGCAGCGGCAAGCGCCGCCAGCGCGGGGCCGGCCCTCAGCCGACGGACCATGGACCGGATCATAAAGTTCAGAAGCTCCACTTCGGGCGCGCCGCAAAGGCGGCCAGCGGGGCGAAATCGGCCTCCGCGAGTACGGTCAGCGCTAGTGCGCCGCCAACCTTGCGGCCCAGCGCCAGGCGCGTGACGCCGCGCTCCACCACACCCGTTACAAGGCGCCCGTCCGCCGCGACGACGCCGGCGAGAGCGGCAGGCACGTCCTCGATCGCACCATCGATCAGCACCAGCGAATGTTCGCCAGCCTTGGCCCAATCGCCGTTCGCGGCAACCAGTGTCACTTTGGCAGCCAGCTTTTCCGCGAGCGCGGCGAGATAACCGCCCGGAGCGCCGATCACGAGCACGGAGTCGTCGGCTACCGGCTGCGCGGCAGTCAGCATCTGGCCGTAAGTGAGCGCCGGGGAAAGCACCGCGCCATCACCCAAGGCAACGGCGCGATCGGCATAAGCCACACCGCGGCGGGCTTCCGGCACGAAATCCTCACGCGGAACGGCGAGGAATGCGGCAAGAATATCCGCATCGTTGATCCCACTCACGCGCAGCTGGCTATCCATCATCGCGCGGCGCGCCGCCGCGTTGGCGGTGCCTGAAACTTTCGCGCGCTCTTCCACTACCGTCATGAAATCCCTCATTCACCGGGCCGGACTGCCTCTGCCCTGGAACAGCGCCACGTGAACCAGCGCAATCCGGGCCATGGACCGCACGATCACGAGCAGCCAAGTTCTTCCAAGCCCTTAGAATATCGTCTTCGGCGCGCCAAGCGCTTTGCATGACGCTGGTCGATGGCTAAACGGCAGTTCATCGATTGGGCCCGCGCGGCGCGGGCCGAAACCAGCGGAAGGAACCAGCGATGGCAGAGATGACGACGATCCGGGAGGAAGACCTCATCGAGAGCGTGGCCGACGCGCTGCAATTCATCAGTTACTTCCACCCGATGGACTACATCCGCGCCCTGGGTGAGGCCTACAAGGCCGAAGCCGGCCCCGCCGCGAAGGACGCCATCGCGCAGATCCTCACCAACAGCCGGATGTGCGCCGAAGGGCACCGGCCGATCTGCCAGGATACCGGGATCGTCAACGTCTTCGTCAAATGGGGCCAGAATTGCCGGCTCGAGAGCGAGCATTCGCTGCAGATGGTGGTCGATGAAGGGGTGCGGCGGGCCTATCTCAATCCTGACAACAAGCTGCGCGGGTCGATCCTCGCCGATCCCGCCTTCACCCGGCGCAACACGCGCGACAACACGCCCAGTGTGCTCCATGTCGAGATGGTGCGCGGCAACACGGTGTCGATCGATGTCGCGGCAAAGGGCGGCGGCAGCGAAAACAAGTCGAAGTTCAAGATGATGAACCCCAGCGATTCGATCGTCGACTGGGTGCTTGAAATGCTGCCGCAGATGGGCGCGGGCTGGTGCCCGCCGGGCATGCTCGGCATCGGCATCGGCGGCACGGCAGAGCACTGCATGCTGCTCGCCAAGCAGGCCCTGATGGAGCCGATCGACATGGCGCAACTGAAGCTGCGCGGCCCCCAGACCGATATCGAGGCGCTGCGCATCGAGATCTTCGACAAGGTCAACGCGCTCGGCATCGGCGCGCAGGGCCTCGGCGGGCTTTCGACCATCCTCGACGTCAAGATCATGGACGCACCCTGCCATGCCGCGGGCAAGCCGGTCGGCATGATCCCCAATTGCGCCGCCACCCGCCACGCGCATTTCACGCTCGATGGTTCGGGCCCTGCCTACCTTGAGCAGCCCAAGCTGGATGAATGGCCCGATGTGCACTGGACGCCCGACGCAGCGGCCAAGCGCGTCAACCTGGATACCCTGACGGCGGAAGAGGTGCAGAGCTGGAAGCAAGGCGACCGGCTCCTGCTCAACGGCAAGATGCTGACGGGCCGCGATGCCGCGCACAAGCGCATCGCGGACATGCTGGCGAAAGACGAGGAACTGCCGGTCGATTTCAAGGGCCGCGTGATCTACTATGTCGGCCCGGTCGATCCGGTGCGCGATGAAGTCGTCGGCCCCGCCGGCCCCACAACCGCCACACGCATGGACAAGTTCTCCGATACGATGCTGAACCTCGGCTTGCTCGCCTCGGTCGGCAAGGCAGAGCGCGGGGTGGCGGCGACCGAATCCATCGCGCAGCACAAGTCTGCCTATCTCATGGCGGTGGGCGGCGCGGCCTATCTCGTCAGCCGCGCGATCAAGCAGTCGAAGGTCGTGGGTTTTGCTGATCTCGGCATGGAAGCGATCTACGAATTCACCGTGGAAGACATGCCCGTGACAGTCGCGGTCGATTCGACCGGGCAAAATGTTCACCAGCTCGCCCCGCTCGTGTGGAAGAAGAAGATCGCGGACGAGGGCCTGCTGCCGGCCTGATGCTGCCTCGAAACGCGCTCTTCCGCGCGTTTCGCAAGCAATCGACCAACGGCTGACCGGGCTCGACCGCCCGGCTGGCGTGCGGACGCGGTTTGGGCTTAGAAGCGGGGTCATATGGCCACGCTTCCTGCCGACATTGCTGCCGAGCGCCCGCACGTGCCCGCACGCGCCGTGCTGCTGTCTGCGGCCGCGTTGTGGCTGACGTATTTCGTGCTGATCACCTTGCGCGGGATCGTGGTCGATCTCGGCGAGTTTCAGGAACTCCTCTGGCGCCGCGCGGTGGTCACCCTGGCGGGCATCGCCGTGACCCTGCTCGCGTGGCCGGTCCTGCGCCGGTTCGACGGGCGCGTCAACGGCGTGCGGATTGCCGCCGCGCTCATAATCATGCTGCCTGCCGCGCTCGCCCTCGCCGCGATCAACCAGCAATGCTTCGCGCCGGTCGAGAAGAAGATGATCGAACGCGAGGCGCGCGCGGCGCAGGCGCAGGCCGAAGCTGCGGCGAAGACCATCCGGGCCGGGCAAGGCGCGGTGCCCGATGGCGCAGCGCCCGTCACCCCGCTGACAACGGTCCGCGTGCGCCATGATGTTTCGGGCAATGTGCTGATCGACGTTGCCGATCCGCCCCAGGCTATCCCCGCCCCCCTGCCGCCGCCGGAACCACCCGCTCCACCGGCCCCGCCCGCTACGCCGCGCACGAAACATGCAGCGCCGCCACCGTTGCCAAAGGCGCCGGATGCCGGGGACGAGCCGGACGGCGATGACGCCAGCGACAACGAGGCCGTGATTACCGCGCCGGGCGGCGTTTCGATCATCAAGCGCAGCGATGGCTCGGCGGAAGTGCGCGTCGGCAACCGCCTCGTCGCCACGGACGCCGATCACGCGGACGAGATCGCCGACGAAATGGCCCAAGCGCAGCGCGAAGTGGCCGAGGCCCAGCGCGAAGTGGCGCACGCGAAGGACGAGGCGCGGCTTTCTGTGGCACAGGCCCGGCTGGCGGGCATCGATGCGGTGCGCTGGAACGTGCTGCGCGGGCTCGCCGATGCCGGCCTGATCGCGGCAAAGGACGTGCCGCCACCACCGGCCGGCCCGGTAGGCGATGCGGTCAAGGAAGTGCGCGCACGCAGTGCAAGGGATCACGCCAAGGTCCACGGATCGCGGGCCGCGGCGCAGCAACCCGCTGCGCGCCACGTTTCGCCGACGCGTCCGGCAGCCAGCACACTTTCGCCTGCGCCCTCAGCCGTCCCGGCCGCCAGCCCCGCTCCGGCCCCTGCGCCCGCCGCAACCGACAGCGACAGCGACAGCGACAGCCAGATTCATAGCGCGATCATCAGCAAGATGATCGAGGACGAAGGCCTGTGGAAGCAGCTCACCGATGTCGCGCTTGGCCGCTACTTCCTGCTGATTGCCTGGGCCGGGCTCTATATCGCGCTGGGCAATGCCGAGATGGCGCGCGCTTCCGAGCGGCGCGAAGGCGAGTACAAGCGCGCGGCCAAGGCGGCCGAGCTGCGCAGCTTGCGCTATCAGGTCAATCCGCACTTCCTGTTCAACACGCTGAACTCGCTCTCCGCACTCGTCATGGTCGGGCGCAGCGAACAAGCGGAAAAGATGATCCAGACGATCTCGAGCTTCTATCGCCACAGTCTGGCAGGCGATCCGTCAGCGGACGTGCCGCTGGCCGACGAAATCGCACTCCAGCGCCACTATCTGGAGATCGAGGCGGTGCGCTTTCCGGAACGGCTGATCTGCGAATTCGATGTGCCGGAGGGCCTCGAAAATGCCTGTGTGCCCGGCATGATACTCCAGCCGTTGGTCGAAAATTCGATCAAGTACGGCGTTTCGGCGAGCACCCGGCCCGTGACGATCCGCATCGCCGCGCAGGAAGCCGGCGGCAAGCTTGTGCTATCCGTCGCGGACGACGGGCCCGGCAAGTCGGGGCAGAACGGCGGAACCGGGATCGGCGTCGAAAATGTGCGCAATCGGCTGGCCGCGCGGTTCGGTGAGGAAGCACGGGTAGAAAGCGGGCCGCTCCCGGCGGGCGGCTATGCCACAGTGCTGACGATCCCGCTGGTGCGGTCGGGCTGCGATTAGGAAAGGGGACCCATGCGCACATTGATCGTCGATGATGAACCGCTGGCGGTGGAACGCATGCAGATCCTCTGTGCGCGCATCCCCGCGCTCAGCGTCGTCGGCACGGCAAGCGACGGTGCTGCGGCCCTCCGGCTGTGCGAAGCGCTCGCGCCCGAACTCGTCTTGCTCGACATGACGATGCCCGAAGTCGACGGGCTGGGCGTGGCGCGCGGGCTAGCCCGGCATTCACCGCGCCCTGCCGTCATTTTCGTGACCGCGCATGATCACTTCGCGGTCGAAGCGTTCGATCTGGAAGCGGTGGACTATGTCCTCAAACCCGTCGCGCAGGACCGGCTCGAACGCGCGGTAGACCGCGCGCTGGCGCGGCGGGAAGCGGGCGCACCCACAGTGGACGCACCTGCGGAAAGCCCGTGGATCGAGGAATTCTGGGTTCCCCACCGCAGCGAATTGATCCGCATCGCCGCCGGAGACATCGACCGCATCGACGCCGAGCGCGACTATGTGCGGCTGCATGTAGGCCAGAAGGATGGGGGGGCCCGCAGCTACCTCCTCCTCCACACCATCCAGCGGCTCGAAGACCGGCTCGACCCCGAACGCTTCATCCGCCTGCACCGCTCCACCATCGTGCGGCGCGACCGGATCGCGGGGCTGAAGCATGACGGGCTTGGGGTCTGGTCCGCACAGCTGGTGGACGGCGAATTGCTGCGAATCGGGCGGACGTATCTGGCGAAGGCCAAGGCGATGGCGGGGCGCTAGGCGCGCTCTTAAGCTCTGGGCGCAATCCGCCGATAGCTCAGCGCTTCGGCCACATGCCCGCGGCCAATCGTATCAGCCCCTGCCAAGTCGGCAATCGTGCGCGCCACGCGCAGCATGCGGGTATAGCCGCGCGCCGATAGCCGCATGGCCTCCGCCGCTTGCGCCAGCAGCTTGCGCCCCGGCTCGTCGGGCGTGGCGAAGCGTTCGAGGAGATCGCCTTCCAGTTCGGCATTGGTGCGCCGTCCGCTGCCCTCCAGCCGCGCGGTCTGCACGCGCCGCGCCGCTGCCACGCGCGCTGCAACCGCGTCCGAACCCTCGGCCGGTGGCGGCAACGCCAGATCAGCAGCGGAAACGGGATCGACTTCGACATGCAGATCGATGCGGTCGAGCAGCGGGCCGGAGACCTTGGACTGGTAATCCCCCGCACAGCGCGGGGCGCGGCTGCATCCCAGTGCGGGATCGCCAAGGTGCCCGCAGCGGCACGGGTTCATCGCGGCGATCAGCTGCACCCGCGCCGGGAACGTCACATGCGCATTGGCGCGCGCGACGGTGACTTCGCCGGTCTCCAGCGGCTGGCGCAGCGAATCGAGCACGGCGCGCTGGAATTCGGGCAATTCGTCGAGGAACAGCACGCCGAGATGCGCGAGGCTCACTTCGCCCGGCCGCACTTTCAATCCGCCGCCGGTCAGCGCAGCCATCGAGGCGGAATGGTGCGGGCTGCGGAACGGACGCGCGCGGCTGATCCGGCCTTCCTCCAGCAGCCCCGCGACCGAGGCGACGAGCGAGGCCTCAAGCGCTTCGGCGGGTGTCAGCTCGGGCAGGATGCCGGGCAGGCATGAGGCCATCAGCGATTTGCCCGCACCCGGCGGGCCGATCATCAGCAGGTTGTGCCCGCCCGCGGCCGCGATCTCCAGCGCGCGCTTGGCGGTTTCCTGCCCCTTCACTTGGCGGAGGTCGGCCCGCCGCGGCGGGGCGGCCACTTCGCCCGGTTCGGGCACGGTCAGGCGCAGCGAGCCTTTGAGGTGGTTGAGCAAGCTGATCAGATCGGGCGCCGCGAGGATTTCCACGCCGCTCGCCCAGCTGGCTTCGGCACCTTGCGCGGCGGGGCAGATCAGCCCCTTCTCGATCCCGCTGGCATGGAGCGCCGCCAGCAGCACGCCCGGGCTCGCAATCACGCGGCCATCGAGCGCAAGTTCCCCCACCGCGACGTAGTCCGCGATGGCTTCCAGATCGACCACGCCCATCGCCGCCAGCAGCGCCAGCGCGATCGGCAGGTCATAGTGCGAGCCTTCCTTGGGCAGGTCCGCAGGCGAGAGATTGACCGTGATGCGCTTGGGCGGCAGCGCGAGGCCAAGCGCGGCGAGCGCGGAATGGACCCGCTCGCGGCTTTCCCCCACCGCCTTGTCGGGCAGGCCGACGACGCGGAAGGCCGGCAGCCCCGGCGCAATCTGGCACTGCACTTCGACCGCCCGCGCTTCCAGCCCGAGATAGGCAACCGTTGATACCAGCGCGACCATGCCAAACCCCCAAGCAAGGCATCAGCCTAGGGGCGGCTCCTTATGCGCGATAGGGCCTAGCCGCGCTGCCGCCAAATTGGAGGCAAAAGCCGTTAAGCACGGTTTACCGCCTTTTGCTGGCAAAACGGCAACCAAGTGCGAAGTATGGGCACATCATGAACCGAATCGCCTGCGCCTTGCTCATCAGCTTCGCCGGCGCGGCAACCATTGCCGCGCCGGTGGCGGCGCAGCAGGTGGCAACGCGCACCTGGGTCGATTCGCATGGCACCCAATGGACCGAGGTGACCACCACGCAGACAGTGGTGGAAGCGCCGCGAGGGGCCCGCATCGCCGCCGCTATCGCCGATTTGCCGCGATTTGGCCCCTTCGCGGTGGTCGATGGCACCCATGCCGCCTTGGTTGGCGAGATCGACAGCACATCGCCCGGGCTGTTCCGCGCGATGCTGCACGCCCACCCCGGCATTCGCATGCTCGAACTGGTCGATTGTCCCGGCACCTCCGATGACGGCGCGAACCTCACGCTGGGCCGCCTGATCCGCGAGCACGGCCTCGCCACCGATGTGCCATCGGGCGGCTCTGTGCGGTCGGGCGGGGTGGAACTGTTTCTGGCCGGCGCCACCCGCCACGCCGCGCCCGATGCCGAATTCGGGGTCCACGCATGGAAGGACGATACCGGCCACCAGCCGGGCGACTATGCCCCGGACGCCCCCGCCAACCGTGCCTATCTCGATTACTACCGCGAAATGGGCCTCAGCCCCGATGACGCGTCGGGGCTTTATGCGCTGACCAATTCGGTACCCAACGAACAGATGCTGTGGCTGCGGACCAAGGATATCGCGCCGTTCGTCGCGATCGAGCCAACCGGGCGCTAGAGCATTTCCAAATCAGGTGGAATCAGCTGCTGACCCGGAAAATCCCGTGAAACAAAAGCCTAGTGCGCTGCCCCCCAGCTTGCCCCCGTGCCGATCTCCACGCCCAGTGGCACGGTCAGCATCACGGCCGGTTCCGCTGCGCTGACCATCACCGCCTCGATCACCGGCCTTGCGGCGGCAACATCGCCTGCGGGCAGCTCGAACACCAGTTCGTCGTGCACCTGCAGCAGCATCTTCACCCGATCGAGCCCTGCCGCCTTGAGCGCCGGCTCCATCCGCGCCATCGCACGCTTGATGATATCGGCGCTCGTGCCCTGGATCGGCGCGTTGATCGCGGCGCGCTCGCTGCCCTGCCGCTCGGCCTGGTTCTTGGAATTGATGCGCGGGAACCACGTCTTGCGGCCAAACAGCGTCTCCGAATAGCCAAGCGTGCGCACGCTCTCCAACGTCTCGTGGATATAGCGCTGGATGCCCGGAAACCGCTCGAAATAGCGGTCGATCATCGCCTGCGCTTCCTCCGACGTGACACCGAGACGGCCGGCCAGCCCCCAGCGGCTGATCCCGTAGAGGATCGCGAAATTGATGGTCTTGGCGCGCCCGCGCGTGTCGCGGTCGACCATGCCGAACAGTTCCCGGGCCGTGCGCGCGTGGATGTCCTCACCGGCGGCGAAGGCTTCTCTGAGCGCCGGGACGTCGGCCATATGCGCCGCCAGCCGCAGTTCGATCTGGCTGTAATCCGCCGCCAGCAGCACGTTTCCGGGCTCGGCCACGAACGCGTCGCGGATCTGGCGGCCGATCTCGGTGCGGATCGGGATGTTCTGCAAGTTGGGATCGTTGGACGAAAGCCGCCCCGTCTGCGCCCCGACCAGGCTGTAGCTGGTGTGCACGCGGCCCGTCGCGGGATTGATCGCCGCCTGCAGCGCGTCGGTATAGGTCGATTTGAGCTTCGACAGCTGGCGCCATTCCAGCACCAGCGTGGCAACCTCGGCACCTTGCAAGGCGAGGCCCTCCAGCACCGACTGGTCGGTCGAATATTGCCCGGTCTTGCCTTTCTTGCCGCCCTTGTAGCCCAGCTTGTCGAACAGGATCTCCCCGAGCTGCTTGGGGCTGCCGATGGTGAACGGCTGGCCGGCCTTTTCGTGGATGACGGTTTCGAGCCCCGCGATGGTTTCGGCAAACTGGGCGGAGAGCCCGGCCAGCCGTTCTCGGTCCACCCGGATGCCGCGCCGCTCCATGCCTGCAACCACCGGCACCAGCGGCCGGTCGACGCGCTGGTAGATACGTGTGCCGCCTTCTTCGGCAAGCCGCGGGGCGAGCAGGGCGTGGAGCCGCCAGGTGACTTCCGCATCTTCAGCGGCATAGCGCGTGGCATCGGCCAGCGGCACTTCGGCGAAGGAGATGGCCTTCTTGCCGGTGCCGCACACGTCCTTGAAGGCAATCGTGGTGTGGCCGAGCAGGCGCGCCGCGAGCTCGTCCATGCCGTGCCCGCCCACGCCCGTCTCGCTGCGCCCGGCATCGAGGCAGAAGCTCATCACCATGGTATCATCGATCGGGGCGACCATGATCCCGTAACGGGCCAGCACGTTGATATCGTACTTGATGTTCTGCCCGATCTTGAGGACCGCGTCGCTTTCCAGCAGCGGCTTGAGCAGCGCCAGCGCAGCTTCGCGCGGGGCCTGCACCGGCGCCTGCGCAAACATGTCGCTGCCGCGGTGGCCCAGCGGGATGTAGCACGCATCGCCCGGCCCGAGCGCAAGGCTCACGCCGACAAGATCCGCCTGCATCGCATCGAGCGCACTGGTTTCGGTATCGACCGCCACGACGCGCGCGGCAAAGGCGCGCGCGACCCATGCGCCGATGTCCTCCAGCGTCTGCAGGCAGCGATAGGCGCCGGTATCGATCGCGGGCCATTCCGGCAGGCTCTGGCGGGTTTGCGCTGCTCCGCCCGGTGCGGCGGGGGCGCCGGGCGCTGCAGGAGCTTCGGCCGGTGCCGTACCCAGCTTGCGCAGCAGGCTGGTAAAGCCATGTTCGGCAAGGAAAGCCGCGAGCGGCTCGGGCGGAATCGCCGTCAACTCGAAGGACTCGAGCGGCAGCGGCAACGGGCAATCCTCCTTGAGCTGGACGAGCTGGCGCGAAAGACGGGCCATCTCGGCCTGCTCGATCAGGCTGTCGCGCAGCTTGCCCGGCTTCATCGCCGGCGCAGCGGCAAGCGCGCCCTCGAGCGTGCCATGTTCCTGGATCAGCTTCGTCGCGGTCTTGGGCCCGATCCCGCGGATGCCCGGCACATTGTCCACCGCATCGCCCATCAGCGCCAGCACATCGCCCACGCGCTCGGGCTCGACGCCGAACTTCTCCATCACCTCGGGCAGATCGATGCGATGATTCTTCATCGTGTCGAGCATGTCGACATAGCCGCCGGCTTCTGTCTTGCGTCCGACCAGTTGCATCAGATCCTTGTCGGAGGACACGATCGTCACGTTCCAGCCCTGCAAGGCCGCCGCGCGGGCGTAGGAAGCGATGAGATCGTCCGCCTCCAGGCCCGCTTCCTCGATGCACGCAAGGCTGAAGGCCCGCGTGGCATCGCGGATCAGCGGGAACTGCGGGACAAGGTCTTCCGGCGGCGGCGGACGGTTCGCCTTGTACTGATCGTAGAGATCGTTGCGGAAGGTGATCGAACCCTTGTCGAGGATGACGGCGAGGTGGGTCGGCCCGTCCGCCTTGTGCAGGTCCTCCGCCAGCTTCCACAACATGGTGGTGTAACCATAGACCGCACCGACCGGCACGCCCGCCGGGTTGGTCAGCGGCGGCAGACGGTGATAGGCGCGGAAGATATAGGCCGAACCGTCGACCAGATAGAGGTGGCGCTGAGGCGAAATTGCGGGGGCAGAGCTATCCATGCGCGGTGTGGTAGCGGTTCGGTCCCGCCAGCGAAAGCACCCGATGTTGCGGCGCTGCAGCATGAATGCAGGGGTTCAGGCTTGCCGGAGTGGCACTCGCAAGACATGAAAATTCTGCAAAACTTGTTTATATTCAGTAATATAACCGCTGCATGACGGCTTTGCTGCTCCTAAGACTTGCAAGCAGGTGAATTGCCGATTAATTGGGGCGAGAAGTCTACCGCCAGAGTAGGCTTTGCGGCGGGCTGCGGGCCCGGCGCGGTCCACTTCAATCCAGGGATTGTAACGCATGCGCAAGCTCCTCCTCGCCGCAGTCGCCGGCACTGCCTTCGCTCTCGCCGGTTGCTCGGAAAAGGCTCCTGAAGCCCCCGCCACCGAAGCCGCTATGGAATCGACCGACGCAGCTATGGACGCTTCGGCTCCTGCTTCGGAAGACGCTTCGGCTCCGGCTGCTGACGCTTCGAGCGAAGCCGCCAAGATGTAATCAAACCCATTCGGGTTTGATGGAGATAGAGGGGCGCGGTCGCTTTGGCGGTCGCGCCCCTTCTCTTTGCGCGGCCCCCGCGCACAAAAAACGGCGCGCACAAAAAAACGGCGCGCATGCCGCGCAAAAAACGGCGCGCATGCCGCGCGCCGTGAAAACGGTTCTTCAGGAAATTTGGCGGCTGCAGGATATCAGCGGCGCGCTGTTTCAAACCCGCTGGGTAGAACTGGCTGGCTATAGCCATCGTAGAGTACGCGGGCGATCTGCGCGATGAGGCCGGCGTGGAACGTGTGGCCCTCGGGCCCCGTCACGAACACCGCAATCGCAAGGTGCCGCCCATCCGGCAGGCGCACGATCCCGACGTCATCGGTGACGCCGGAAAGCGTGCCTGTCTTGTGCGCAAAAACCACGCCTTCGGGCAGGCCGCTGCGAATGCGGTTCTTGCCGGTGCTGGTGCGGGTCATCGTATCGAGCAGCACGGCGCGGCTTTCGGGGCTCAACGCGCCGCCACGGTCGATCGCCGCGAGCAGCGAAACCATCGCGCGCGGCGTGCTGCTGGTGCGGGTGTCAATCGTCGTCACCGGATTGACCCGGCCGTCGTCGCGCACCAGCGTCGCCATCGTGTGATCGAGATGCTGGCCGGTCACGCCTATGCGGCTGAGCCATGAGTTGACCGCGCCAATTCCGCCCACCGCGGCAATCAGGCCATCCGTCGCGTGATTGTCGCTGCGGGTGATGGAAAGCTCCATCAGGCTCTGCGCCGTCATCACCTCGCCCGGCCGGACGGCGGCGACAGCGCTGCGCGATTCGGCTGATTCAGCGACCGGCATCATCATCGGGAATGACTGATCAAGCCGCAGACGGCCTTGCTCGACGCCAGCGAGATACGTCGCCGCTACCGCGACCTTGGCGGTGCTGGCCATCGGGAACGGCATATCGCCGTTGATCATGATCTGCCCGCCGCCATCGAGATCAACCGCGGCCACACCGATCCGCCCGCGCCCTTGCGCAACGATCGCGGAGACTTGTTGTTCGATTGCAGCGTCGCGCGCGCTTTGCAGGCTGGTGCCGGGGCGCGCCTGCGCCGGGGCGGACGCGAACAGCAGCGGCGCAGCGCACCACAGCGCGGCCGCTATCCACTTGCTCATGATCATTCCGCCGGACTTCATGTGTCCCCCGTACCCCACAATCCGTTTAGGATCCATTAGTAGGGTAACTGTTTGTGATTCCCGCGCAAGTGGCGGTGATAGCGGGTGATCGTGCATCCGGCCCGGCCTGACTTGCGCGGTGCGCGGCCAAACCCGGCGCTGGACATTAACCGCGCGATTAAGGATAGTCTCCGCCAACAAGGGCAAGGCAACGGCCGTCAACAGGCCCGGCGAGAGGAGCGGATGGCAGCGGAGACTCAGCAAAGTCTGGCTCAGCAAAGTCTGGCCGGGGGTCTTGGAGCGGTGATGTCGCGCGCCGGCTGGCATGGCGACGTCACGGGCCTCATGCGCCTTTCAGGCGGCGCCAACATGCAAAGCTGGCGTTTCGAGGTCGGCAAGGAAGCATTCGTGCTGCGCCGCGCACCTTCGGCGGAATGGGTCGCCTCGCGTGCACTCGATATGGCGAAAGAAGCGGCTGTGATCCGCGCGGCGCGCGCCGGCGGGGTGCCTGCACCCGAAGTCGTCGCCGAACTGGAACCCGCCGACGCCATCGGCCTGGGCTTCATCATGCGCTGCGTGCCGGGCTCACCCGATCCTGAAACCGCGCTTTCCTCTCCGCCGACATTGCTGGGGGAAATTGCCGCTGCGATGGCGCGGGTTCATGCCCTCGATCCAGCGGGCCTCTCGTTTCTCCCCGCGCTCGAACCGGCTGCGGGGGTGGAGGCGCTGGCTGCGCAATTCTCGGAAACCGGCGGTGACAGGCCGCCGATCGCGTTGGGGCTCGCCTGGCTGCGCGCCAACCTGCCCCCGCCCGCACCGCTGGCCGTGCTCCACGGAGATCTGCGCATCGGCAACATCATGGTCGAGGACGGGCACTTGTCGGCCTTGCTCGATTGGGAACTGGCGCACCTCGGCGATCCGCACGAGGATCTGGCGTTCGGTTGCATGACGGTGTGGCGCTTCGGCCGGCTCGACAAGCGCGGCTTTGGCCTCGGGCAGATCGAGGACCTCGCCCGTGCCTATCAGGCGGCGGGCGGCACCGTCTTCGATGCTGCGCGCTTCCGGTTCTGGCTGGTCTACAGGACCGTGTGGTGGGCGCTTTCGTCATTGTCGATGGGCAAGGGCTGGCGCGGCGGTGCCGATCGCTCGCTCGAACGCGTCGTGGTGGCCCGGCGGGCCGCAGAACAGGACCTCGATCTTCTTCTGCTGCTGGAAACCGAGGCGCCCGAGGCAGAGCGCGCACGGCCTCTCTTGCCCTCGCAGCCGCCGCCAGCCGTGGGCGAGGGTGAGCCCAGCGCCGCCGAAATCCTCACCGCCGTATCCGAATGGCTGGCCTCCACGGTGAAGCCGCATATGGCCCCCGGGCGCGAGCGGTTCGAACTGGCCGTCGCGCAGAACGCGCTTGGCATCGTCCGCCGCGAACTCGCGGGCCGCCCGTCTCCGCATGACAAGGCCCTGTGCGAGGCGATCCTCGCCGGACAGGCCACGCTGGCTCAGCCGGGGCTGCTGGCGCAGCTGCGCCGCCGCGTGCTCGATACCCTCGCCGCCGATATGCCGAAATACCCTGCGCTCAGCGAAGCGCGCCGCCTTTGGGAGACTACGGAATGAACTTCGATCTGCCGCAGGAGCTTGTCGATTATCTCGCCGAGCTCGATGCCTTCATCGATGCCGAGATCAAGCCGCTCGAGCAGGCGGACGACAACATCCGCTTCTTCGACCACCGCCGCGAATGGGCGCGCACCAATTTCGAGGATCAGGGCCTGCCGCGCCACGAATGGGAAGCGCTGCTGGTGGAGGCCACCCGCCGCGCCGATGCCGCCGGCCACTGGCGCTTTTCCGCACCGAAGAAATACGGCGGCAAGGACGGCAAGAACCTCTGGATGGCGGTGATTCGCGATCACTTCACGCAAAAGGGCCTCGGCCTGCACAACGATCTGCAGAACGAGCATTCGATCGTCGGCAATTTCCCGTTCGTGAACATGTTCGAGCATTTCGGCACGCCCGAGCAGCAGGAGGAATTCATCCTCGGCGGCTTTGCGCGCACGCGCCGCGTCTCCTTCGGCCTCACCGAAGCGCGGCACGGATCTGACGCGACGCACATGGAAACCCGCGCCGTGCGCGAAACGCGGGGTGGCGTCCCCGGCTGGCGCATCGATGGCGAGAAGATGTGGATTACCGGCATGCACATTGCCAGCCACTGCGCGGTCTTCGCGCGCACGGCGGGCGAGCCGGGCGACGCGCGCGGCATCACTTGCCTGCTCGTCCCCAATCCCTCGCCGGGGCTGGTGATCGAGGAATATCTGTGGACCTTCAACATGCCCACGGACCACCCCCGCCTTTCGCTTACCGACGTGTGGGTGCCTGAATCCGCAATGCTCGGGCCGGAAGGCGGCGGCCTCGCCATCGCGCAAAGCTTCGTTCACCAGAACCGCATCCGACAGGCCGCATCTTCGCTTGGCGCCGCGACGTTCTGCATCGAGGAATCAGTGCGGTATGCGCGCGAACGCAAACCCTTCGGCGAAGAACTGGCGCGCAATCAGGCGATCCAGTTCCCGCTGGTGGAGCTTGCCACTCAGTGCGAAATGCTGCGCCTGCTGATCCGCAAGACCGCATGGGAAATGGACCGCCTCGAAGCCGAAGACGGCGGCCACAAGCGGATCGAGCGCGAACTTTCGGACAAAGTCTCGATGTGCAACTACTGGGCGAACCGGCTGGTCTGTGAAGCGGCAGACCGCGCAATGCAGGTCCACGGCGGCATTGGCTATTCGCGGCACAAGCCGTTCGAACACATCTACCGCCACCATCGCCGCTACCGCATCACCGAAGGCGCGGAGGAAATCCAGATGCGCAAGGTCGGTGCGTACCTGTTCGGCTATCTCGGGCCACGCAAGGGCATGTTCGGATGAAAGCAAAGGCGCGAGGAGCCAAAACTCCTGCGCCTTTCGTTTGTCGGAAGGTCCGGGCGCCATCGCACCCGGACCTTTTGTTTTGTTTAGGCGAACGCTGCCTTGAGATCGTCCACCAGATCGAGGCGTTCCCACGGGAAGAAGTCGCCATGCGCCTTGCGGCCAAAGTGGCCGTAGGCCGCGGTCGGCTGGTAGATCGGCTTGTTGAGCCCCAGGTGCGTGCGAATCGCGCGGGGGGTCAGGCCGCCAAGCTTGGCGTTGCCGAGGATGGCCTGTTCGATCCGGTTGTCGCCCACCGTGCCCGTGTCGTGCGTATCGACATAGAGCGAAAGCGGCTCCGAAACGCCGATGGCATAGGCGATCTGGATCGTGCAGCGCGTGGCAAGACCGGCCGCGACCACGTTCTTGGCGAGGTAGCGGGTGATGTAGGCAGCCGAGCGATCGACCTTGGTCGGATCCTTGCCCGAGAACGCGCCGCCGCCGTGGGGGGCCGCGCCGCCGTACGTGTCGACGATGATCTTGCGCCCAGTCAGGCCCGCGTCACCGTCAGGCCCGCCGATCTCGAACGAACCGGTCGGGTTGATGTAGTACGTGGTCTCGCGCAGCAGAACTGGCGGGATGACGTCGGCCACAACGCGCTTCACGTAGGCGTGCAGCTCGGCTTCCTTGTCGCCCTCGTCATAACCCGGCGCGTGCTGGGTCGAGACGACGACTGCGGTCGCGGCAACGGGAAGCGAACCTTCGTAGCGCAGCGTGACCTGGCTCTTGGCATCGGGCTCGAGGAACGGCGCCGCGCCCGAATGGCGGTCGGCGGCCATGCGCTCGAGGATCTTGTGGCTGTAGTAGAGCGTCGCCGGCATCAGGTCGGGCGTCTCGTCGGTCGCATAGCCGAACATGATGCCCTGATCGCCTGCGCCTTCATCCTTGTTGTCCGCCGCATCAACGCCCTGTGCGATGTGGGCAGACTGGCCGTGCAGGTTGTTTTCGAAGCGGAACGTCTCCCAGTGGAAGCCGGCCTGCTCATAGCCGATGCGCTTGACCGTATTGCGCACGGTTGCCTCGATCTCGTCCTTGGCGCCCGGGGCCCATTCGCCGTCCTCGTAGACGCCCTTGCAGCGGATTTCCCCCGCCAGCACCACCAGCTGCGTGGTCGTCAGCGTTTCGCAGGCAATGCGCGCTTCGGGATCCTTGGAGAGGAACAGGTCCACGATGCCATCGCTGATCTGATCGGCAACTTTGTCCGGATGGCCTTCGGAAACGCTTTCGGACGTGAACAGATAGTCGGTGCGCATAGGGGCTTCCTGTGTCATATAAAGATATCTTTATGTCACTGCCTTAGCGTTCTCCGCGCCGCCTTGCAACCACCAGCGATGCGCCGAGCAGCAAGATCGCCCAGCCGATCGCGAGCGTATTGCCAAGCCGGGCAAACAGTGTGGGCTGGTGCGCCGGTGGCACCATGCCGTCGAGCCGCCCGGCCTTGAGGCGGGGCACGAACTGGCGCACCACGCCGTCCGCGTCGATCACCGCGCTGATACCGGTGGTGGTGGCGCGCAGCACTGGCAGCCCCTCCTCGATGGCGCGCATGCGGGCCTGCGCAAGGTGCTGCGGCGGGCCCCACGCGCCGAACCAGCCGTCGTTCGAGGGATTGAAGATATAGTCCGGCCGGTGCCCGCGGTCGGTAACCTGGCCTGAGAAGATGATCTCATAGCAGATCTGCAGACCCGCCTTGCCGTACACGCCCAGATCGAGCGTGCGGGGTCCGGGGCCGGGCAGAAAATCAAGGCTTCCCGAAACGAGACGGGAAAGGCCCAGCGGAGCGAGCCACGCACGCATCGGCAGATATTCGCCATAGGGCACCAGATGCGCCTTGGCATAACTGCCGCGAATCGAACCATCCGACGCCAGTGCGGTGATGACGTTACCCGCCGCCGTCACGTCGTTGCCCTCGATCACAAGGTCGGTCGCCCCGGTAAGGAGCAGGCTGCCGGGGCCGATAACCCGGCCGATGCGCATCCGGGCCAGCGCGGGGTCGGCGCCAAAGGTCGTGGCGTTGTAGAAGAACTGCGGATAGCCGGGCCGCAGATAATCGGGCAGCCCGCCTTCGGGCCAGAGCACCAGACGCGTGCTCCCCGGTGCGAGGGGGGCAGAGAGCCGGGCGATGCCCTGGAACTGCCCTTCGTAAAGGCTCGGATCGTTGATCGTGTCCTGCCCGATATTCGGCTGAACGAGCGTGTAGGCAGGGCGCCCTTCCCCGCCGTCCACCCCGCCGCCGCTTCCGTGCAAGGGCAGCAGCAGGAGCGCGGCCGGCAGTGCCGCATTGGCCGCTGCTACCGGCCATTTGCGGCTTTGCACGGCGCGCCAGGCAAACAGCCACAGGCCGCCGAGCAGCATAACAAGGCCGGAGAGAGCATATGTCCCCATCCACGGCGCTATCAGCGCAAGGCCCGGCCGGGTGAACCCGCCCAGCGCGGCCATGGCCAGCGGGTTCCACGCAAAACCGGTGAACAGCGTGGCGCGCAAGTACTCCGCGATGATCCACGTGCCCGCCAGCGCGGGCAGCAATGCTGCGCCCCGCCGCCGGGTCAGCCATGCCGCAAGGAAAGCCGCCAGCGCGGGATAGACCGCCAGATAGACCGCCAGCAACACAACCGCGATCCACCCCAGCCATGCAGGCATTGCCGCCTGATAGGTAAACGCGGTCGCGATCCAGTTGTTGCCGAGCGTGAAGTACCCCAACCCGAACAGCCAGCCGGCCAACGCCGCTTGGCGCGCCGTGCGGGCATGCTCGATCCGGTCGATCAGCACGGCCAAGGCAGCCAGCGTGAACGGCCACAGCGCAAGCGGCTGGAAACCGGTGGCAGCCGCTGCGCCCGCGCCGATCAGGGCAACGGGCAGCCAGCGCGGAGCAGCGGACGACACGGCGCAGTAGCCCGATCAGGCGCGGCGAAGGATCGCGTTCAGCCTTCGGCCGCCTCGGGCAGCGGGTTCTTGCGCGGACGGCCACGGCGCTTGGGCGCAGGCGCGTCAGCCGACGCATCAGGCGCTTCCGGTTCCGGCTCGGGCGCGGCGCGGACGCCGATTGCAGGCGGCAGGCTCATCGGATCGAGCGCCGCCACCGGTGCATCCTCAGCCTCACGCCGGGGACGACGATCCGTGCGCGGACGCAAGCCGCGCTGCGAACGCCCTTCGCGCACGAACGGATTTTCGTTCGTCTCGCCAGCCGGTTCGCCTTCATCGGCGCGGACAATCGCTTCGGCGCTGTCCGGCTCTTCAGCAGCAGCAGCAGCGCGTTCGAAGCGGGGCCGGTAAGGCTCGCGCTGTTCGCGGGGCTCGCGTTGTTCGCGGGGTTCCCGCTGTTCGCGTTGTTCGCGTTGTTCGCGGGGCTCGCGCGGTTCACGTTGTTCGCGAGGCTCACGTTGTTCACGCGGCTCCCGCGGTTCGCGCTGATCCCGGCTTTCGCGCGGTTCGCGCGGTTCACGGTTCTCTTCGCGGCGGGTCTGCGGGCGATCGAAGGCAGGGAAATCGGCGTCCATGCCGAATTCCATCGCTTCGTCCTCAGCCTCCTGTTCGCTCCACCGGTCACCCGGCTGGCGCTGGCGCTGCTCGTCCACGCGCACGCGGCTGTCGGCGATCACGCGGAAATAGTGGTCGGCAAACTGCAGGTAATATTCGGCCTGAACGCGATCACCGTTGAGGTGTGCGTCCTGCGCCAGCTTGCGATACTTTTCGAGCATCTGGGGGGCATTGCCCCGTGCGCGGCTGTCGATCCGGTTGAGTTGTTGGCCGCCACCCTGCGGGCGGCCGTTGTTCCCGCGACCGCGCCGGCGGTTATTCCCACGATTGTTGTTCAAGTCGGGCACTTTCCTGTTTCGGTGCAACCAAGACCCAAGTCCATTCAACATTCTGTCCGACTTGGGCCTGACGTGGCGCAACTTCCGGGTCTGATCCGCTTGACCCCGCTGCCGCGCATCCTCCACCACGAGTGATACCAATCGCGGTATCCAGCATCTGCCTATTGCCAGCCTGCATTGCCGGCCATCGATGCAAATGGTGGAGTGAGCCGGGACGGGAAGCCTTCATCCGTCGCCCTGCCTGCGGCCCTGATTAAAGGTGCGTCGCAGCCTTGCCAAGCGAAATATTTGACCAAATCATGCCATTTCGACGGAACGTGGCCGTCCGGCGAGATCGAGATGGACCTTGGCGACCAATCCAACCTGCCGCGCCAGCGCCACGACGGCCTCGCCCTGCGCCGCACCGATCTCGAACATCGCGGTGCCGCCGGGGGCCAGCAGGCGCGGCACTTCGGGGATCAGTCGGCGGTAATCGTCAAGCCCGTCGGCCCCGGCAAACAGCGCTTCCGCCGGCTCGTGCGCGCGGACCGAGGGCGCGAGTTCGGCGGCATCTTCAACATAGGGCGGATTGGCGAGAATGAGATCGAACCGGCCAAGCTCTTCGGCCCAGCCGGCTTGTGTCCAGTCGCCCGCGATGATCTCGGCGCGTGCCGCAAGGCCATGCGCGCGGGCGTTGCGCGTGGCCACTGCACGCGCTGCCGCAGAGCGTTCGAGGCCGATACCTGCCGCGTCCGGCCACAGCGTCAACGCCGCGAGCAACAGCGCACCCGAACCGGTCCCGAGGTCGAGAATCCGCTGTGTCGCACGGCCCTCGCGCGCTGTGCGGACCGCTTCAATGAGCGTCTCGCTATCACCGCGCGGGATGAGCACGGCGGGGCTGACTTCCAGGTCCAGACCGTAAAACGGTTGCATGCCAAGGATATAGGCAATCGGCTCATGGTTCAGCCGACGGTCCAGAATGGACGTCAAGCCCGCTGGAGCTTCGCGGTCCATGTGCCGCAGCAGCAGTTCGGTGCGCGAAACGCCAAGCGCGTGGGCCATCAGCAATTCGGCGTCGAGCCGCGCGGTATCGCTGGTGGCCGCAAGGCGCGCAGCGGCCTCGCGCAGCGCTTCGCGGACCTCAGGCATCGAGCGCGGCGAGGCGCTTGACCTGGTCTTCGGCCGCGAGCGCGTCGATCAGTTCGCCGAGGCCTGTGCCTTCGAGGATTTCGGGCAGGCGGTGGAGCGTGAGGTTGATGCGGTGGTCAGTCACGCGGCCCTGCGGAAAGTTGTAGGTGCGGATGCGCTCTGAGCGGTCGCCGCTGCCGACCATGGCCTTGCGCGCTTCGGCTTCCGCACCGTGCGCCTCGGCGCGGCGCAGGTCATACAGGCGCGTGCGCAGCACCTGCATCGCCTTGTCCTTGTTCTTGTGCTGGCTGCGCTGGTCCTGCTGGATCACCACGAGGCCAGTGGGCAAGTGCGTGAGCCGCACCGCCGAATCCGTGGTGTTGACGTGCTGGCCGCCAGCACCGGACGCCCGGTAGATGTCGATCTTGATGTCGCCGGGATCGATCTGCACATCAACTTCGTCGGGCTCGGGCAACACGGCGACGGTAGCGGCGCTGGTGTGAATGCGCCCGCCGCTTTCCGTCACCGGAACGCGCTGCACGCGGTGCACGCCGCTTTCGTACTTCAGCTTCGCGAACACGCCAGTGCCCGCCACGTTGGCGACGACTTCCTTGAAGCCCCCCAGTTCGTTGGCATTGGCCGAGACCATTTCGACCCGCCAGCCCTGTTCAGCAGCGAACCGCTCGTACATGCGGTAGAGATCGGCGGCGAACAGCGCGGCCTCGTCGCCGCCGGTGCCCGCGCGGATTTCGAGCATGGCCGGGCGGCTGTCGGCGCTGTCACGCGGGAGCATGGCGATGGCCAATGCGCGCTCGGCTTCGGGCAGTTCGCCCCGCAGGTGGGTGATTTCCTCTTCGGCCAGCGCCCGCATCTCGGGATCGGGATCGGTGCTGGCACTGAGTGCGGCGAGCTCACTCCGCATCGTGCTGACATGCGCCGCCGCGCGGGCGACAGGCTCCAGCTCGGCATAGTCCCGGCTCGCGGAAACAAACGCCGGCCCTTCCAGCGTGCCCGAAGCCAGCCGCGCTTCAAGTTCGGCGAAGCGGGCAGCGATCTGGGCAAGGCGTGTGTCGGAGACGCTCACCGGATTTCCGCAAAGAACGCGTCGTAAACTTCTCCCGCCTTCGCTGCGATAGACGAGCCCTCCATGGTCGCGCGGAACGACTTCCAATTGCTCCCATCGCGCACATCAAGGGAAACGATGGCGGCCGGGTTCAACTTCTTGGCACGATCAAAGCGCTTGCGCGGGCTGCCGGTGGCGACCAGTTCAGCGGCAAGACCGGCACGGCGCATGGCGGCAACGAGCGCCAGAGCCTCGATCTCGCGCACTTCGTTTTCAGCGACGACAGCCACATCAGGCCCGGCCTCGCCCTTGTCGCCCACCAGCATCGCCAGCCGCTCGATGCCCGCCGCCCAGCCCACCGCCGGGGTATGCGGCCCGCCGAGCGCCTCGATCAGCCCGTCATAGCGCCCGCCGCCCAGCACGGTGCCTTGCGCGCCGAGCCGATCGGTCACGAACTCGAACGCAGTGTGGCGATAGTAGTCCAGCCCGCGCACCAGCGTGGGCGCGCGATTCCAGGTGACACCCGCCGCATCCAGCCCTGCGGTCACCTTGCCGAAGAAATCCTGTGCTTCGTCCGAAAGGTACGCGTCGATCATCGGCGCGTCTGCCGTGAACACCTTGTCGCGCGGGTCCTTGCTGTCGAGGATGCGCAGCGGGTTCTTCTCGAGCCGCTCCTGCGAATCCTCGGAAAGCTCCGCCTTGTGGGCGCGGAAATACTCGACCAGCGCCGCCCGCCATGCCTCGCGGCTGGGCGCATCGCCCAGCGTGTTGAGCTGGAGCGACACGCCTTCGGCAATGCCCAGTTCCTTGAGGATCTGGTCCGCCATCACCAGCAGCTCGACATCGGCTTGCGGCTCACCCGCGCCGATAATCTCGGCATCGATCTGGTGGAACTGGCGGTAGCGGCCCTTTTGCGGGCGTTCATAGCGGAACAGCGGCCCGTGCGTGGCGAGCTTGAGCGGTGCGTGCTGCTGCCAGCCGTTGGTCAGATAGGCGCGCGCAATCCCGGCCGTGAACTCGGGCCGCAGCGTCAGCGATTCCCCGCCGCGATCCTCGAAGCTGTACATTTCCTTGGAAACGACATCGGTCGTCTCGCCCAGGCTGCGGCTGAACACGGCGGTCTTCTCGAACACCGGCATCTCGGCGCGGCGGAAGCGGTAGAGCCGGCGCACGCGCTCGAAGGTTTCGACCACGAAGGCGAAGCTTTCCGCATCGGGGCCGAAGATGTCCTGCGTGCCGCGGATCGCCTGCGGGGTTGCGGGTGCTGATTTGGGGTTTTCGCTGCTCATTGCGCCTGCGCGATTAGCGGGATTGTGACCGGGGGGAAAGGGGCTGCACCTTTGCGCGCAGGGTGCCCGGTTGCAGTCCGCGCGGCTTCGCGCCATGAAGTTGCCATGACTCTCATGCCGAAGCGGCCTTTGCGCCCCGCCATCCTGCGCTCCGCCATCCTGCGCCCCGTTCTTGCTCTGGCCGCAGCGCTCCTGTCCACTTCTGCCTTGGCGCAGATCCAGCCTCCCGCGAACACGCGGCCCATGGCAGCGCCGATCCCGCAGACGATCCCCGATGCCGAGGACACCCCCTGGCCCGGCACGATCCAGCTGGCGATCGACGCGAGCGACACCACGACCGGCGCCTACCGCGTGACCGAAACGATCCCGCTGCCCGCGGGCCTTGCCAAGGTCACGCTGCTTTATCCCAAGTGGCTGCCCGGCAACCACGGCCCCGAAGGCCCGGTGGCCGAACTGACCGACGTGCGGTTCTTCGCCAATGGCCAGCCGCTGTCCTGGACGCGCGATCCGGTCGACGTGTTTGCCTTCCATGTAGATCTGCCCGCCGGTGCGAGCGAGATCACCGCAAAGTTCATCCACACCTCGCCGCTGCGCGAAAGCGAGGGGCGCATCACCGTCACGCGCGAGATGCTCAACCTGCAGTGGGAAAAGATGAGCCTCTATCCCGCCGGGCACTATGTGCGGCAGATCAAGGTCAAGCCCACGGTCACCGTCCCTGCGGGGTGGCAGGTGTTCACCGCGCTCGATGGCAAGGCCGTCAGCGGCCAGATGGTGACCTGGGACGTGACCGACTACGAAACGCTGGTCGATTCGCCGATCTTTGCGGGCGTCTATGCCGATCGGCACGACCTCGGGAAGGGCGTGTTCCTCGATATCGTGGCCGACAAGCCGGAACAGCTCAAGATCGCGCCCGAGAACCTCGCGACCTATCGCAATCTCGTCGATGAAGCACTGCTGGCCTATGGCGCAAAGCACTTTGACCACTACGACCTGCTGCTGGCGCTGACCGACCGGATGGGCGGAATCGGGCTGGAGCATCACCGCTCCAGCGAAAACCAGTACGAACCGCGCACGCTGGTCGATTGGGCCGCGGGCGACTGGGACCGCAACGTCATCGCGCACGAGTTCTCGCACTCGTGGGACGGCAAGTATCGCCGCCCCGCCAAGCTGTGGACGCCGGACTACCGGGTGCCGATGCAGGATAACCTGCTGTGGGTCTACGAAGGGCAGAACCAGTTCTGGGGTCTGGTGCTGGCGGCGCGCTCGGGCGTGCAAAGCAAGGAACAGGTGCTGGGCCAGCTGGCCAACTACGCCGGCTCTTTCACGCAGTATCCGGGCCGCGAATGGCGCTCGGTCGAGGATACCACGCATGATCCGATCATGGCCAACCGCAAGCCCAAGCCGTTCTCCTCGCTCGCCCGCAACGAAGAGTATTACACCGAAGGCGCGCTGATCTGGCTGGAGGCCGAGGCGATCATCCGCGAGGGCACCGCCGGAAAGAAGGGCATGGACGATTTTGCCAAGGCGTTCTTCGGCATGAAGGACGGCGACTGGGGCGTGCTGACCTACGACCTGCCGGACGTGGTGCAGACGCTGAACGCGGTCTATCCCTATGACTGGGCCAGCTTCCTGAAAACCCGCGTGCAGACGCCGGGCCAGCCCGCCCCGCTCGGCGGGATCGAGCGCGGCGGCTACAAGCTGGCGTGGAAGGAAGAGCCAAACCCTTACGACAAGGCGCGCATGGCGTCTGCGAAGTACATCTCGCTCAACCACTCCATCGGGCTTGCCATCGACAACGACGGCAAGGTGACCGGCAGCCGCTGGGACGGCCCCGGTTTCCGCGCCGGAATCGTGACGGGAATGCAGATCCTTGCGGTCAATGGCAAAACCTATGATCAGGACACGATCAAGGCTGCGATCACGGCCTCCAAGGGGACGACCACGCCGATCACCCTGATCGTCAAGCGCGACGATACGGTCCACACCATCCAGATCCCCTATTTCGATGGCCTGCGCTGGCCCTGGCTGGAACGCGCCGCCCCGGGCGCCGCGCCGACCGGGCTCGACAAGCTGCTGGCACCGCGTGCACAAGTGGCCAAGGCGGGGGGCAAGAAGACGGCGGCACGGTAAATGTCAGGCAGCGGCAGCACGGAGAACAAGGACGGCACGGACGTCGCGCTGCCGGGCGCTCGGCGGTTCGGCCAGCGCTTTGCGCCGCCGCGCTTCGTGCTGTTCCTCGCGCTGCTCATCGGGGGGACCGCCGCGCGCGGCTGGATGCGGGGTTTTGCCGATCTGGCCGATGCGCTGGTCGTTGGCTTCGATTTTGCGGCCGCCGGCTTCCTCCTCTCGCTGCTTCCGCTGCTGCGCGAATGCGACATGGCGACAATGCGTCGGCATTCGGAAGAGAACGATGCCAACCGCAGCATCGTGCTCGGCATCAGCACGCTGATAACGCTGGTGGTCATGGCGGCGATGGCGGGCGAACTGCCGGCAGCCAAGCACGGTGAGCCGGGCGCGCTATTGCGGCTGATCGCCACACTGCTGCTGACCTGGCTTTTTGCCAACGTGGTCTATGCGCTGCATTACGCCCACGAATACTACCGGGCGGGCGGGGTGCCGGAAGAAGATGCGGGCGGCCTTGATTTCCCGGGCAGTGGCCATCCCGACTATCTCGACTTCGCGTATTTCTCGCTGACGCTGGGCATGACATTCCAGACCTCGGACGTCCAGATCACCTCACGCCCGATCCGGCGCATCGTCACGGCGCACGCATTCGCCGCGTTCATCTACAACATCGGCGTTATCGCATTCACCATCAACGGCATCGGCGGCATCTGACAGAGGGTGGCCCTCCCGTTTCATGGCCCCCTTTCCATGCCCCAAGTTCATGCACCACGTTCATGTTGCGGCGCACAACGCGCGGCGCTAGAGACGCGGCGAGTTTCCCCTGCCCTCACGGCCAAGCGAAAGCATCCCATGCGCATCGACATGATCCCCACCGGCGAAAATCCGCCTGAAACGCTCAACGTGGTCATCGAGGTTCCGGTCGGCGGCGAGCCGGTGAAGTATGAATTCGACAAGGCCTCGGGCGCGTTGTTCGTGGACCGCATCCTGCACACGCCGATGCGCTATCCGGCAAACTACGGCTTCGTGCCGCACACGCTTTCGCCCGATGGCGATCCGCTCGATGCGCTGGTGATTGCGCGCTCGCCATTCGTGCCCGGCTCGGTCGTGCGCGTGCGTCCGATCGCGGTGCTCAACCTCGAGGACGAGCACGGCGGCGACGAGAAGCTGATCTGCGTGCCCGACGACAAGACCTTCCCCTACTACCGCGATGTCGCGGAAAAGAGCGACCTGCCGGAGATCGTGCTCCAGCAGATCGAGCACTTCTTCACCCACTACAAGGACCTCGAAAAGGAAAAGTGGGTCCGCGTCGGCAAGTGGGGCGGCGCCGATGATGCCAAGCGCGTCACGGTTGAAGCCATCGAACGCGCGCTGGCTGCAAAGGCCTGATGGGAGGCCGGAACGGGCGGTGTATCCCGCCCCGGTTCCGGCCCCCTCATTCAACCCGCCCTTAGTTCTGCGATTTCGTCAGGTCTGAATCCATGCTCGGCCGCACGATGAACTTCGTGCCCGGCTTGGGTGGGGGCGGCATTGGTGTTGCGGGGATCGGCGCGATCTCTGCAGCCGGCTTTGCGCCGGGAGCCACCACGCGCCAGATCACGCCGCCGGTATCGTCGCTGACCAGCAGCGCACCGTCCTTCGCAAAGGCCACCCATGTCGGCCGGCCCTGCGCCTTGTCGTCCTTCGTGAGGAACCCGGTCAGTACGGGCACTGGCGGTTTCGGCAGTGCATTGCCGTTGTTGTCGAACGCCACGAACACGACGTCGTAGCCCGAAAGCGGCTTGCGGTTCCAGGAACCGTGCCGCGCCACGAACGCCCCGCTCGCAAACCGTTCGCCCATCAGGTTGCCCCCGCGCGCAAAGGCGAGCCCCAGCGCCGCGACGTGCGAGCCAAGGCCATATTCGGGCTTGCGCACATAGGAGAACATATCGCGCGGCATCGGGTCGTTCACGCGCCAGTCGATGTTCTTCTTCCAGTAGACCCAGGGCCAGCCATATTGTGCCCCAAGCGGGACGTTGGTGAGGTAGTCGGGCACGAGGTCAGACCCCAGCATGTCGCGCTCGTTGACCGTGGTCCAAAGTTCGCCGCTCCGCGGATTCCAGTCGAGCCCGTTGGGATTGCGCAGGCCCTGCGCATAGATGCGCGAGCTCTTCGTGGTGAAGTCATACTCATGGATCGCGGCGCGCCCGCGCTCCTTGTCGATGCCGTTTTCCGCAATGTTGGACGAAGAACCGACCGTCACGTAAAGCAGCTTGCCATCCGTGCTCAGCGCCAGGTTGCGCGCCCAATGGTTGCCGCCGCCGGGCAAGTCCATCAGCTTCTCCGGCTTGCCTTCCAGCGTCGTTTGCCCCGGCGTGAATGGCCACGAAACAACCGCATCATGGTTCGCGACATAGAGCCGGCCCTCGCGCAGCACCATGCCGAAGGGCGAATTGAGCCCCGGATTGCTCATCTCGAACCGCTGGTCGGCAACGCCGTCGCCGTTGCTGTCGCGCAGCACGACGATCTTGTTGGGGGATGCCTCGCCTGCCCCGGCGGACGACATCAGGTAGCTCATCACGAGCCCGGTAATCCCGCCCGGCCCACGCTGCGGCGGACCATTGGTCTCGGCTGCCAGCACGTCGCCGTTCGGCAGCACGGCAAGGCTGCGCGGATGATCCAGCTTGTCGGCAAAGCGCGTGACGACGAGGCCCTCGGCGGCGAGGGGTTTGGCGCCGTCCGCCCAGCCGATCGGCTTGGCGATGCCGATCGTGGGAAACCACTGCGGCGCCGCTTCGGCGAGTTCGGGCTTGGGCCCGGTGGTCTTGTCGAGCGTGAGCTGGGCGGAGTCGCCGCGCATCAGCCACATCAGGCCAAGGCCAAGCACGACAACAACGATGATGAACCCGGTCAGGGCTTTGCGAATGGTCAGCATGCTGCCTGTCTAGAAGCCGGGCCCTGTTCCCGCAATGCCCCTCGCAGGGTGCGGCGCCGCCTGCTAAGTCGTGGCCATGTACGAATTCGCGCCCACCCCCGGTCAGCCCAAGTCCGCGCTCTATGCGGATCTCCTCGAAGCCGCCCAGGCCATCACGCAGGATGAGCCTGACGCCGTCGCCAACATGGCGAACTGCGCTGCGCTGCTCGGCCAGTTCCTGCCCGATCTCAATTGGGCGGGATTCTACCGCATGGTGGGCGGCGAACTCGTGCTCGGCCCGTTTGTCGGCAAGCCTGCGTGCATCCGTATTGCCTTGGGACAGGGCGTCTGCGGCACCGCTGCCGCGACCGGTGAAACGCAGCTCGTCCTCGATGTCCACGCCTTCCCGGGCCATATCGCCTGCGATGCCGCCAGCCGCTCCGAACTCGTCGTGCCGGTCAAGCGCGATGGCACCGTGATCGCGGTGATCGATCTCGACAGCCCGCTGCATGCCCGATTCGATGCGGACGATGCGGCTGGTATCGAAGCGCTCGCCGCTGCCCTCGCGCAGCGTATCTAGCACCGAACCCCGCGCCTTGCCCCGTTTCGGCACAGCGGCGCCATCCCCCTTGGTCGGCCGCGGCGCGGGATGCTAAACAGTATGTTAATATACGGATAGCGCTGCGCTGTTGGTGCGCTCCGCTTGCACGCTGATATGGGGAATCACGATGGCCAGATTACTCGGTGCTCTGCTTGCGGCTTCCATGGCGACTGGCATGGCCACTGGCCTTGCCGCACCTGCGTTTGCGCGCGATCATCAGGCGGATGCTCCCCAGGTCAACGGGCAGTCGGGTTACCCCGGTGCCTATCAGGGTACGTGGCAGGGCCAATACCCCGCCGGTCCTGTGCCTTATGGTGCGCCAGTCTATGCCCAGCCAGTCTATAGCGTCCCGGTTTACAGCGCACCGGTCTACAGCGCGCCAGCCTACACCACACCCGCGTACAATGGCCCGAATGTCCCTCAAGGCTATGTCCCGATGCCCCAGCCCGCCCCGGAAGCCGATCCGCGCTACCGTGAAATGGTGGAGAAGTGCCAGGGCGTCAGCCACCGCACCAGCGGAACGACCGGCGCCGTGATCGGCGGGCTCGTGGGCGGCGTTGCCGGCAATCGGATCGCATCGGACAACCGCATTGTCGGGACAGTCGCAGGCGCTGCCGTCGGCGCTGTCGCAGGCGGCGTGATCGGCAAGTCGATCGACAAGAACCGCGAGAAGGAATGCGAGCAGTTCTTCAGCAGCTATGCACCGCCGCAAGCGCCGGCCTATGGCTATGGTGCGCCAGCCTATGGCTACGGCGCACCGGCTCCAGGCTATGGCTATGGCTACCCGGCATACGGCTATGCTCCGGTTTCCGGCGCTCCGATGACCGGCGCACCGATGGGCTATGTCATGGTTCCTCAAGGTGCCCCGCAAGCCGCACCGCAATCGCAGGGCAATTGCACCGAAACGCGGACCGTGTCGTATGAGTACGTGCCGGTGAAGCGGCGCTACATTGGCGCACCGCCGCGCCGCCCGGTGCTCCATGACAAGCGCGTCAGGGTTCCGTCCGGCAGTTGAGCGCGCAGATTTCCCAGCAACCGGGCTTCAATTCGTGGCTTGGTCGGCTTTCGGCAGAAAGGACACCACCAGGCCGATCTCATGCACGACGCCCGAGGGCATGTGCATGAAAACCCGGCCGCTGTAGTCGACGTCTAGCTGCGCGGATTCGGATCTGAAAGTCCAGGCATAGTCGGCTGAGGCCGGCAGGCTCTTTCTCCCGACCGGGCGGCGGGCGCCGTCATAGGCATCGATGCGCCCACTTTTGGTGATGAAATAGTCGTTGGGATCATCGTAGAGAATGACCCGTGCGACCAGCACCAGATCGGATGATCGCGTATCATCGCCGTCGGGATCGAAGCGTTCCTGACGCATCGGAACGAGGCCGCGATTGTGGCTCGCCTGAGTCATCTCGGCGCGCACCATGGCCTCAGCGTTCTGCCAGCCATGGACAATCGCGGCGACACGATCCTTGCGGCCGGGATGAGTCGGGGTCGCCGCCTCCGGCAGAATTCGGGTAGCCGCCGATGTCGTCTCGGCCAGTGAGGCACCCAGCCGGGCAAGGACGAAGCCGGAAAACTCGTCCGCCTCCAGCTCGTCACGCCATGGTTCGGCTGTCTGGCGCAAGGTGTGCCCGGCCAGATGATGGCCTACCTCATGCGCGAGGATGCTCATCGCACCCCAGTCAGGACAGATGCGGTCCGCCACTTGCGCCATGAAGCGCGGGTCGAACAGGATAACGCGGCGTCCGTTGATGATCTCGGCCGCTGCCGGGGTCGAAGGATCGACGATCATCTCGAAATTCATTTCCAGCCCGCTCACGCGAACCACGCGCTCCACTTGCGTCCGCGCTTCCGCCAGATCGGCCGCCTGCGAAGCGTCTTGCCGGCCCATGTAGCCTAGCGCGCCAAGGCTGTGCACGCGGCCCTCATTGGGCCAGTAGTCGTTGAACTGGGCCGCTGACCATTCCCGGCTGACTTCGCACTGGCCGTTTTCGCGGGGTGCAGGGGCGGTTGGCGGTTTGGCCGGGGTGTCGGGTGAAGGCGGGGCGGCTTGGCCACTCTGGCCAGCACTTGCTCCGGCAGCAACCGGGCCAGTCCAGCCAGCCACCAACCCAAGAGCGATGATAAACCCGATGGATAGCTTTTTCACACCCTGGGTCGGCTGTTTGAACCGAACGCAGGCTGCTTGAGACCGAACCAGCGGGTCCGGAAGCCGCAGCACGCGATTACAACGGCACTATGGCCGATCTCGGTTCGCATCGCTCTCTCCCAGTTCCGATCCGGACTGAGATGTATAGCTTAAGGCCCTAAGGTTTAATACATATATATACGGATTCCGCCCAAGCCATTAACCTTGGTTAATGCCCGATCTGCGGCGTTCTAGCCCGTGATCCGAAAGGTGTAGGCGTAGCGCTCTCGCGGCGCTCCGCGGATCCCGCTGATGGTCACGGCATAGGTTTTGCCAGGAACGATCCCGTCGATTCGCCATGACAGGCAATTCGCCACGCCATAGCCTTCGTTATCCCAAAGCTGGTCGCGAACGGGCAGCAGATGATCGCCATCGCTGATCGAGACCACGGCATCGGAAAAGTCTGGTGCGCCGGGGGCATCCACGTCAGCCGGGTTCTGGCTGATCGAGAAGGAAAACCGCGCGCGGGGCGAAAAGAACACGCGCGGGTACTCACCCTGCGGCCAGGCCACGAACTCCGGAATGGTGCCCTGCGATCTGGTCCGGCGCCAATCATTGGGCCCAGAATCGACAGGGGGATCGACAGGGGAATTGGCCGGGAAATCGAACACCTTCATCACTGCCGAATCGACACGCTCGCCGCCGGGCAGGACGGCAATGAAGCGGCCAAACGCTGTCTGGTCGAGATAGGGGTCAAGCAGCCAGCGGCGATGTCCGATCGCGTCGCTGTCGCCTTCGATCAGCCACTCCGCGAGGATGGCATTGTCGTCCTCATAGCCAAGATAGGGGGACGAAACCCCGCCGAGCAGGTTTGAACTGCCCGCAGCGCCGGCGCCAGCAGCGCTCCAGCACTTCCATGATGGCGGAGGATCATGGCTCAGCGCATCATTGGCGGCCATGATCATCGCCGCCTCGCCGGCCGCGCGATCGGCTGCGGCATTATAGCGCACGGGCGCAAGGCCGTGCAGCGCCCTCAGAGCATTGAATGCGGAAAGGAAAGCAGCCTTCGCCTCGGTACGCAGCACTCCAGCAGTGCAGTGCGCCAGATCAGGCTGGGCGGTGTAGAGCGCGGCGGCGTTTGCCTACGACCGGGCGTCACCGGCTGAAAACGGTGAGAATTCCGCAGGATACGGAGCCCCGGATGTATCCGGCACCTCCTCTTCCACCACCTCGTCAGGATAGGAAGGCTCATACTGGGCAAAAGCCGGAGAGGTTGCAGGTGCCAGCCAGATCGCCAGCACTGCAAGGCCCGTACGCAGCAAAGCGCACGCGTGCAGGGCAAATCCTGTCCGCGCGCGCATCGCCAAAGCCGTCAGTTTTGAAGATCGGGCATGGGGCTGCCGATCACAGCTTGCGGCCGATGAGTTCCTTCATGATCTCGTTGGTGCCGCCGAAAATGCGCGTCACGCGCGCGCCGCGCCATGCACGGGCAATCGCGTATTCGTTCATGTAGCCGGCGCCGCCGTGGAGCTGGAGGCACTTGTCCATCACTTCCCACTGCAGCTCGGTGTGCCACAGCTTGGCGGCCGCGCCTTCCTCGGCGGTCAGTTCGCGCTTGAGATGGCGGGCGAGCGCCCAATCGAGGTGCGCCCAGCCCACTTGCAGCTTGGCCTTGATGTCCGCCAGCGTGAAGCGGGTGTTCTGGAAATCCAGGATGGGCTTGCCGAACGCCTTGCGCTCGCGCGTGAATTCCACCGTATCGTCGAACGCCTTCTGCGCCGAAGCCTGCGCGCTCACGGCAATCGAGAGGCGCTCCTGCGGCAGTTCGCTCATCAGATAGATGAAGCCCTTGCCCTCTTCGCCAAGGCAGTTGGTGATCGGCACCCGCACGTCCTCGAAGAACAGTTCCGAGGTATCGGCTTCGTCCATGCCGATCTTGTCGAGGTTGCGGCCGCGCTTGAAGCCCTCGCGATCCGCCTCGACCAGCACGATCGAAACGCCCTTCCACGCCGGCTGCACTTCAGTATCGGTCTTGCAGCACACGAGGATCAGGTCGGCATTCTGGCCGTTGGTGATATAGGTCTTGGACCCGTTGATGACATAGTGGTTGCCGTCCTTCTTGGCGCTGGTGCGCATGCCCTGAAGGTCGGAACCCGTGCCCGGCTCGGTCATCGCGATGGCAGTCACCACCTCGCCCGAGACCATCTTGGGCAGCCATTTGCGCTTCTGCTCTTCCGAGCCATACGAAACGAGGTAGTTCACCACGATGTCGGACTGGAGCGAGAACCCGGTGGCGACGCGGCCGTAGTAGGAGCTCTCTTCGTCGACGATGGCATTGTAGCCGAAATCGAGGCCGAGGCCGCCGTATTCCTCCGGCACGGTCGGGCACAGCATGCCCAGCTCGCCGGCCTTGGGCCAGATAGACTTGGGCACGATGCCCGCTTCGGCCCACTCGTTGGCGTGCGGCGCGATCTCGGTTTCAAGGTAGCGGCGCACCGTCTGGCGGAACGCTTCGTGGTCCGCGTTATAGGCAGAGCGGGGAATCAGATCGAGCGACATGGCAGGCTCTCCGGGTCAGGTCTGTTGTTGACCAAGAGATAGGCAAACCCGGCGCACCCGGTCAATCAAAATTAATCGACCGATTAACTAGCCCTTCGGGCCAGCTGGTCAGATCGTACCGTCGGTCAGATCGCCCCGCCGGTCAGGCGCTGGCAGATCAGGTCCAGCTGATCGAGCGTCTTGTAGCGGATCGTTACGGCCCCGGTGCGCGGATCGGCATCGGCCTGGATCGAAACCTTGAGGCCGAGAAACTCCTCGAGGTGCGCCTGCACCGCCGCGATATCCGCCGACGTTGCCGGATCGCGGCCCGCCCGCGCGCGCCGCGGTGCCGATTCGGGCCGCATCGCGCGCTTGGCCAAGCGCTCCACATCGCGGACCGAATGCCCCTTGCTCACGGTTTCGCGCGCCAGCGAAACCGGATCCGGCAATACGGCTAGCGCCCGCGCATGGCCCATCGAAAGCTGCGCACGCTCGACCATGTCGAGCACTTCGCCGGGCAGCGTCAGCAGCCGCATCAGATTCGCCACGTGGCTGCGCGACTTGTCGACAAAAGTCGCGATTTCCTGCTGCGTCAGCCCTTCCTGTTCCGAAAGCCGCTGATAAGCACGTGCTTCCTCGATCGGATTGAGATCCTCGCGCTGCAGGTTCTCGATCAGCGCAAGAGCCGTCACTTCACGGTCATCCAGCTGCCGGATGATCGCGGGAATCTCGTGCAGCCGCGCTTTCTGCGCCGCGCGCCAGCGCCGCTCGCCGGCCACCAGCTGATAGCGCCCGCCGCTCGTCGGCCGCACCACCACCGGCTGGATCACCCCGCGCGCCGCAATCGAGCGTGCCAGTTCTTCCAGCGCGTCCTCGTCGAAATGACGGCGCGGCTGCTCGGGGTGCGGCTCGATCACGGCAATGCTCAGCATGGCAAGGCCGCTCTGCGGGGCGGTCGCCTCACCAATCGTGGGAGCCGACATGCGCGACACCGCTTCCTCGCGCCGGGTCTCACCCAGCAGCGCGCCCAGCCCCCGGCCCAGCGCCGGGCGCTTCGTCGCCTTGGCCGCAGCGCCATCCGTCTCGCCGCTCATGCCGCTTTCCTCCGCTCGGGCAGCCGGCCGATCAACTCGCGCGCCAGCTTCATGTAAGCCTGCGAACCGGCGCAGGCATGGTCATAGATCAGCGCCGGCAGGCCATGGCTTGGCGCTTCCGACAAGCGCACATTCCGCGGGATGACGGCTTCGAACACCAGCCCGTGCAGACACGAGCGCACATCATCAGCGACCTGGTCGGTCAACCGATTGCGCCGGTCATACATGGTGAGCACAATGCCCAGAATGCCCAGCGAGGGGTTGAACCGCTCCTGCACGCGCTCGACTGTCTGGAGCAGCTGGCTGAGACCCTCGAGCGCGAAAAATTCGCACTGCAACGGCACGAGCAACGAATCCGCCGCCGTCATCGCATTGAGCGTGAGCAGCCCCAGCGACGGCGGGCAATCGATCAGGCAGATGTCGTGCCCGGTGTCTTCGGCCAGCGCGATGCGCAGCTTGCCGGTGCGGTCCGTCTGGCTGACCAGCTCGACTTCCGCGCCCGAGAGGTCAACTGTCGCGGGGATCACATCGAGCCCCGGAATCCGCGTCGGCATGATGCAATCCGCCACGCTCGTCTGTTCGATCAGCAGATCGTAGGAAGACTTGTGCCGGTCCGCAGCCGCCACGCCGATCCCCGTGGACGCATTGCCCTGCGGATCGAGGTCGAGCAGCAGTACCTTCCACCCGGTCGCTGCAAGGGCCGTGGCAATGTTGATCGCCGTGGTGGTCTTGCCCACCCCGCCCTTCTGGTTCGCGACGGCAATCGTGATCATCGGCCTGAACCTCGCTTGCGTGATGCGGCTTTGCCCGTGCGTCCCTGCAGATGGCCAACGATGATGCCGGCCGAAGCGTCGGTCAACGATTGTTCCACGTGGAACACCCGCAACCACTCTTCCGAGAGCGCATCCAGTTCATGCTGTGCTTTGGCCCCCTTCGGCAACAACCAAAGCGTCTCGGATGTGGAAAAACGCGCAGCAACCTCCAGCAAGCGGTCAAACGGCGCAAACGCCCGCGCTGAAATCACCTGCCAGCGCCGCTCAGGCAAGTCCTCCACGCGTGACAGCACGACCTCGACATTGGCAAGGCCCATCACCACCGCCGCGCGCGCCAGCCACTCGGTCCGCAGCCGCCGCGAATCGACCAAGGTTACCGGCCGATCAGGCTCAAGCGCCGCAATGACCAAGCCCGGAAAGCCCGCCCCACTCCCCAGATCGAGCCAGGGTCCCGCCGGCACTGTTTCACGTGAAACATGCAGCAACTGCGCACTATCCGCGATATGCCGCCGCCAGACCGCTTCCAGTGAGGAGCGGGAGACAAGATTCTGCCGCGCGTTTTCCTCGGCCAAAGCGGCGACAAGCAAATCCAGCCGGCCCATCGCCTGCCCATGCCGCTCCGCAAGCCAGCCTCGCGCTGCCGTCTCATCAACCAGAATCATGCCGCTACTCGCCGCCGGGCCGCAACCAGCAGGCTGGCCAAAGCCGCTGGGGTGACACCGGGCACCCGGCCTGCAGCCGCCAACGTGTCCGGTCGCGCCCGCTCCAATCGCTCCACCATCTCGCGCGATAGCCCTGGCACCTCGGCATAGGGAAAGTGGTCCCCCAGCGGCACACCATCGCTGGCGCGAAGCTGCCGCAGTTCCGCCTCCTGCCTCGCAAGGTAGGGCGCGTAGGCCGCATCTTCCGTCATCTCCTCGGCCAGGCCCGGATCAGGCATGGCATCGCCGAGCCACGGTGCCAGAGCGGCGAAGTCCACATCGGGGAAACGCAGCCATTCGGACAGCGGCCGCCGCACGCCATCTGCGCGCAGCGTGACGCCGTTGGCCATGAGGTCGCCCGGCAAAACATCCTTCGCCAGAGCAAGCTCCGCTCGCGCTCGTGCGTCCTGCCGAGCTTCAAACCATGCCGCCCGCTCGGCCCCAATGCAGCCCACCGCCAATCCCAAGGGTGTCAAACGCGTCGCCGCATTGTTCGCGCGCAGCCGCAAGCGATACTCCGCGCGTGCCGTCAACATCCGGTACGGCTCCGAAACGCCGTGCAGCGTCAGGTCATCCACCATCACGGCGATGTAGCTGGAAGACCGGTCCAACGCCGGAGCCTCGCGGC
>CANCET010000004.1 GCA_947375105.1 Sphingomonadaceae bacterium
GCCAACCTGACGTATGACTCGTCCTTCGGCGTCAAGACCAATGGCACCGTCACCTCCGGCACCTGCAATGTCGATGGCGCCGGCACCGGCACCCAGGCTGCGGGCACGGTCAGCGGCACGCTGGCTTCGGTCGCCGCCGGCGAAACCAAGACGGTGTTGTTCCAAGCCACAATTAATTGAGCGGGGCCTAGGAGGCCTCCCCTCAAGGAATTGAGGATCTCGGGATGTGCAGGCGGCGGCTGGTCCGCAAGGACCAACCGCCGCCCACCCCCTCGTTGCATTGAAAACAAAGACAAAACGCCATGACGGCAATTCGGAACAGGATCTGGGCATGCGCCGCGCTGCTTTTTGCAGCGCTGCTTGCCGTGACCAGCGTTCCGGCCGCGGCGAACACCATCACCAACACTGCGCATGCCCGCTGGAGCCAGGGCGATGCCGAAGTGACTGCCGATTCCAACGTGGTCACGTTCGATGTGGTGCGTGAAAACCCCAAAATTTCAGTCCTCCCGCTGCCCGGCGGCTCGGACACCTTCACGATCGACGGCGGAATGTGCGCAGGCGCAGCGCTTCCCGCCGTACTCGTCGATGGCGCCGCCGCCGATCCGACCGATCCCACGACAATTTCGAGCATCACGGTCGGCCAGCCGGTCATCTTTAGACTCGTTTTGGCGCGCGTGGCGCTTGATCCCACGAAGGTCGACACAGTCAAAGTCTCGATCGTGTCCGCGAGCGGCGACCGCGAGCAAGTGACCGTCACCGAAACTGCGGCCGACAGCGGCGTGTTCTACGGCGCGATCCCCACAAGCGCGATCCCGCCCCAGCCCCGCGATGGCGATTGCAAGCTCAGCGTTTCGGGCGGCGACAAGGTCACTGTGCTTTACAACGGCGTAAGTGGCGACGGGTCGGTGCTGAAAACCGCCGTGGACGTGCTCGCCGACCCCTATGGCCTTGTTTTCGATAGCGAAGATGCCGCCCCCATCGACGGTGCGCAAGTGACGCTGATCGATGTCGCGACCGGCCAGCCTGCGCACGTGTTTGCCGATGACGGCGTGACTGCCTGGCCATCGACGATCGTCACCGGCTCGCTGATCACCGACGGAGCGGGCCGCGCATGGCAAATGCCGGCCGGCGAGTACCGCTTTCCGCTGGCCGCCCTCGGCACGTATCGGCTGGTGGTGGTCCCACCCGACCCCTATACCGCACCATCGGCGCTCACACCGAAGAACTTCATTGGCCTGACGCGCCCTGATGGGGGCAATCTGGTTATTTCATCAGCATCTTATGGTGATGAACTGGCACTTTCCAACCCATCGCCTGTGCGCGTCGACATTCCGGTCGACCGGCCGCCGGTCGCCGTCAGCCTCGCCAAGGTCGCTTCACGCCAGGTTGCCCAGCCAGGCGATGCAGTGTTCTATACCGTGACGGTGCACAACACCGATCCGGACCGCGCCAAGCGCGGCGTGGTGCTAACCGATACACCTTCTTCCAGCCTGCGCCTGCGCGCGGGCACGATCCGTCTCGATGGTGCAAAGGCGCCAGCGGGCACAGTCACCGTGGCCGCGGACGGGCGCAATCTGACAATCGCCATCGGCACTATCGCACCGGGCGCGACGCGCACGGTGACGTATGCAATGACTGTGCGGCCCGAAGCCTCGGCAGGCAACGCCGTTAACCGAATAGATGCTATTGATGCACGTGGACTAACCGCAACGGCAAATTCAGCAGTCCGTATCGAGCGTGACAACCTTGCCACAACGATGACCCTGATCGGCCGTGTCACGCTCGGCGATTGTTCGGTTCCCAATGCGCGCAACGCGCCGCGTCCGGGACTAGGCGGCGTGCGCATCGTGCTGGAAGATGGCAGTTTCGCGCTGACCGATGCCGATGGCCGCTACCACTTCGAAGGCCTGATGCCCGGCACGCATGTCGTTCAGGCGCAGGCGATGACGCTGCCCGAGGGCGGCAAGTTCCTCGATTGCGCGCGTTCCACCCGCAGCGCGGGCAGCGCCTCGAGCCGCTTCGTGATGGGCCAGGGCGGCAGTCTTGCCGTGGCTGATTTCGCCGCAACGGTTCCAGCCGAAACGCTGGCTGCCGCCGCTGCTGCCGCCGAGGCCACCAAGCCCGACACCGACACCGACCGCGCGGCTGCCGGCGGCGAGACCGACTGGATCGCCATGGGTGACGGCCCGAGCGAGTTCCTGTTTCCGGCCGCGGATTACAACCCGCGTGCGCCCACCACACGCGTCGTGATCCGCCACCGCAAGGGGCAGACCGTGGCGCTGAAGATCGATGGCAAACCGGTCGACAAACTTGCCTTCGATGGCACCCAATCCTCAACGGCGGGCTATGCCGTGAGCGTTTGGCGCGGTTTGCCGCTGCCCGGCGAAGACACGCGCTTTGACGCCGAGATCCGCGATTCCGCCGGAGCAGTCGTGCAAACGCTGTCCCGCACCGTGCACTTCGGCGCCACTCCGGCCCGTGTCGAGCTGGTGCCCGAACGCACGCACCTCGTTGCCGATGGCGCGACGCGGCCCGTGATCGCAGTGCGCGTGCTGGATCGCACGGGCCGCCCGGTCCACGCCGGCATTTCCGGCCCGATTGCGCTCTCCGCGCCTTACGAAAGCGCACAGGCGCTGGACGCCATGCAAAACCGCGTGCTTTCCGGCCTCGACCGCGCCCCGCCGACCTGGACCGTGAAGGGCGACGACGGCGTGGCGCTGATCGAACTTGCGCCGACCATGGTCAGCGGCGGGCTTGACCTTGCTTTCCAGTTCACCGACCGCGAAGTGAAGCGCAATCAGGTGCTCGAAACCTGGGTCGTTCCCGGCGAGGCGAAGTGGACGCTGGTCGGCCTGGCCGAAGGCGCGGTGGGCGCCAAGACGATCGCCGATCACATGCAGCGCAGCGGCCGCTTCGATAGCGATCTTGGCGATCACGCGCGCGTCGCATTTTACGCCAAGGGCCGGATCAAGGGCAAATGGCTGACCACTGTTGCCTATGACAGCGCCAAGCAGCGCACCGAGCAGCGCCTGCTCGGCGGGCTCGATCCCAGGGCCTATTACACCGTGTTCGCGGACGGTTCGGACCGCCGCTTCGATGCCGCGAGCGTCAACAAGCTCTATGTGCGGATCGAAAGCGCGCGGATGCGAGCGATGTTCGGCGATTTCGACACCGGGTTCGATCACACCCAGCTCGGCCGTTACCAGCGCACCATGACCGGCGTGAAGGCCGAGGCGCGCCTCGGCAAGACGCGCACCGAAGCCTATGCCGCCAAGGTTGCCACGACCCACCGGCGCGATCAGATCCCCGGCGGCGGCATCAGTGGGCCTTATCAGCTGTCCAGCCGCGCGATCGTGCCGAACAGCGAGACGGTGACGATCGAAGTGCGTGACCGCTTCCGTTCGGAAGTCGTTGTTTCCAGCCAGGTGCTGACCCGCTTCCTTGATTACGACATCGACCTGCTGGCGGGCACGATCAGCTTCAAGCAGCCGGTGCTGAGCCGCGATGCGAACCTCAATCCGCAGACCATCGTGATCGACTATGAAATCGACGCGTTGAACGGCGGGGCATGGAACGCGGGCGCGCGCACCGAATGGCGCAGCAAATCGGAAAAGGTGCGCATTGGCGCGACTGCAATCAGCGATGCTTCGGCGAATGCGGGCGCGGCGGTCACGCGCACCAACCTCGGCGCGCTGGATGCCAAGGTCTCCATCGACAGCAAGACCGAAGTGCGCGCGGAAGCGGCGATGAGCCGCGCGACCGGTGGCAGCCCCGCTGGCACCGGCACCAAGGCGGCGTGGATGATCGAGGCCGAGCGCCACGACGCGCGGTTCGACGTGCTGGCCTATATCCGCTCGCTCGATAGCAATTTCGGTGTGGGTCAGGTCAGCATCGGCGAGCTTGGCCGCCGCAAGATCGGTGTCGACACGCGCTACCGCCTGAGCCAGCAGTGGCTGATAAGCGCGACTGCGTGGCACGATACCTCGCTGATCGACGGTTCGAAGCGCAGCGCGATCCAGCTCGGAACGACGTGGAACAACCGCGGCACCGAAATGCGCCTCGGCGTGGCGCGCTACAGCGAAACGCTAGCTCAAGGTGCAGTGTTGGGCGCAACAGGGGGGTCCACGGGCGCGACCGGTGGCAGCAGCACGCTGATCGAGGCGGGCAGCACCAAGCGCCTGTTCGACAACAAGCTGGAGCTCAACGCCGCCGGCTCGATCTCGATCGGCAGCCGCGATGCGACGTCCTATCAGGCTCCGCGCTACCGGATCGGTGTGCGCTATTCGATCACGTCCGACATCCGCCTGATCAGCGACTACGAGATCGGCAATGGCGGCCAGGGCGAGACGCGCACACTGCGCGGCGGCATCGAGATTGCCCCGTGGACGGGCGCGAAGATCGCCACGGTGATCGGCCAGCAAAGCACCAAAGGCGGGATCGCGAATGGCAATGCGGCGGATGCGGCCCCGGTCATCACGGAACAAGGCAAGCGCGCATTCGCATCCTATGGTCTTGCGCAGTCGCTGCCGATCAGCAAGGCCGTGACCATCGACGCGACGATCGACGGCAACAAGGTGATCGGCGGAAAGAGCGCGCTCGCCACCAATGGCGGCACAGCGGTGGTCGGCGCGAGCAGCCAGACCACGATTGCCGAGGACTTCACAGCTTATACGCTGGGCGCAACGTGGCGCGCGGGCCGCTGGAGCGCGACGATGCGCGGCGAACTGCGCAATGGCGAGCTTTCGAAGCGCAAGGGCTTCACGCTGGGCATGATCCGCCAGATGGGTGAAGGCAGCGTTGTCGGCGGTGCGGTAACCTGGGCTTCGATGCGCGATATCAGCGGCGTGGCCAGCGATGTCAGCAGCGCCGCGATCTCCATCGCACACCGCCCGGCGGCATCGGCCTTCGCGTTTCTGAGCAAGCTGGAATACCGCAGCGATCGGATTTCCGGCGTACCGACGACCAGCACCGATCCTGCCGCCGGTGCCGGAACCGCGCTCGATGTGAACGGCAATGCCCGCTCGCGCAGGATCGTCGCCAGCTTCTCCGGCGATTGGGCCCCCACGGGCCGCGTCGAGGGCGAGCAGGTGCAGCGCACCGAAATTGGCGTGTTCGTGGCAGCGCGGCACAATCTTGATCGATATCAGGGGTTTGATCTGGCCGGGACAACCGTGCTTGGCGGGGTGGATGCGCGCATCGGCATCGGCAAACGCATCGAAGTGGGCGGCAGCGCCACGGTGCGCCGCAGCCTTTCGGATGGAACCACATCGTTCGCGGTCGGCCCGCAGATCGGCATCGTTCCGGCCGACAACGTGATGGTCGTGATCGGCTATAATCTCGCCGGTTTCCGTGACCGCGATTTCGCGGCAGCACGCAGCACCACCAAGGGTCTGTTCGCCACGATGCGCATGAAGTTCGATGCGGGCAGCCTCGGCTTTCTCGGCATCGGTCGCTAAACCGGGCCATTAAGAGCCGCAGCCAGTGCGTGCCGGAGCGGGACGGGCCGCGTCCGTGCACTTGTCGCCGTCTCCCGCGCAGCCTATCGTGTGCAACAATGCTTCGCTGCTTGCGCAGGAATGGCCAGTGCTCCGGGTTTGTCACGCTTTCCAGATCGAACCGACCCGCTGGACGACAGCGGCCCTGTTCGCTGCGGCCCTGTTCGCTGCGGCCCTGTTCGCTGCGGCCTTGGCCAGCACTGCCGTCCCTGCCCGCGCCGCCCCACCGTCCGTCAGCCTGACGGCGGACCAGACACTGCGATTTGGCAGCTTTTTCACCGATACTACGGGCTCGAGAACAGTATCCGCAACCGGATCGGTTACTGGCTCCGCGATCGTCCCGCTTGCGGGCGCTGCGCCCGGGCCAGCGCAGTTCACCTTCAGCTATGATCGCGGCAACAATGCCAGCGTCACGTATTCGCTGCTCATTTCGGTGCTGGTGCCGAGCACCGCAAGCCAGGTCTCCGGCGGGGTCAGCGGCACGATCGCGCAGTTCGATACCGATCTGCCCGGCGTGAGTTCGTTGTTGCCGGGCCAGAGCACGCAAGTGACATTGGTCGGCTGCCAGCGCCGCATCTGCACGCGCACCTTCCGCGTCGGCGGCACGTTGCAAGTCGCGCGGAGTACCGGCGGAGCAGATCTCGCCATCCCGCTGCCCATCGTCGTTACCGTGTTGGCGGAACTGTGATGCGGGACCTTGTTCCTGCGGCCTATGCCGCCGCGCTCGCTGCCACCTTGATTGCCTCACCTGCGCTCGCCGCCAGTGTGCAAAGCGCCACGGCGCAGGGACAAGTCGCCGCCGTCATCGTCGAACCGATCATGGCGGTCGCGCTGAATGATCTCGACTTCGGCTCGCTAACGTCCTCGTCCACGACCAGCGGGTCCATCACGGTCGATTCACTTGGTGTTGCCACCTATTCCGGCGGAGCTGCACCGGCCTGTGCAGGCGGCGGCGCCTGCGCTGGCATAGCGCCTGCACGTTTCCTCGTCAGCGGCGAGGCCAGCCGCAGCTATATGGTGAGCGCGCCGACCCAGATCGTCGCCAGTGGTACGCTGATCGCAGGCGGCGGTAGTGCGCGCGACCTCTCCATCGATGAACTGAGCGTCCATCTGGACAGCCATGCCGGCAGCATTACCTCGATCGGCCAACTCGATGAAAAGGGCGAGGACCGCATCGCCATTGGCGGCCGCCTGACTGTGCCTGCAGGTACGGCGCCCGCACATTACCGCGCCACGCTGACGATCATGGTGACATACAGCTGATCGGCCAACCGGCGCACGTGCGGCCTCTTTCCGAGGCGCTTACCTTTCATTAACCATATATACCTAGGAAATTTACGTATGAGGACGCCGGGGCAGCCCGGCCTCTCAAGCCACGCCGCATGTCCGGTGTGGGCGAAAGGGACCAGGAGTTAAACCGGTGAACAGATTATTCCCCGCAGCGCTAATCGCGCTGGTTGCAACCACCCCCGCCCTCGCGGCTCCCGGCAACACGGCGACCGCCACGGGCACGGCCACGGCGACCGTCGTTGCGCCAATCGTACTCACCCACCCGGCTTCGGCCAGCCTCAACTTCGGCCGCTTCACTCGCGGAACGGGCGGCACGGTGACAGTGACGGCGGCGGGCGCGGGTTCGATCGGCAGCGATGTGACGTTCATTCCCGGATCGACCACCTCGGCCGACAGCTTTACTGTCGCGGGCGATGCCAACCGTTCGTACTCGATCGCGACGACCAGCGGCAACGTGACCTCGGGCGCGACCAACCTCGCGTTCACCACCACGCCTTCGGCCGGCACTGCATCGCTCAGCGCGACCGGCACCGGCAGCTTCACGGTTGGCGGCACGCTGACGGTGACCGGCACAGCACCGACCGGCGCCTATTCAGGCACTTACACGGCAACGGTCTCCTACAACTGACCGCGCGCGCGGCGGGCAGGCGTACGCGCCAGGTACTGCGCAAAGATGGTTAATAATTTAGCTAAAGCTTAACCAGGCGGCACGCTGCGCGTGACCGCCCGATGGTGTTGGCCGGCCGACAGCTTTGCATAGATTTTTTTCTATTTTTCAATGTTATGATTGAAAAATATTTCATGCACACCGGGCCAAGGCAAGCCGAAATCTTTGCAAAAGGCTCTTAAAAGCAAACCATTTATTAACCATATTTCCTTAGGCCTTTTACGTATCAGAGCGCCGGAAGGCCCGGCCGCTGATGAACAGGCATTTACCAGCTCCAAGACCGGGACGGTGCGGGGCAAACAGCAATCAGGAGCACTCGACGTGAAGAAGATCATTCTCGCATCCACCCTCGCCGCCATTGGCGCCCTTGCGGCGGCAACCCCCGCTTTCGCCGGTTCGGGCAACACCTCGACCGCAACGGGTACCGCCACAGCGACCATCGTAGCACCGATCGTGCTGACCCACCCTGCGGCCGCCAGCCTCAACTTCGGGCGCTTCACCACCGGCACTGGCGGCACCGTGACCGTGACCGCAGCGGGCACCGGATCGGTGGGCAGCGATGTCACGTTCGTCCCGGGATCGACCAATTCGGCTGACTCGTTCACCGTCGCGGGCGATGCCAGCCGTTCGTTCTCGATCACGACGACCGGCGGCAACGTGACCTCGGGCGCGACCAATCTCGCGTTCACCACCACGCCTTCGGCGGCAACAGCTGCACTGAGCGGCACCGGCACCGCCAGCTTCACGGTCGGCGGCACGCTGACCGTGACCGGCACGGCACCGGCAGGTGCCTACACCGGCACCTACTCCGCCACCGTCACCTATAACTGATTCAGGCAACTGATCCCGGGATCGTTCCGGCTGCCGCCTGGAGGCGGCAGCCGGGCTCCCGGAAAACGTTTCCCCATATCGTTCAGGCCTTGCCATGACCGTCCGCCTCCACTCATTGCTGGCTGCACTGATCGTGCTCGCAGCGCCGCTTCCGGCGCTCGCGGCGCCCGGTGGTTCGGCGACGCTGACCGGTGCGGCAAGTGCCACGGTCATTCAGCCGATCAGCATCGTGGCCACAGCGCCTCTGAGCTTTGGCGTGATGGCCCAGCCCACGGCGGCGGGCACGGTAACCGTTAGCACCGCGGGCATAGTAACGACCGGCGGTGGCATGGTGGGCAACACCGCGATCGCACAGGGCAGTTCCGGCCCGCAGGCCGGCAAGTTTCGTGTGAGCGGCGATCCGGGCCGGCAGTTCTTCGTCACCCTTCCCGCTGCGGCTACGGTGAACCGCACCGGCGGTTCGATGACGATCACGCTGTTCACCGTGGGCGCACTGACAGGCTCGCCCGTGGGCACGCTCGATATCGCCGTGGGCGGCACGCTGGCCGTTGGCGCCGCGCAGCCCATCGGGACTTACACCGGCACGTACCAGATCACCGCATCCTACAACTGAGGCGAACGGCGCCGATCTGAGCCGCCCCGGGCTAACGCCCCTCATTTTTACGCGAATCCCCGTTCACATGTCGCCCGCGCCGCATCGGCAGCGGGCTTTTTTGCGTCTCTGCGGCGCGGCAGGCCGACAAACAACCGCTGCAGGGGCAAAAAATTCACCTCAAGCGAAAATTTTTCACTGTTTTTCCGACACCTGGATGCCACGTCTGGCGCGGCAGAGCAGCGGTGAATGCGCATGACAAAACCCGATTATTCACACAGCCCGGGTCACTTGCATGGTTAATTGCGAATAAAGGTGGATTAACCGTCGATTTACATTCTCATTTTGGGACATTTTCTAAGTAAAAACCCAGATAACTACCCATTAACTCGCCCCGAATACGTAGCAATACGTACCGAATAAAGGCGATCCAGCCCGAGTTCGCAGTACCGCAGTTTTCGGTCTTGTCGCAGCCCAGGGGGGAGGCGCCAAGGCCAACATTCGGGAGCTTACACGTGAAGAAGATCATTCTCGCTTCGGCCATCGCCCTCATTTCGGCTACCCCCGCTTTCGCGGCTTCGGGCAACACCTCGACGGCTTCGGGCGCCGCCACGGCCACGATCGTTTCGCCGATCGTGCTGACCCACACCACCGGCGCTGCGCTCGGCTTCGGCACGTTCACAACCGGAACCGGCGGTTCCATCACCGTTACGACGGCGGGTGCCGGCTCGGTTGGCGGCGATGTCGCATTCGTTCCCGGCTCGACGAACTCGGCCGATGCGTTCACCGTCGCGGGCGACTCCAGCCGCTCCTACTCGATCGCCACGACCGGTGGCAGCGTGACCGCTGGCAGCACCAGCATCGCCTTCACCACAACGCCTTCGGCGACCACCGACACGCTCTCCGGCGGTGCGGGTTCGTTCACGGTCGGCGGCACGCTGACCCTGCTCGGCACCGAAGCTGCTGGCGCCTACACCGGCACCTATTCGGCGACCGTCACCTACAACTGATCGCACTGAACCGGCCGGGGGCAGCCTGCATTGGCAGCCCCCGGCATGTGCACTCCATACCGGATTACCCCGATGATTTCCGCCCCGCGACATCTGTCCGGGATGGCGGCCCTGGTGTGTGCCTGGGCGGCCCTCTCCGGCACTGCATTCGCAGCCCCGAGCAGCTCGACGATGAGTGGTTCGGCGCAGGCGGTTGTCCTTACGCCGCTGGCTATCGTGCCGGTGAACACGCTCTCGTTCGGGCAACTCACCCGCCCGACGGCAGCCGGCACCGTGCAGCTCGATCCTTCGGGCACGATCACCACCACGGGGGGCGTGCTCACCAGCACCGCCATTGCGCAGTCCGCGCCGCGCGGACCGGGCACCTTCGTTCTGGTGGGTGAAGCAGGCCGCCTGTTCACCATCGACCTGCCCACTGTGGCGATCCTGCGCCAGGGCACGCGGAACATGCGGCTCAGCGCATTCCGCAGCAACTGGACGGCAGGCGCCGCCTTCAGCGCCACGCGCACATTCGCGCTTTCGGTCGGCGCCACGCTCAATGTCGGCGCGAACCAGACGGTGGGAACCTACACCGGGACCTACGCCGTAACTGTGACTTATCAGTAGTCCGCGATTGCCAGCGAATCAGGGTTTCCCCATAAGGGCTTTAACCTATTTTGCTGCGTCAGGATTGACCACTTGCCTATTACCCGATCGTTGCCCCTTGCGGCATCGCTGAGAACTTCGGCGTTGGGCGTGCGCCTTGCCGCCGCCGTGGCAATGGCTTTACCGTTCAACGCCTTGGCCCAGATGGCTGTGCAAACCCCGCTGGCAGCGCAAACCCCGGCGGCGGAAGAACCGGCCGATGCGCCGCCTGCTCCTGCCCCGCTGCCGGCGGGCGCGGTTGGCGGGATGGGCGACATCAACCTCTTCCCCAAGCGCGTGGTGATCGACGATCGCACCCGCATTGCTAACGTGGGGCTTTATAACCGCGCTGCCGCTGCGGGTGAATACGAGATCACCGTCTCCGACATGGCGATGCAGCGCGACGGGCGGCTGGTCGATCTGGCGACCGTGCAGGACCCGGCAGCACATGACGCGGTGCGAACCGCCAGCGGTTTCCTGCGCTGGTCGCCGCGCCATGTCGCGCTGCCTGCCAGCGAGGCGCAGATGGTTCGGATCATGGCGCGCGTGCCGCCCGAACTGCCGCCCGGCGAGTACCGTTCGCACTTTACCGTCGTCTCGGTGCCGCCCGAAACTGGCGGCACCAGCATCGATGAAGCGGCGGGCAGCCAAGCCGGCGGAGGCATCGGCGTGCGGATCGTGCCGCGCTTCGGCATCTCGATACCGGTGATCGTGCGGGTAGGTGAAACGACGCTGACTGCTGGGCTGAAGGACCTCAAGCTCAACACCGCGCCCGGGACGCCTGCCGCGCTGAGCCTGACCATCACGCGGGATGGCACCCGCTCGGCCTTCGGCGACATCCTGATAACCGCGCCGGGCGCCAAGAAGCCGGTGGCCGAAATCAAGGGCATCGGCGTCTACACCGAGATCACCGAGCGCGCGATCCAGGTGCTGCTCGATCCTGCCACCGATCCGCGCTTTCTGGCGCGCGGTACGCGGTGGACAGTGAGCTACATCGATGACGACATGTCGCCCGGCAAAGTGCTCGCGCGGCAGGAATTCCTCGTGCCGTGAAACGAGGCGGGGGGGACGAGACCAGATCCTCCGGACGCTTGCGGGTCGTGCTGGGCGCTACGCTCGCGCTCGCGGGCGATGCCGCGCGCCGTGAACTGATGCCTGCGGACGGCCCGGCGCCCGATCCCCCGCGCGCGGCAAAGAAGACGCGCCGACCTGCAGAGCTGCCTGCGCCGCGCTTTGCTGCAGCGGCAACGCCGGCACCTTCGGCAACTGGAGCGGGAGCGCGCAAGGCTGGCCCGAAGCGCGCGGCAAAGCAGCAGATCGTGCAACCAAGCGCCGAGGCATTGCCTGCCGCGCCAGCCACTGCCGCGCTTGAAGCGCAGCCCGAGACCGAGGGCGTTCTTTCAGGTGAGTTTCGCAGCGCGATTGTCGCTGAAGGGGCTCAACCGCCCTCCCCCGCTGCGGACCCGGCGCCTGCGCAGGCGCCTGAACTTGCAACGGCCGCAGCACCGCCCCCGGAGCAGTTGCCGCCGGCCGCCCCTGCCGCAGCCCCTCCCGCCACAGAGCCGGTCCCGGCGCCTGCGTTCGGCCTTGCTTCCGCCGCCGATGCTGTTGCCGCGCCTGAGCGGCAACCGATCCCCGCCTTAGTAACGCCCGACGCGCTGCTTCCACCCGCCGAGGCACCGCTCGCGCAAGTTCCGGAAGCGAAGGTTGCACTCGCCGCACCGCCTGCAGCGCCAAACCCGCCCTTATCCCAATCGACGGGGGTATCCGCGCCCCCGCCTGCCGCAGCACCAGCGCCCCCGAAGTCGGATGCGCCGGAACCAGCCAAGATCGCGGCGGCGCCTGCGCCGATCGTCGCCCCGCAGCCTGTCAGACTGGCCGAGGCACTCCCCCTTCCGGCGTTCGGCGGCGGGGCAGCGCCATCATATGAGCCTGCCCCGCCTCCACCGCCGCCAAGGCTTCTCGCAAAGCCTGGAACTGCACAGCCGCGCTCCGCCTATCTGCCTGCCGCGCTGCCCTTGACCCCGGCTGCGGCCCCTACCGCTCCCGCACACACCGCCTCGCGCAGCTTTGCAGATAGCAGCCGGACGCTACCCCAGCCGGCGTTCGGCCTGCCCCAGCCTTCGCCTGCCAACGCAGCCCTCCCCAGCACTGCACTGACGGCCTCGCCGATACGCGCAAACGGCACCGATCAGGCCGGGCTTGGCGCGGCGCTGCCCGTGCCCGTGATCAGCGAGGACGACGAGCTCATCCTCCAGATCGAGACGGCACAAGGCGAGATGAGCGACACGATCGTCGCTTATGGCTTGCGTCAGGGCGTCTACCTGCCGCTTGGCGCCCTCACCCGCTTCCTTGATTTGCCGATCGCGGTATCGGACGACGGCCATTACGCCAGTGGCTGGTTCCTCGATGAAAAGCGCACCATCGCGCTCAACTTGCGCGATGGCACGCTGGTCGTGGGGGGGAAGCCCGTCCCGCTCGGCAAAGGCGATGCGGTCGCCTACGAAGGCGAGCTTTACGTGCGCGCCGAGCGCTTCGGCGATCTCTTCCCGCTCGATCTCAAGGTCGATCTGCGCGCGCAAACCGTTGCCATCAAGACCCGCGAGCCGTTCCCGTTCGAGGAACGTATCGCGCGCGAAGCAGACCGCGAGCGATTGGCCTCGCGCGCGGCAAGGGACTCTGGACACGAAGGCTCCGGCCGCTTCCCGCGCGAGGAAACGCCGTGGCGGGGCGTGTCGATGCCGGTGGGCGAAACCGAGCTGCGCGCGCTGACCGATGACGACCTGGGCGCGCGGGTGGAGGCGGACCTGCGGCTGGCCGGCGATCTCGCGTTCATGACCGCGCGCGCCTATGTCAGCGCATCGACGCGTGACGGCCTGACGGCGGCGCGCCTCGAGCTTGGCCGGCGCGACCCGGACGGTGACCTCCTCGGCCCGCTGAAGGCGACCGAATTCCAGCTCGGCGACGTGGCGACCGGCGCCCTGCCGATCGGCCTGCGCGGGGTGAGCGGGCGCGGCGCCTTCGTAACCAATGCGCCGCTCGAACAGGCCTCGATCTTCGATGCGGTCGATCTGCGGGGCGATCTGCTCGATGGCTATGAAGTCGAGCTCTATCGCAACAATGCGCTGATCGGATCGACCCGCACGCCGGTAAACGGCCAGTATGCGTTCCTTCAGGTACCGGTCGATTTCGGGCTCAACGTGTTCCGCCTCGTGTTCTACGGGCCGCAAGGCCAGCGCCGCGAAGTCGTCCGCAAGATCAGCGTGGGCGATGGCCGCCTGGCGCCCGGCCAATTCGTCTACAGCGTCGGCGCCGCACAGAAGGATACCAATCTGTTTGGCGTGCGCGGGCCGCGCTTCAGCCCGGGGCAGGACTACGGCGCGTGGCGCAGCACGGCAGAGCTTGGCTACGGGCTTTCGCGCGCGGTGACGGCCACGCTCGGCGCCGCGCTTTGGGACAGCGGCGGCAAGCACCACTGGCTCGCCGCCACCGGCCTTCGCAGCGGGATCGGCGCCACCGCGCTGCGGCTCGATCTTGGCCTGCAGGACGGCGGCGGGCATACGATCGAAGCGGGGCTCGGCGGCAAGCTGTTCGGCCTCGCCTACAGCCTCAGTCACGCCGAGTATGGCGGCGGCGCGATTGACGAAGTGCGCGCTTTCACGGCCGATCCGCTGCGCCGCGCGAGCGAATTGAACCTCAACGCAACGCTTCATTTCGGCTCCGGCGCCGGCGCGCGGATCATGCCGATCACGAGCCAGGTGCGCCGCATCGAATTTGCCGACGGCCGCCGCCAGACCGACGCGGCGCTCCGCACGACGCTGCCGCTGGGCAGTGTGCTGCTGTCGAACACCCTCGATTACAACCGGGTGAGCGCGCCCAATGCGCTGGGCACCACCGATACCAGCACCCGCCTGCTTGGCACGTTCGATCTCGCCACGCTGTCAGGCTCGCGCACGCGGTTCCGCGCGAGCGCAGGCTATGGCCTCGCGCCGCGGCTCAACCTTCAATCGGTGACGCTGGAGGCCGATCGCCGCATCGGCAACAGCACACTGCTGCGCGGCGGAATCACGCATACGCTGACCGACAACCAGACCACGCTCGGTCTTTCCGCCATCCGCCGCGTCGGCCCGGTCAACGTGGCCTTCGACGGGTCATACGGCTTTCCCACGCGCAATTTCTCGCTCGCGCTCAGGATCGGTTTCAGCTTCGGCCGCAACCCGCTTTCAGGGCGCGGCTTCATCGCTCGGCCCGGCCTGACCAGCGGCGGCGCGGTCGCTGTCACCGCCTTCGCCGACGCCAACGCCAATGGGCTGCGCGATCCCGGCGAGGGACCGGTTGAGGGCGTGACCTTCCTTGCGGGCACCGAGGAAAGCCGCACCGATGCGCATGGCCGGGCACTGATTGCAGGCCTTGGCGACGGCGCGCGCGCCTCGCTGCGTGTCGATAGCGATTCCATGCCCGATATCGCGCTGGCCCCATCGCGCCCAGGGATCGAGATCGTACCGCGCCCGGGCCGCATCCACACCAGCGATTTCGCCATCGTGACCTTGAGCGACATCGAGGGCACTGCCTATTTCCGCGCCGAATCCGGCACGCGCGCAGTCTCGCGCCTGCAATTGCGGCTGCTGCGCCCCGATGGCAGCCTCGCTGCGCGCGCACGCAGCGAATCCGACGGCTTCTTTTTGTTCGAGCGCCTGCCAGCGGGCACATATCGGCTCGAACTCGATCCGCAGCAGGCCGCATCGCTCAAAATCCGGCTCGAAGGCCCGGTCACGCTCACGCTTGGCGGCAAATCGAATGTGCTGCGGCAAACGATCACCGTCGTTTCGGCAAACTAGCCTTCCCTCGCGGCTGAAACTCTCTAGCGTTACCTTCCGATGCAGTCCGCACCCGAACCACCGCCCCATCACCAGCCCAAACGCATGCTCAGCACCACGGCCGCTGCCGCGGTGGTCATGGGCATGGTGATCGGCGCGGGGATCTTCCGCACGCCGCAGCTTGTCGCGCAAAGCCTCGGCGGCGAAGGGGCCTTGCTGCTCGCCTGGGCGCTGGGCGGGCTGTTCGCTCTGATCGGCGCGCTTTGCTATGCCGAGCTTTCCGCCGCCTACCCCGATACCGGCGGCGATTATCGCTTCTTGCGCGAGGCGTTTGGCGGAGATGCCGCATGGCTCTTTGCGTGGTCGCGCTTTGCGGTGATCTTTTCGGCCTCGGGCGCGCTGCTGGCGTTCGTCGGGATCGATTATCTGGCTGAGCTGATTCCGATGGGCACCTTCACCCGGGCGCTTGTGGCCGGCAGCATGGTCATCCTGCTGACGGCACTCAACTTGCGCGGAGTGCAAACCGGCACGCGCGCGCAGATCGCGATGGTCGCCATGGATGTCGCCGCGCTGCTCGCGCTGGGCGGCGCGGCGCTGTGGCTGGCCTGGCACGGCATTGCCCCGCAGCAAACGGGGCCAACGCCGCCTGAGCCGGTCAGCCTAGCCGCGTTCGGCCAGTCGATGGTGTTCATCATGCTGGCCTACGGAGGCTTCAACGACGCCTCGACGCTCTCCGCCGAAGTGCGCAAACCGCGCGACATGACCCGCGCGCTGTTCGGCGGCATGGTGCTGATCACCGCGCTCTACATGATCGCCAACTGGGCCTATGTGCGCGGGCTTGGCATCGCCGGGCTGGCCCGCAGCGAAGCGCCCGCCGCCGCATTGATGGCCCGTGCCTTCGGCCCTGCGGGCGAGACGGTGATCGTGATCTGCGTCGCTGTCGCCGCCTTTTCCGTCCTCAACGCCCTCATCATCGTCGGTGGACGCACGCTTTATACCGCGGCGGAAGACGAGCCCGCGCTTGCCGCGCTCGCCCAGTGGGACCAGAGCCGCGGGGTGCCGCGCGCCGCCATCCTCGTGCAGACCGCAGTCGAACTTGCGCTGATTGCGTGGGGTGCCGCATCGGGCCGGGGCTTCGCGACGATGGTCGATTACCTTTCGCCGATCTACTGGCTGTTCCTGACCATGAGCGGCCTTGCCGTCGTGGTGCTGCGCCGCCGCCAGCCGCATGTGGAGCGCCCCTACAAGGTGCCGCTCTACCCGCTGCTGCCGCTGATTTTCGCGGCAGCCTGCGCGGGCGTGCTCTACAGCAGCGTGGTCTATGTCGGCTGGTCGGGCTGCCTGATCAGCTTCGGCATGCTCGCACTAGGCTTCCTCGTGCGGAGCGGCCTTCGCCTCATGGTCAAAAACTGAGGCCCAATCAGACGCCGACGAGAGCATCGCCTGGAAGGCTGGGGAACACATCAATACGGGGGAGCCCCGGCGCCTTCGGATCTGCCAGAGTACATCGCCCTCGATCATCTCACCCCTACAACGCCTTGCCACCCAGCTTCCAGGTCAGTTGAACGTGGAAGCTGCGCCCCGTGCTGTCGAACCAGCTGATGTCGTAATAGGGATAGCTGGCGTAAGTCGGATCACGCACGGGCATCTGGTCGAACAGGTTGGTGACGGTGAACGAGGCGGGTCGACCAGGGCTCCGAGTCCATCAGCCGGGATCTGGATCTGTGGGCCTGCACCAACGGTGTTACGCTGGACTTCTCCCGGCCTGGCAAGCCGACCGATAACGCCTGCATCGAAGTCTTTAACGGGCCCTCCCGGGCGGAGTACCTGAACACTCATTGGTTCCTGACGTTTGCAGATGCCCGCGAAAAGTTGGAGAACTGGCGCAGATACTACAACGATGATCGGCCGCACGGTGCCATTGACAACGCGCCCCCGATCATGCCGATCAATCCCGGTGACGCACCCAGCCCGCCGGCGTAACCTCGGCCGGGAAACTCTAGCCCGGGGTGGTCCAGAGAATGATGTCGGATCAGGACGTCACCAGCATCAGAGCGGAAACGGGTGGTGGATTGGGGGCCAACGCTGAACGCAGCGGCGTCCATCCTCTCGACTCGCCAAGCCAGCAGATTCTTAAGGGAATTCAGCGTATTCTTGCGATGAAGCGTGATTGCAGCCGATTGTACTCAGTCTCGGCAACACTATTGAGGCGCGGACCGATGCCCGCGCCTCTTTAGTCATAATGCCTCAGGAATTATTGCTTGCGATCAGAACTTGACGCCGATTGTACCGCCGAAGCTGCGCGGTTCAAGCGCCGAGGCAAAGGCCCAAAGGCCGGTTACCCCACCCGCTGCCGTGACCGACTGGGCAACCGTGAAGGACGCCGTGGTCGTCTGGATATTGGCCAGATTGCGACCATAGAACCGGACGTAGGCATCCGCACCGCCGAGCGTGAAGTTTGCGGTCAGGCTGGCATCCAGCAAATCCTGCGTTTTGGTGCGGACACGGGGATCGTTGCCGCTGACCAAGATGGGGCCAGTGGCGAGGTTGCCCGAAACACCGGCGATCGAGATCTGCTGGTCATAAGGGCTGATATGACGCCACTGGAGCGAGGTCACGACGCTTCCGAAGCTGGTCGGCAGACTGTGTTCACCCGCCAGCGACCCACTGAAGGTGGGGGCATAGATGAGATTGTTGTTGGTGAAATCGAACGGAACAATCGCACCAGCCGGATTGAGCCCACCGACAACATAGTTGCGGAAGTGGGAATCCATCAGCGACAGGCTGGCCGTCAGCTTGAAGCCCGCAGCCGGGCGCAGTGTCGCATCCGCCTCAATGCCCTTGATCAGCGCACCGCCGGGCACGTTGCCGGTGATGGTCTGGTTGCCGGTTGCGCAGGTGCAGGGAATCGTCTGGTTCTGCTGAGTATTCTTGTAGTCGGCAACGAATCCGGCGACGTTGAGCTGGAGCTTCCGATCGAGCAGATCGAGCTTGGTGCCGATCTCGTAGCTGTCAATCGTTTCGGGTTGGAAGGCAACCTGGGCGCGGACCGCGTCGCCAGCGCGCGGGCTGAAGCCGCCGGAGCGATAGCCGCGGGTCCAGCTGGCATAGAGCAAGGTGTCGTTGTTGGGGCGGAAGTCGATGCCCACCTTGGGGGTGAACTTCGAGAAGTTCGCCTTGCCCGGCGGGAACGGTGCGCCCTGGAAACCGTTGTTCAGGATCTTGAGGTCATGCGTCCAACGGCCGCCGAAGCTCAGACGGAACTTGTCAGCAAACGCCCAGTTGAAGTCGCCAAAGCCCGCATAGGATTCGGTCTTGGCGTATTCGATCTGATACCCCGGCGCGATCTTGGCCGGATCGGCCGCGGTAAGCAGCGCATTGCCGCCGCCAATGGTGGTGTATTGCAGGAAATTGTAGTGTGAGTTGAAGTAGAAGCCGCCGACAACGTAGTCGAACGTGCTGCCGATCTTGCCGGAAGCGCGCAGTTCCTGGCTCCACTGGGTATACTGCTGCTGGCGCAGGACATAGTAGAGCGAATTGGTGCCGAAATCCTGCGTCTGGCTTTCGTTGCTGTGCCGCCAGCCGGTGATCGAGGTCAGCTTCACGTCGCCAATCTCGTAGTTCATGCGCAGCGTTGCCGCCGGTGCCTTGTAGGTGGCATAGGTCGGGAGGCCGGAGATTTCGTAGATGTTCTTGATGGGCGTAGCGACCCCGTAGAACGCTTCGCCGGGCTTGGTCAGGCTGACATTGACCGGCACGAAGGACTGTTCGAGGTTTTCGACAGTCAACTGCGCGTCGAAGGGCGAGCCGTCGGGCCGGAACAGCAACGAGGCGCCATAGCTGTCACTCTTGCTCCCGCCGGTGCGTGTCTTGGAGGTGGTGTTGAAATAGTAGCCGTCCGACGCGTTGTGCGAATACCAGGCCTTCACGCCAAAGCTGTGGCCATCACCCAGATTGATGATCGCCTTGCCCGCCCAAGTGTTCCACTTGCCATAGCTGAGTTCAGCCTTCACGCCGGTTTGCATCGTCGGCTTGCTGCGTTCGATGCTGATGACGCCACCGATCGTGTTCGCGCCGAACAGCGTGCCCTGGGGCCCGCGCAGCACTTCGATCTGGCCGATGTCGAAGGTATCCTGCAGCTGACCTGTGTTGGTGCCGATCGTCACGCCATCGATGACGACGCCGACGGTCGGGGTCTGCGACTTTTCGACGTCGGCATAGGTCAGGCCTCGAATCGACAGGTTTGCCGCCTGCGCGCCCGAGTTCTGCTGGGTAATGAGTAGACCCGGGGCCGCCCCCTGCAAATCCCCGATGTTGACCGAGGCCTTGTTCTCAAGCGCGGCCGTGTTGATCGCAGTGATCGCAATCGGGGTTGATTGCAGCGTTTCCGAGCGTCGGCGGGCCGAGACGATGATCTGGCCGCTGTCGCCGTTGTCGGCGCTTGCCGCTGCCGAGGCGCTGGCATCTGCCGCAGCCTGGGCAAGGGCAGGATCCGAAATACCGAAGAGCGCAAAAGTGGATAGCGCGGCGAAAGCAGAGCTGCAGGCAAACCCAGAACGCATGATTATCAACTCCCCCCGGATCGGCATGCATGCCGCCGTTTCTTATGTCGGATGCGCGTATGCAATGCATCGCGGGAGGGAGTTAACTGCGACATGTCACAGGTTGGCGAGTTGGAATGAGCGTTTTGGTTCGAATCAGGACTGCACCTGCTTGGTTTAGCCGCCATCGACGGCAATGTTCGCATCTGCCTTCGCCGCCGCGGCGCATGGGAAGGATATCGATCTGCATCGCGGCATCCCAAGCGGCATCACTGGCCTCGCCGAAGTTGGCGGCCCCTCTTGGCGCTTAAGCGTGGCCCCTGCGCCCGATCCCGCCAATGGCGCCGACCAGAATGGCCTTCCTATCCTTGAGCCCCAGATCCATCACGCCATCCTTCTCCGGTTGAGAGTGCGTGCACGACAATGGGCGCGGCGTGGTGACGCGGCTGGTCGCGTTGTTGGGGGTAGGGAAGGTTCAGGCAGCGCCCGGTAAGGGCCAATCGGCAAGCGTCGTGACGGCGTCGTCGAGGCGGACCAGTGTCTTGCCCGAAGTCTGGCCGGACATCAGGCGGATGAAGGCCTCAGGCGCGGCTTCGATCCCCGTGGCAACGTTTTCGGTGGCGACAAGTTCGCCCGAGCGGATCCAGCCGGTCAGCCGGGCCTGCGCTTCCTCGATCAGGTCCGCTGCCTCGTAGGCGAGGAAGCCGCGCATGGTGATGCGATTGACCAGCACCTGCCAGATATTGGCGAGGCGGTAGGGATCGGTCTGGTGGTTGTAGTTGGAAACCATGCCGCAGACCGGAATACGCCCGAAGGCCTTCATCCGGGGCAGCACCGCGTCGAGCGTCGCGCCGCCAACATTGTCGAAATAGAGATCTATGCCGGACGGGAAGTGCCGGTCGATCTCGGCACCCAGATCAGGTGCCGCGCGGTAATCGATGGCACCGTGAAAGCCTAGGTCCTCGACAATTGCGCGCGACTTTTGGGCGGTGCCGACGGTGCCGATCACCCGGCAGCCGCAGAGCCGCGCGACCTGTCCGGCGACCGAGCCGACCGCACCGGCCGCCGCGCTCACCAGAACTTCGTCGCCCTCGCGCATTTCGCCATAGCGCTTGAGCCCGACATAGGCCGTGATGCCGGACCACCCGGCGGCACCCATGTAGACGGTGAGCGGCAAGTCCGGCGCGACCGCCACGTTCTCAAAGGCGACCGAATCCGGCGCGATGACCGAATAGTTCTCCCAGCCGATGAAGGCGCGGCCGAAATCGCCTTCGCGGAAATCGGGGTTGCGGGAGGCCACGACCTCGCCGAGCACCATGGTGGGGATCAGCCCGCCGATCGGGACCGAGGGCAGATAGCTCTTCACATCATCGAGCATGCCGCGCACGGCAGGATCAATCGCGAAGACGCGGTTGCGCAGGAGCACTTCGCCTTCGCCAAGTTCGGGGACCGGCGCTTCCTCGATTCGGAACGCATCAGCGGTAGGCACGCCTTGCGGGCGCGCGGCCAGAACGATGCGGCGGTTGATCATGGCTCTCTCCCCAAACTTGTGCGGTCTTCTGGGCGAGCGCTCGGCCTCGGTAAACTGGCCTTCGTCACAGTTTATTCCGGGTCAGCTAGCCAAAGCTGCAGGTACCCCGGTGCCGCCGGCCGCGCTACATCACGGGAAATGCTCAGGATCGCCCGGTGGCGAAAATGCCTGGCCAGAGCATGACGAGGATTGTGCCATGAATGCTCCCGAGAATACCTCGCGCTATTCGCCCGAGTTCGACATGCCGGTACGCGGCGATGTGATCACCGCCGACCGCTACATCTCGCGCGAATGGATGGAGCTCGAAAACCGGCACCTCTGGCCCAAGGTCTGGCATCTGGGAGCAGTCCTCGCCGAGTTCGAGGAACCGGGCGATATCGTCCGCCACAATTTCGGCAAGGAATCGGTGATCATGGTCAGGCAGGAGGACGGTTCGATCCGCGCCTTCTACAACACCTGCCCGCATCGTGGTAATCGCCTCGTGCTGGGCAATGTCGCCAGCGTACCCAAGATCGTCTGCGGCTATCACAGCTGGCAGTACGATCTCGATGGCACGCTTTCCGCCGTGCAGGATCCCGACGACTTCGCGGGGGGCAACCCCTGCGGCAAGGTGAAGCTGACCGAACTGCGCTGTGAGACCTGGGGCCCGTTCGTGTTCTGGTGCATGGACGATGATGTGAAGCCGCTGCTCGCATGGCTGGATCCCTACCCGGAGCGGCTCAAGAACTACGGGCTCGAGAACTGGGTGCGCGTGCTCAACCTCTCGGCGGATGCGGACTTCAACTGGAAGATCATCCGCGACAATTTCAACGAGAGCTATCACCTTCCGACGATCCATCCGGAGCTGGCGACCTTTATCAACGATGGGCTGCCGACCACGCTGTTCGAGATGTATCCCAGCGGGCACAACGCGATGTGGATGATCGGCCATCAGGCGACGACGCGGAAGAATTATCATTCCGCAGAAGTGCCTGCCCCGCTTGACGATATCGCGCGCGCATGGGGGATCGATCCGGCGGACTACAACGGCCGCACCGGCGACATCCGCGCGGCAGTGATCGCGGCCAAGCGCAAGCTCGGGCCGGAGCGGGGCTATGCCAACTATCCCGACATGACCGACCAGCAGTTGGTCGACTATTTCCACTGCACGATGTTCCCCAACCTGACGCTGACGATGTCGCCGGAACAATGCCAGATCCTGCGCACCGAGCCGCATCCGACCGACCCCGAGAAGTGCATTTTCCAGCACTGGTGCCTCTATCCGCCGGTGGAGGGCATGCAGGACGTCGAAACGCCGATCGGCATGGTGCCGCTGCGCCACGATGCTGCGCACTACCATACCCGTTATGGCGAGGGCGTGACGCTCGGCTTCGTCGCGGATCAGGATCTCTCGATCGGCACCAGCCAGCAGCAGGGCCTCAATTCGCGCGGCTTCAAGGGCTGCATCCTGCCGATGCAGGAGAAGCGCATTCAGCGCTTCCATGAGCTGCTCAACGACATGGTGCGGGGCAAGGACTGACGCCGCTGCACAGCGGCCGCAAAATCGGCACTTGCGCGGCCGCGAGATGACATACCCTTGCCGTCCGGTGCGGGCCAACAGAATGGATCAGAGAGAGCGATGAGCGAGCAAGGCAGGTGGGACCGCGAGGTCGATGTCGCCGTGCTAGGGTCGGGCGGGGCGGCGCTGACGGCTGCGATCAGCGCCTTTGACCACGGCGCGCGCGAGGTCCTGATCCTCGAAAAGGGCAACATGGTCGGCGGCACGACCGCGATGTCGGGCGGGATGCTGTGGATCCCGAACAATCCCTATCAGGTGGCGGCGGGTATCGCGGAATCCGATGAGGACGTCGTCGCCTATCTCGATGCACTGGCACCGGGGCAGCTCGAACCCGATACGCTCTTCGCGTTCATGGAAAACGGGCCGGAGATGATCCGCTATTTCACCGAGAAGACGCCGGTGCGCTTCCACGCCTTTGCCGATTTTCCCGACTACCAGCCCTATCTGCCCGGCGCCAAGCCCGATGGCGGGCGCAGCCTCGACAACGAAGGGTTCGCCTTTGCCGAACTCGGCAAGTTGGCGAGCCGCGTCAATCCGACCAAGATGGCCTATCCGGTACGCGGCAGCCTTTCGGAAGCAATCGGCGGATTGCTCGATGGCGAGACACTGGCAGACCGAGAGGCGCGCGATGTGCGCGGACTGGGGCAGGCGCTGATCGGATCGCTGTTCAAGGCAGTGCTCGATCGGAACATCCCGATCGAGTTCGAGCAGCGTGCACGCAAGCTGGTAAAGGACGGTGACCGCGTCATCGGTGTCATTGCCGAAGATGCGAACGGGAAGGACTTGCGGGTAAGAGCGCGGCGCGGTGTGGTGATCGCGACCGGCGGGTTCGAATGGAACGAGGCCCTGGTGCGCGCGTTTGTCCGTGGGCCGCTGACCGGGCCGGTGAGCGTGCCGGAAAACGAAGGCGACGGCCTCATCATGGCGGTCGAGGCCGGCGCGCAGCTCGGCAACATGCAGAATGCGTGGTGGATGCAGAGCGTGCTGGAGCGGGAGCCGCAGCACCGCAACGCCAAGCCCAATTTCCTGCTCGGATCGGACGAACGCGCACGGCCGGGAGCGATCCTCGTCAACCGGGCGGGCAAGCGGTTTGTCAACGAAGCGGCCAATTACAACGCTTTGGGCAAGGCCATCGTGGCGTTCGACGCGGGGCGACATGAATATTCCAACCTGCCCTATTGGCTGATCCTCGACCAGCGCTACAAGGACAAGTACCCGTTGTTCACCTCGATGCCGGGCTCGGAGCAGGCCTATCCCTATCTGATGAAAGCGGATACGCTGGCCGAGCTTGCCGCGATGGCGGGGATCGATCCGGCAGGTCTCGAAGCCAACGTCGCGCGTTTCAACACGATGGTGAAGAACGGCCATGACGACGATTTCCAGCGCGGTGACACCACCTATGACAACTACTACATGTGGGGTGATACTGCGTTCGATCCGCCCTATCGCACGCTGGGCCTGATCGATCAGGCGCCGTTCTATGCGGTGAAGATGGAATCCGGCGCGCTCGGCACCGCGGGCGGGCCAAAGACCAATGCCGATGCGCAAGTGATTGATTGGCAGGGCAATCCGATCCCCGGGCTCTATGCGGCGGGCAACGCGATGGCCGCCGTGCTAGGCGAGGCTTATGGCGGCGCCGGCGGTACGCTGGGGCCGGGGATGACCTTCGGCTATATCGCCGGCAAGCACCTCGGGCGGACGATCCCCAACGCCTGAACGGGATGGGGGACGGTGGCCTTCAGACCGCGTGTAGCCGCCACCCATTTCCTCAGGCCAGCTGATGCGGCCGATGGGATGGCGCAGGTTGTTGCCCGCGATGATCGCCTCGACGTTTTAGCCCGCGCCGAGCCCTAGATAGCGTTCGAAGATCGAATGCAGCATGCCGGTATCAATCCCGCCGTGGTATACCAAGTTGACGCGGATGTCATAGCTGGGCGCGGCAAATTCCGCGCCCATGCACTTCGAGAGCATTTTCACCGCCGCCTTGCTGATGCCATAGGCCGCGTTGAAGGCCCCACCGCGCATCCCGTCCACGCTCGAGAAATTGACTACCGAGGCGCCGCCGGAGCGGACCTGTCAGCCCTCCGCGCAGGTCACGTTGAGCTGGACGTAGTGGTCCGCGCCCGTGATCTCCGCGCTCGCTGCCGATGCCGCCAGCAGCTCCGCTGACGACAGCCACCACGTTGTCGAGCGTTATTGTTATTGTGCGGTCCATCCCCCGTCGATCACCAGTTCAGCGCCGGTCATGTAGGAGCTGTCCTCGCTGGCGAGGAAGAAAGCGGCGGCGGCCAGTTCCGAGGGATCGGCGAGGCGGCCAATCGGCGTGCGGCCCGCAACCATGTCAACGAGGTCCTGCGCCTTTTCGGCGGCACCGCTATCGACCCAGCGCTGGAAACCCTGCTGGAGCAGCGGGGTGGTGACGAAGCCGGGGTGCAGCGAGTTGGCGCGGATCGGCATGCCCTTGGCCGCAAATTCGAGCGCGATGCCCTTGGTGAACATTCGCACCGCGCCCTTGCTGGCATTGTAGGCAGAAACCTCGCTCATCCCGACAAGGCCCATGATCGAGCTGACATTGATGATCGAGGCACCGCCTTTGAAATTGGCGCCACTCGCCGCCATTATCGGAACGAAGGCGCGCGTGCCCATGAACACGCCGTCGACATTGATCGCCATGATCCGCCGCCAGCCCTCGTCGGTCAGCGATTCGACCGGGCCGGTCAGGTCGGTGCCGGCATTGTTGACGAGGATGTGGAGGCGGCCGTGATGCGCCTCAACATGGGCGCGGGCGCGTTCCCAGTCCTCGGCGCGGGTAACATCGGCCCGGACGTAGCTCGCCGCCTGGCCATGCCGGGCAAGCGCCGCGGTGACGGCTTCGCTATCGGGGGCATCGAGATCGGTCAGCACGACTTCGGCACCTTCAGCCAGGAAGCGCACCACGCAAGCCTCGCCGATCCCGCGCAGCCCCCCTGATACCAATGCAACGCGTCCCTTCAGCCGCTGGCTGCCAAGTTCGCTCATGTGTCCGTTCTCTCCCGCTGCTGCCGTGCCGAAACCCTGTCGCTTTTCAGCAAGTGAAGGCAGAATGACGTATCACCATGGCCGCTGTAACCTATGCATTGCGCGGGGGTGACGCGGACGGGGGGGCGCGCCACAATGGTTTGCAAAGCCCCCGGATATGCACCGGCTGCGCCAGCAGGATTGGGGCAGAACAGGAAAGAGCGAACAGAGCAGGAGGCGCGTCCGCCAAGGGTCAACTGCGTGCTGGTGTGCGGCAACGCAGACACTACGACCTGCAGACGATGCTCGACTGGTGGCCGACGGTGGATCGCTGCGCCTCAGATCTCCCGGTGTTCTACGAACTTTTGCGCCGCGGTATCGCGTGGATCAAGCCGCAAGCCGGCTGAGGCTTTCCGGCCCTGTTCCGGCTCTGCTGCGCGCTTGTTTTCAATATCGCGCACAAGAAAGCGAAAGTGGATTGCCTTCTCTGTTGGGTGATTTTAGAGGCACGCGTGCGGAAGAGGATCGCTATGGACCTGTCGATCGAGACGATCAACTCGGTGCGGATCAGCGGATCCGAGGATATCCGGCGGGCTGCCGAGGCACTCCACACTCTGGCACTGCAGATAGGGTTGCGTGCAGCCCCTGCCCACAACATTGCCGACAAGCGAACCCCGGTCGATGTCGAAGACAACATTCTCGCACGCGATGTGTTCGGCTGGCAGGAAGGCAAGGTCTGGTGGTGCAATGCGCGGATTGCGCTGAATTCTCCGATCACGACGGCATGCCGGTTTGAGAGCGAGCCTTTTTGGGTGAACGCGGACGGATTTCGCACCCGCCATCCCAACCACTACCTCGCCGACATCGACCTTTCCGAGTTCGAGCAGCGCGCGATGACCCGCGCGGCGATTGTCGTGCCGGTGCATCTGCCCTTCGGTCAGATCGGCGCAGTGAGTTTCAATCCGATCGATCAGCACCTGATCGACCTGACGCAGTTGTTCCGCGACCACAGTGATGCGCTGGGCGTCTACGCACGGACCTTCATTGCGAGCTATGTCCATGTGAAAGGATCTGTTCAGGCGCTGCTGCCGGACAACCGGCTTTCCAAACGCGAAGTGGAATGCCTGCGCTGGGCTGCGGTCGGCAAGACCGATCTCGAGATCAGCATGATCATGGCGCGCAGCCGGGCGACGGTGCGGTTTCACATCCACAACGCCTCGATCAAGCTCAACTCGGTGACGCGCAGCCAGACCGTATTCAAGGCCGCGCAGCTCGGATATATCTCGCTCAATCGTTGATCCGGTCGGTCTCAGACTGCAGTCCGCCGGTCTTCCCTGATCATTTCTGCCGCGCGCAGGGCGAGTGCCATGGCAGGTGCATTGGTATTGCCGGTGATGTGTCCCGGCATGACCGAGCAATCGACCACGCGCAGACCTTCGGCGCCATTCACTCTCAAGCGCGGATCGACCACGGCGCGGTTATCGCTGCCCATGCGGCAGGTGCCGATGGCGTGGAGGCCGCACTGCGAATAGCGGCGGAACGCGGCGAGAATGTCCTCGTCGCTTTCCACTTCGCGGCCGGGCAGCAATTCTCCGCCAAGCAGGTCACCCAGCGGCGGCGAATCCATGAAGGCACGCATCTTGCGCACCAGCGCCACCGCGCTCTGCCGGTCGTTATCGGTGGTGAGGAAATTGGGCATGATCTCTGGCGCATCAGAGGCGCGGGGACCGGTAATGCCCAGGCTGCCCTCACTCGTGAGGCGAAGCAGCTGACCATAGATCGTGACACCCGGACGGCGGTCGATCTGGTCGAGCGGCACGGGGTTGTTCTCGTCGCCCAGCGCGAAAGTGTAGCCACCGAGATAGAGCTGCGCGTCGGTGCGTCGATCGGGATTGTGGACATTGCAGAAGGCACCAACCTCGAAGGGGCCCGTCGCCATGATCCCGCCGCGGGTCAGGAAATAGCGCGCCATCGCAGCCGCTAGGCCGAGGCCATGGAAGCTGCGGTGCGTGCCCTTGCCGCGCTCCAGGCGGTAAGGCAGCGAGATCGAGAGATGCTCGATCATGCGCTCGCCCACGTCGGGGGATTCCGCGACCACGGCGACGCCCGCCTGCTGCAGCCGTTCAGCGGAACCAATGCCCGAACGCTGCAGCAGAAGCGGACTTTCCATGGCGCCTGCCGAGACGATGATCTCGCCCGCGCAGTCAAAGCGCATCGGCCGCCCGGCGACATCTGCCTCGATCGCCACGGCGCGGCGCCCGTCGAACACGATTCGTTGGGCAAGGGCCTGGGTGACGACGGTGACATTGCGGCGCTTGCGTGCGGGCGCGAGAAACGTGTCAGCGGCGCTTTGGCGGCGGCCATGGTAGATATTGTGGCTGTAGAGCCCGACACGCGGACCGGTGCTGCCGTTGAGATCGTCAACATGACGCAGGCCGAGAGCGGCGCCCGCCGCGATCATCTGATCGGCGAGCGGATAGGTGTAGATCGCGGGATCGACGTGGACAGGTCCGCCGCTGCCACGCAGTTCGGACGGGCCGGCAGCGTGGTCCTCCAGCGCCTTGAACGCCGCAGTCATGGTCGCGCCGTTCCAGCCTGTCGCGCCCTTGTCATGCTCCCACGCGTCGTAGTCTGCGGGTTCGCCCCGGCTCCAGATCATGCCATTTACCGAGGAAGAACCGCCAAGGCCTTTGCCGCGGATCCAGAATTCGCCGGTTTCGCCGCCCGCTTGCGCACCGGATTCGCGCGGCTGGGTCACGTTGTAGAGCCAGATCTTGTCCGGGTTGGTGACCAGCTTGGCGACGCCCTTGGGCAGCCGGTTCCAGAACCCGTTCTCGCCGCCCGCTTCGAGCACTAGCACGCGCGTGGAGCTATCGGCGCTCAGCCGTTCGGCAAGCACACAACCCGCTGAACCCGCACCGACGATGATATAGTCCCACACGCCGTTCATAACCGTTCTCCCGAGCCAGATAGTGGCACGGAAAAACGCGATCCGCTGCCTAGCAGTTTGCTAAGCCTCGCGGTGTGCACCTCGTTTATCGCACAGGTGCTGCGCGGATTGGCTGAAGCTAGTGTGACGTTGGATAAATTATATCAGGAGAGACGACTATGCCCTTCACCGGCCCGATCGAAGACCGCATCGCGATCCGCGAACTGCTCGATGCCTATGCCGATGCAGTAACGCTATGCGATGCCGAAGCGTGGGGCGCGACCTGGGACGAGGATGCCGAATGGTCGCTGCCCGATTACCCCGAAATCGGCACTACTCGGGGCCGCTCGGCGATCGTGGCGATGTGGGTGGAGGCGATGAAGGGCTTTCCCGGTATCATGTTCGAAGCTTGGCCTGGCTCGATAGAGGTGGAAGGCGATACGGCGCGGGTCCGCAGCTGGACTTCTGAAGTCTACGACCAGAACGGCCTTACGCTGCGCGACCGCGGACACTATGAGGATCTTTGCGTGAAGCGCGAAGGAAAGTGGCTGTTTAAGAGCCGCAGCTTCCGCAACATCCACCGCCAATCGGCGCCGAAGGGCTGATTAGCCCACATATCAGCAGGATGGGATTCGCTTCCAGCACGACATCCTCTGAGACCGAAGCCGAAGCCGAAGCCGAATGCAGGTGGATTCTCCCGACAGCAATTCGAGGAACACGCGCAGCCCCTCACGAAATCGGCGGCGATTGCGTCACCGAGCCCTTTGATCTTGTGACCCTGCTCGATGATGAAGCGATGGTCGTCGACCGCCTTGGCAACATCGAGCGCGATGTTGATGTCGTCCTGCATCGCCTGGTCATCGGCGGTCGCATGACCACAATTTCATTCCTGAACTCTGGTTCGTCCCCACCACGGCATTCAGGCACTGATTTAGGTGGAGGTGAACGAACGGCAGCTTGGGGCAATTGAGGTATCAGAGCAGACAAACTGGTCTGTCCGCTGGCTTGGGCATCCCAACGAGGGGTTGCGGCGCTCTGCGAATGAAAAGTGTCGGCGTAGCCGGACATACTCATTCGCGTTGGCGACCGGTTGCAGCGTCCCGTGGGTCGCCGGTGGCCACCGGCTGCAGTCGACCAGTTCAAGCTGTTCTGCGATTGGCGCTTGAATGCCCGCTTGCGCAAAATTCGGCCGCTGGCATTTGCGTAAAAATCCGGGTTGATCGAGGCTGCAGTGCTGCGCTTCTGGCGGCATGCCCAAGCAAGCTCCGAGCCCATAAAACTTGCATTTTGCGACATGAGTTTCCGGCTTTGCGATGCGCACGCATCGGTCAGACCCAGTGCGAAAATTATTAATACAGCAATTTCAAAATTAAGTCCGAAATGGCCCGATTCCTGCTTAGTGGTTTCCGCTAGTATTGGGAGATGGAGCCATGAAGCGTTCGAGCATTTCCGGCAAAGAAGCACGCAGCTTTGGGCGGCTACGGCGCACCGCCGGTCCGCGCACTGCCATCATGCTCTTGTTGATGACCGGAGCGCTGGCACCGGCCTCAGCGCGATCGTATCAAGACCAGGAATACCAAGCTCAGCAGCCGTCGACCGAAAAGAACGGGCAACGAAGCGACCAAGGGCAATGCACAGTCAGCAAGGAATGGTCGCAGGCCCGTTTGCAAGACTACTGGCCCGGCGAAGGTCGCGTTCAAAGCTTGGGCGGCCTAGGTTACCTGGGACAATCGAGTGCATCGCAAGCTGCTGATATCGCCGAGGCGAAGACACAGGTCGAGCGTGTCGAGCGCGTCAGCGGGCTCGAAATGAACTTCGAGCTGATCGTGGATGCCTCTACGCCGGCTGCGGCAGAGATCATCAATGGGCGCCGCGTCATCCTGTTCGACCCCGGTTTCATGGCACAAGTCGCGGATCACATTTGTCAGGACTGGGGCGCTATGAGCATCCTTGCGCACGAAGTCGGCCACCACCTCGCGGGCCATACCTTGCGCCAATCCGCCGAGCCATGGCGCGACGAACTCGAGGCCGACGAGTTTTCCGGCTTTGTGCTGGCTCGTCTCGGTGCCAGTCTTGCTGAAACCACATCGGCTGCGGCCCGGATCCTGCCCGAACAGGCAACGCCGACCCATCCAGGCCGCAACGATCGCATCGCCGCGATCACGCACGGCTGGCAAAACGCCGTAGCGATGGTCAACGCCGAGATGACCAATGTAAAGCGCACCAGCGGCCTCATGCCATTGCGTCAGGTACGCTATCAACCAGCCAGAGAGACAGTTGGATCGCCGGATCTGACGCTTGTCGCGCGGATCATCCTCTACGGTGATCCCAAAGACTACTATATCACGCAGAGTGGGCGGATCGACGCTTATGACGGGCTTCGCCAGCCCGTAGGGAGCAAGGGCCAGCCCAGTGACGCGAACTTTGCCTGGACACTACAGACCGATGGTGCGCGCTTTGACGTCGACTATGCCGGTCATGTCTCTATCCGCCTGCCATCTGGTAACGAACAGCAAGTCGGCGTTGTGGTGGGTCTCCTTCCCCGCGTCGCGAGCGGGCAGTGAAGCCGCCTCCCCGAAACAGGTCCAGACTGTCCCGATGCCGTCAGTTAGATGGCGCCGATGCGACGGGTAAACGCAGAATATTCCGGCGCGATCTCAGCAAATGCGGGCGCGCCGGAACAGGCAAGCCTGGTCCAGCGCGCTTGGAAACTCTTCTCTAGTACCTAGCCAACGGCCGCTTCGCGCTCGTCGATGGCTGGCGGACGCAACACATATCCTCCATCCACAGTCGCGATAATCGTATATCCTTGGCGCAGCTTCTTGCGAATTTGGCTGACGACCACACGCAAAGAAGGAATGCTGGCATGGCCATATTTGCGGCGCATGTCGCGCTGCAAGGAAGCGATCGGGGTCGCACGACCGACACGCTGCGCCAGCAAGTGGAGCAAGAGTTTCTCCCGCTCCGTCAGCCGCGTTTCTACTAGTGGTTCAAGCAAACTTTGATCGACTTCGGTGACGTGAGGCGACCATCGGCGGACAACTGCAACCTTGGCCGCTTCGCTGCGACGAAGATGCGCGTCAAGCCTGCACCGCGCTTCGATCGCTGACATGGAGGGTTGGAACACATCATCATATCCCGCTTTCATCAGACGCGCGCGATCCGTCGGCGTGCTGTGCGCCACCGTCGCGATGCATATCTTCGAGCCCAACAGATGAGGATAGTGACGGAGCAGCTTGATCATTCGCGTCGTATCATTCCCGCAAGCGAAGAAGAATTTGAAGGGCTGTGTGGCGTAGGGAATGATGTAGCTGTCAAAGATGCGGGCGGACGTGTGGCCGGGGATCAGGCCCTCCATCCAATCCATCAGAGCCTGGATATGGCGGTCACCGAAATTGGTCACCAATGCCGGATAGCGTGACGGTTCGGCCTGTTCGCGGAGAAACGGATCGCTCGCGGGAAGAGGCATGGAATAGTTGGTCGAAGTCATTGGCACCGTCTCCCGTCGTTGGGATCGCTGCCCTGCATGTTTCAGGCCAAATCGGATGCCGTATTGAAATATTGGTCTTATTTTTGCCTACGTAAATGCCCTTATGATAACCGGCATGTCAAAATGAGAACACAGTCGCAAAATGCCATTCAAGGGCGGGCGATCACCACTCCTTGAGCTTGCGGTAGAGGGTGGACGCACTGAGGCCCAAGCTCTGCGCCGCAAGCGGCACGTTACCGCTGTGGGAGGCAATCGCACGTTCAATCACCAGCCGCTCGATCTCGGCGAAAGGCAGGCCATCGAGCACAGTAAGAGTTTCCTTATCGGGGAGGGGGCCTGCTGCGCGCCCTGTTCCGCCGCTTTGCACGACCACACTGCTACCGATGTCGGGGGCGAATGCAGCAAGTGGCAAATCTGGCCCTTCATTGAGCAATGTTGCGCGCCATATCACGTTCTCAAGCTCACGCACGTTCCCTGGCCAATTCTGGGCTTCGAGTAAGGCGATATGGGCAGGCGTAAGGGGAAGGAACGTCTTGCCTGCCTCCCGCGCGAAGCGGCTCAGCAGCACACCTGCGAGTTCCGGTATATCGCCCGTGCGCAAGCGCAGCGGCGGCATCTCGATGGGAATGACTGCAATACGATAATAGAGGTCTTCGCGTAGCCGCCCTTCTGCGACTTCTTTCGCCGGATCGCGATTGGTGGCGCAGATGACCCGTACATCGACCGTTTCCATGCGGTTCGAGCCGATCCGCTTGACCGTGCCGCTCTGGAGAAAGCGCAGCAGCTTGACCTGAAGCTGCAAAGGCATTTCGCAGATCTCGTTGAGAAACAGGGTGCCACTGTGCGCAGCCTGCGCGGCGCCGTCGCGATGATCAACCGCGCCAGTAAACGAACCCTTCAAATGGCCGAACAGTTCGGATTCGATCAGGTTTTCCGGAATCGCGCCGCAGTTTATCACGACGAATGGCCGTGAGGCGCGGCTGCTTTGCTGATGCAGCGTTTCGGCACAGATTTCCTTACCCGTCCCCGTCTCACCGGTGATGAGCACGGTCGCGCGGCTGTTGGCGACAAGTGAAATCTGACGATAGACCGCCTGCATCTGCGGAGAACGACCGACGAAACGCGAGCCGGCAAACACGATCGGAGAACGCTTGTCGATCGTGACATTAGGGAAGCCACTCCGGCTTGCTGTGGCGCTGTCGATTGCCGCAATCAACTGGGTGCGGGGCACCGGTTTGACCAGAAAATCGAAAGCGCCGAGGCGCATCGCCTCAATGGCCCCTGAGGTAGTCTTGTCGGAGGTGGCGATTATGACCGGGAAGAGTGCCAGAATCTCTGGGTGCGCCTTTAGCAGTTCGATCCCGTCGGCATCCGGCAGGTGCAGATCGAGGAGGATGGCGACGATGCCGTCTGTTGAAGCGAGGACCTGTTGGGCTTCAACCGACGTCTTGACAACGATCGGACTATAGCCGCCCTCCTTCAATTGTTCGGAATATGCGGCAGAAATTTTCGCCAAACGTTCAATAACGAGAACGCGCCGGAGTGTCTTTTTTTGTGGCATATTAAAAATCCGTCGCCAGATTTCTCACTGCCAGCTTTCGCCCGCATGGAGGTTGGCCGAGCACGCGACCCCGTTATTATTTGGCTTCATACATGGTTGTATCGAAGCGATTGCCTGGCGTAAAGTGATACATACCGCTTTAAGCAGCAACCTGCCCCTCGTCGATGCTCGTGCCACCCCGCAGCGCCTGCTTCAGCGCTGCTGCGGCTTGCTCGGCCTCAACGGCTCCGGCACTGCTGCTGCCGCCCTTCAGAGCGTGTGCCAACTGCCGCAGACCGCTTAAATCGTTGGCTTGCCAAGCCGTGCGGGCGCAAAGCTCCCAATCGGCAAAGTCCTTATTGTAACCGGCAAGGACCCGCCGCAGCAATGCTTCCGAACCGAGCCGATCAATCGAACCCGAGATATCGAAGCCCGGCAAGGCAAGCGCCGTTAACGCTTGGTTCGCTAGCGCCGCAAGCGGTAGCCAGCGCAGCAGCACCGAGGCGAGCCGCTGCGGATCCACCGGCTTGCTGAGGAAATCGTTCATGCCCGCCAGCGCTGCCTGTGCACGATCTTCCGGATAGGCCGCAGCGGTCATCGCAACCACCGGCAACTGGGCGCCGTGCGGCGTTTCCCTGATCGCCCGGGTCGCCTCAAGGCCGTTCATGACCGGCATGTGGACATCCATAAAGACGAGGTCATAAGCCTCATTGGCCAGCTTGCGCAGGGCTTCGCGCCCATTGCTGGCAATGTCCACAATCATGCCCATCTGTTCCAGCAAGGCGCTGGCGACGAACTGGTTGGTCAGGTTGTCCTCTACGACCAGCAGGCGCGCGCCCCGCCGGTGCGCGACGCGGTCGATGGGCCGCAAGCGATAGAGCAAGTCGGTGAAATCGGCCCGCTCGGTGTACCCGGCCCGCTGGAGATCTGTGATCACGTCATGCAATTGCGAAGGGTTGACCGGGCGCGTCAGCACGGCATCCGGCGCAAGCGCGAGCCGGGTCAATTCGTCCGCATCTTCCCCGCTTTCGTCTGGCGTGACCATGATGATCGTCGGCACCCGCCGCAGCTTGCCCTGACGCATCGCCTGGTGGACTGAGTTGATGAGCAAGGTCCGTTCATCGACCAGGAGATCCCAGTCGATCAGGACGAGCCGGTAGGGGGCCTCTGACATCTCGGCCTCAAGCAAAGCGGCCAGCGCCGCTTCGGCCTTGTACATGACATCAATGGCGAAGCCCCAATCCGCAAGGCATTCGGCAACCATCCGGTCGGTGCCTGCGCCCGCCTCGATGATCAGCGTCTTTTCGGGCGAGACGCTGAGGCTTGCGGGGCCAAGCTGCCCGGCCATGCGCCGCAGGGGCACTTCCAACCAGAAACAACTGCCGTGCGGCTTGTTCGGCACAACATCGAGATCACCTTGCATGGCATGTGCCAGCCTGCGACTGATGGAGAGGCCAAGCCCGCTGCCCCCGTTCGAACCCATCGACGCGGCATCGGCCCTGACAAATGGCTGGAACAGTTGCCCGGAGATCTCCGGCGCGATGCCGGTGCCCGTATCGCGCACTTCGAAGCGGATGTAGTCTTCCCGTTCCGGCGTGGTGACCTGTTGCACGTCAAGGGTAACCTCGCCCTCGTCGGTGAACTTGATCGCATTGTCGAGCAGGTTGTTGAGGATCTGGCCAAGCCGCAGCGCGTCGCCAACATAACTTCCTGCCACGCCTTCGGCGATGTGCAGCGACAGTCGCAGGTTCTTCTTGTGCGCGGCCACTTCGTAGAGCTTGCCGATGCGATTGATGAGAGCGCTGAGCAGGAAGTTTTTCGGCACGATATCGAGCGCACCAAGCTTCAAGCGCTTGAGGTCAAGCATGTCGTTGACGATGCGCAGCAGTGCCTTCGCCGCCCCGTGCGCGCTGACGACCAAAGAGCGCTGCACCTCATCGAGCTGTGTGTTCTGCAGAGCTTCGAGCAGGCCGTTGATCGCATTCATCGGCGTGCGCAGCTCGTGACTCATGGTGACAAGCAGCCGGTCCTTTGCAAGGTTTGCCTGTACCGCCTCGTCTTTCGATGCTGAAAGCGCCGCCTCCAGTTCGACCTTGACCGTCATGTCTCGGCAGACACCCAGTACCCCGACGATCTTTCCACCTTCGTCGCGCCGGAGAACCGACTCCGCCTCGACATGGCGGATCGCGCCGTCGGGGCAAACTATACGATAGTGCGCCTCCCAGTTAACACCTCGATCAAGTGAGATATGTACTGACGCTTCAGCCTCCTCACGATCGTCGGGGTGCAGGCACGAACTCCACAACGAATAGGAAGTCTCGATGCTGGCCCGCACTTCCGGCGCGAAGCCGAAGATCTCGAACATGCCATCGTCCCAATCAAGATGGTCGTCAGCCAGAGTCCAATACCAGATGCCAAGCCGCGCTGCCTCTGTGGCCAGTTGGAGGCGTTGGTAGGCTTCTTCCAGCTCAAGTGCTTGTGCCTGCTCTGTCGAGGTATCCTCGGCGATCAAAACATGACGGTCCGCGGTATCGGTTCCGCCATGCGCGAGCTCCGCCAGCGTCAGGTGGGTCCAGATCGGTGTGCCGTCCGGCCGGGCGCACTTCACCGTGGTCGTTGGCGGCACACGCTTCGCGAATGCCTGGCCAATCCATTCGCAGGCATCGACCAGCGCCTGAGGCTCGCCAAAAAACTCCCGAAAGCGCGCGTTCGCCTGTTCCACGTGCTGGCCGTTGCTGATCAGGGCAAGGCCCAACGGGTTCTGGTCAAAGATCGCCCGAAACTGGCCGGTCGCCTCCATCACTTCATTGCGGGCACTGGCCAATTCATCTGCACGCATTGCCATCTGCTGGCGCAGTTGCTCGTTGAGAAGTTCGATCTCGTCCCGCTTGCGCCGGTTCTGCAGCATCCCCCATCCAGCAAGAACCGAGAACAGCCCGCCGGCGCAAGCTACCATCCACCATGGAAGGAGGGGCCTGGGAGCCTCGAATGCTGTCGCACTGGCTGCAATCGTCAGCCCAAAGCCGAAAACGACCATCAGTGCAGATATCAACTCCGTCCGTCGCCGAGCGAGTCCTGACGGGGCGCTAGCATCTACGTCTTCCACTGCAGAGGCTTTCAATCGTTGCAGGGCTCAGTCTGCGCGCCTCCTAAGCATTTTTCCAGAAGAGATCTAAATTGCCCGGTGTTGGCGAAACCGGGCGTTCCCAAGCGAGGCACCGGCTGGCAGTTTTGCGCGGTCGGCCAGCTCGGTGTCCATGGCGCGGAACACCTCAGCCATCACCAGATCGGAGCGCCCCCTCCCCACTCTACCGCAAAGCGCGTCTTGCGGCGTGGGGCAAAGTGTGGGGACGAAAAAACACTCCGCACAAAACCCATTATTTACAGTGCCATAAAGGGGGCTGGTGGTGGACAGGGGTGGATTCGAACCACCGTACGCTCTCGCGGGCAGATTTACAGTCTGCTGCCATTAACCACTCGGCCACCTGTCCACACCAGTGCTGCCGGTGCGGGGGCGAACCCCCGATTTTGCACCGCGCTCGTTTGAAAAGCGCGGCTCCGGCCGAGTGAGGCGCCCCTTTGGCGAAGCGCCGCGCGCCTGTCAATGGCCCACCTGTCAATGGCCTTGCCTGTAAATGGGGCGGCTGGCATGGGCCATGCAACATTTTGCAAATATGGAAAGCAGGGCAATGGCCAAGCGCGATGATACCACCGCCAACAAACCCGGACGTCAGAAGGCCATGCGTGGCCGCGCCGGGCGCATGCAGGGCGGACGCGGCTCGGGCCGGGCGTCAACCGGCGCGGTGCGGCTATGGGGCCGCCATGCGGTCGAGGCGGCGCTCACCAATCCGCTGCGGAGCGCCAAGAAGCTGTGGGGCACGCGCGAGGCGATCCAGGCCCTGCTCGATGATAACGACGCCGAACTGCCGCCTTCGCTGCCGGTCGAATATGCGCAGGCGCTTGATCTGGCCCGCCTCGTGGCGCGCGATGCGCCGCATCAGGGCCTCGTCCTCGAATGCCTCGCGCTGGATGATGTGGCCCTGCAAGATGTGCTGGATGAATCCGAAGGCCGCACGCTGGTGCTGCTCGATTCGGTGACAGACCCGCACAATGTCGGAGCCATCCTGCGCAGTTGCGCCGCATTCGATGTCGCTGCGCTGATCACGCAGGACCGCAATGCTCCGCTCGAATCGGGCACACTTGCCAAATCCGCTTCGGGCGCGCTGGAAGTCGTGCCGTGGGTGCGCGTGGTCAATCTTGCGCGTGCGCTCGAACAGATTGCGGAGGCTGGCTACTGGCGCATCGGGCTCGACGGCGAAGGAAGCGCGGTATTTCCATCCGCAATTCCCAAAGGCCCGGTCGCGCTCGTGCTGGGCGCAGAGGGCGAAGGCCTCAGGCACAATGTCGCGCAGCACTGCGATGCCGTTGCGCGGCTGCCGATTGCTTCCGCCGTGGAAAGCCTGAATGTTTCCAATGCGGCAGCAATTGCGCTCTATGCTGTGGCGACTCGGGGCGAGGTGGGCTGATCCTGATGGCCCGCTCCCCGTAAAAAGGGGGGACGGGCCATGATTGCCAATCGCAGGATCGCCGCGGGCTTGACCGCCGCTGCCATGCTTCTTGTGCTGGCCGGCTGCATGGTGCTGCCGGGCCGCTTCACCAGCGATCTCGCGCTGCGCAAGGACGGCACTTTCACGTTCCACTACAAGGGCGAGATCATCCTTGCCGCGCTGGCGCAGGGCGCCAAGGGCAGCAAGGCGGATGCCGTACCGGCCGAACCTTTCGAACAGCAGCCGTGCACCGACCCCGCGACCGACGAGACGCATGACTGCTCCGCTGCCGAAATCGCGCAACAACGCGCCAAGTGGAGCGACGAGCAGAAAGAACGCAAGTCGGCCAAGGCGCAGGAAGATGCGCAGAACCGCAAGATGATGCAGACGATGATGGGCGGGATCGATCCCGATGATCCTGGCGCGGCCGCCGCCTTTGCGCAGCGGCTAGCCCGCCAGCAGGGCTACGCCTCGGTGGTCAGCAAGGGCCAGGGCAAATTCGAGGTGGATTACACCATTGCCGGGCGACTCGACCACGACTTCAGCTTCCCGACAATCGAGCGCCTGCCGATGGTCATGCCGTTCGTTACCGTAATCCGCCGCGCGGATGGTTCGGTGCGCGTGGATGCGCCGGCCTTCAGCACGGCTGCGGCAAACCCCGTCATGCCGGGGCTGGGCGCAATGGCCGGGGCGATGGGCGGGAACATCAAGAGCAATGACACGTCGGGCAAGAAGCCCGGCATTGACGGACCGCCCATCGCGGACGGCACCTTCACCCTGCGCACCGACGGCCAGATCCTCGCCAACAATACCGACGAGGGCCCGCAGGCAGAGACCGCCAGCGGCCTGACCCGGCTCGATTGGAAGGTGGACGCGCGTACCGCCGCAGCGCCGACCGCGCTCATCAAGCTGGCAAAATAGGCGCATCAACAAAAACGCCGCCCCGGATTCCCGGCGCGGCGTTTTTGATGCGGTCTGCGTGCGGCCCGGCTCGAAAAAACCGCGCCAAGCAACCTGCCTTAGTTGACGGCGTCCTTCAGGCCCTTGCCGGCCTTGAACTTCGGCTGCGACGACGCCTTGATCGACATCGGTTCGCCGGTGCGCGGGTTGCGGCCGGTCGAGGCCTTGCGCTTGGCGACCGAGAAAGTGCCAAAGCCAACGAGACGCACTTCATCACCCTTGGCCAGCGCGCCGGTCACGCTATCGAAAACGGCTTCTACCGCCTTCGTTGCATCACCTTTCGAAAGGCCGCTCGCATCGGCCACTGCGCTGATCAGATCGTTCTTGTTCATTGCGGAACCCCCATTGGCTTTTTTGCTGACATCGGCTGCCTGAATCGAAATTCTGGTGGCAGGAAGAGAGCCGAGAAAGAATCGGCTGTCAAAGCGAAAAACGCCGGAATTCACCTAATTCTGGCCGGAATCTGGCCTGTTTGGGGCCAATATCGTTCCACTCGCAATCGTTACCTCACGAACGGATCAAACCATCGGTAATGTTGCAATGCGGCGGTGCAGCATGCCAAAATATGCTGCACCGCCGAAGGCAAGCGGTCAGTGTGCGGTCTGCACGGCGCCCGCCCCGCCCAGCGCGGGTGCAGGACTGGCGGCCAGTTCGTCCGCTTCGGTCCACTCGATGGGCTCGATCGGCGCAGTCAACGCGCGTGCGAGCACTTCATCGACATGGCTCACGGGGATGATCTCCAGCGCTTCGCGGATGTTCGCCGGGATCTCGACGAGGTCCTTGCGGTTTTCTTCCGGGATCAGCACCGTCTTGATGCCGCCGCGCAGCGCAGCAAGAAGCTTTTCCTTGAGCCCGCCGATCGCCAGCACACGCCCGCGCAGCGTGACTTCGCCAGTCATCGCCACGTCCGCGCGCACCGGGATGCCGGTCAGCGTGGAGACCATCGCGGTCACCATGCCCACGCCCGCGCTCGGTCCGTCCTTGGGAACGGCGCCTTCGGGCAAGTGGATGTGCAGATCCTTGCGATTGAAGATCGACGGCTTGATCCCGTACTGCGGCCCGCGCGCCTTGACGAAGCTGAACGCCATCTGGACGCCCTCGCTCATCACTTCGCCAAGCTTGCCGGTGGTCTTGACCGCACCCTTGCCCGGCACCGTCACGCTTTCGATCGTCAGCAGTTCGCCACCGACTTCGGTCCAGGCAAGGCCCGTCACAGCGCCGACCTGGTTCTCCTCGTCGGACATACCGTGCCGGAACTTGCGCACCCCGGCGAAGTCGGAGAGGTTTTCCGGCGTAACGGTGACGGCGGTGTCCTTCTTCTCGAGGATCCGCCGCAGCGCCTTGCGCGCCAACCGCGCGATCTCGCGCTCCAGCGTGCGGACGCCAGCCTCGCGGGTGTAGTAGCGGATCAGATCGCGCAGCGCCTCATGCGTCAGGGTGAATTCACCCTGCTTGAGCCCGTGCGCTTCAACCTGCTTGGCGATCAGGTGCCGTTCGGCAATCTCAACCTTCTCGTCCTCAGTGTAGCCTTCCAGCCGGATGATCTCCATGCGGTCGAGCAGCGCCTGTGGCAGATTGAGGCTGTTTGCAGTGCACACAAACATCACGTCCGAGAGGTCGATATCGAGCTCGAGGTAATGATCCTGGAACTTTGCATTCTGCTCCGGATCGAGCACCTCCAGCAGAGCCGAGGCCGGATCACCGCGGAAATCCTGACCGAGCTTGTCGATCTCGTCGAGCAGGAACAACGGGTTCGACGTGCCGGTCTTCTTGAGATTGGTCACGATCTTGCCCGGCAGCGAGCCGATGTAGGTGCGGCGGTGGCCGCGAATCTCGGCCTCGTCGCGCACGCCGCCCAGTGACTGGCGCACGAACTGGCGGCCGGTCGCCTTGGCGATCGACTTGCCGAGGCTGGTCTTGCCCACGCCCGGCGGGCCGACGAGGCACAGGATCGGCCCCTTCAGCTTGTTGGTGCGCGCCTGCACAGCAAGATACTCGATGATCCGGTCCTTGACCTTGTCGAGCGCATAGTGGTCGGCATCGAGCACGGCTTGCGCCGCGGCGATATCCTTCTTGAGCTTGGACTTCTTGCCCCAAGGCAGGCCCAGCAGCACGTCGAGATAGTTGCGGATGACCGTCGCTTCCGCGCTCATCGGCTGCATCGTGCGCAGTTTCTTGAGCTCGGCAGTCGCCTTGGTCCGCGCTTCCTTCGAAAGCTTGAGCGTCTCGATCTTCTCGGCCAGCTCAGCCAGCTCGTTGCCCTCGCCGTCATCGCCGCCGCCCAGTTCAGACTGGATCGCCTTCAATTGCTCGTTGAGGTAATATTCGCGCTGCGTCTTTTCCATCTGGCGCTTCACGCGGCCACGGATCTTGCGCTCCACCTGCAGCACGCCCAGCTCGCCCTCCATGAACGAGAGCACCATTTCGAGCCGCTTCAAGGGATCGGCCTCGGCCAGCACCGCCTGCTTTTCCGCAACGCGCGCCGCCAGATTGGCTGCCACCGCATCCGCCAGCTTGCCGGCATCGTCGATATCGCCAAGTTGCGAGCCGGCATCCTGCGGCAGCTTCTTCGAAAGCTTGGCGTATTCGCCGAACTGATCGACCACCGAGCGCATCAGGCCCGACACTTCCGCGCCGGAGACGACTTCGGGCTCGATCACCATCACTTCGGCCAGCACGAGCTCGCCCTCGTTCACCGTTTCGGTGGTGAGCGCCTGCAATTCGGCGCGGCGCTGGCCTTCGACCAGCACGCGCACGGTGCCATCCGGCAACTTCAGCAGCTGCAGGACGGTGGCGATGACGCCGGTATCGTAAAGGTCGTCGCGGTCGGGATCGTCGCAGCCGGGATCGAGCTGGGCGAGCAGGAAGATTTCCTTCGAGCCAGCCATCGCCGTTTCCAGCGCGGCGACCGATTTCTCGCGGCCAACGAACAGCGGCACGACCATGCCGGGGAACACGACGATGTCGCGCAGCGGAAGAAGGGGGTAGTTGATCATGGGTTCAATTCCATTCGCCCTGCCGCTGGGAGAGAGAACGGCAGGTTCTCTTAAAAATGAATATGGGAGCCCACCCCCCTGCCCGCAATGGCCCGTTGTGCCGGGATTGTGGATGAGGAAACGGCAAGGCGTCTTGGCCTACGCTGCCTAGCCGTGGCCGAATGGCCCGGCGTGCGCATGTCTGGCCTCCTCCGGCCGTAGCTATTGCCGGACAAAGATCCGATAGTCGTCGAGGTCCCGATCGATGATGGACAAGGTCTTGGCATGGTAGTCCGCCCGGTGCAGAGCGCCGTCCACGGCTCAGGGTAGCGGCTGCACTACAGGCTGCGAAATGAACACAGGCGCGGGAGGTGGCGGGGGTGGCGGCGCTGGCTGCTGCACCACAGGCGCAGGCTCGGCAGTCGGCGCGGGCGCCGCAGGGGGCGCGGGCGTGGTGGCCGCATCCGCCGCTGCGTCGTCCTGCTCCATGACCCGCTTCTCGGCCGCTGACACCGGGGCGGCCGCAGCGCCCACTGGCCGCGCGAACGGACCATAGCGGACCTGTCCGTGCACCAGCGGCCCACGGCCGTGCAGCGCCTCGATCTGGTCGATGCGCGATTGCAGGTAGACCCGGCGGTACGTCGAATAGGGATCGGCCGCATTGCGCAGGCGCGTGAAGTCCTCGTCCGCCTCGTTGCGATAGTCCAGCGCGTCAATCGTGTTGATCGGGATCGCGTACCACGGCTTGTTGAACGGCGTGCCCACGCCCAGCGGCAGCACCAGCCGGTCCGCGATCAGGCCGAACAAGTCGCGCACGGTCGTCGGCCCGACCAGCGGCAGGAACAGGTATGGCCCCGGTCCCACGCCGTAGTAGCCCAGCACATTGGAGAGGCCGTTCTGGCGATAAGGCAAGTTGAACGGTTTGCTCCGCGCCACGTCGATCGTGCCGCCCAGCCCGATGGTCGTGTTGATGCCGAACCGGCCCACGGTCTCGAACGCCTTGCCGGGCTTGATTTCGAGCAGGTAGGCGATCGCCACCACCGGCTCGCGCACGTTGCGGATGAAATTGCGCAAGGCCATGCGCAGCGGGCGCGGCACGCCCTTCTCATAGCCCTTCGCCACCGGGCCGACGAACTTGTCGTCGATGGTCTGCAGAACTTCGTAGCTCGTCTCGTTCGCCCGCGCGAGCGGATCCTCGGGCGGGGCCTTGAGCGAACCCGAAACGACGATCTCACCAGCCAGTGGGGGCAGCGCGTCCTGCGCAGGTTGCGCGGCAGGTGCGGTTTGCGGGCCAGAACTGGGGCCGGAATTGGGGCCAGCAGGCGGAACCGCAGCCGATGCGGCGGCTTCAGGCACCGCTGCGGCGGCAGGTGCCGCTTGAACATCGGCAGGCGGGGCGCTGGCCATCGCGGCAGCAGCAAGCAGGACAAATGCGCTCAGGGGAAAACGACCTTCATGGGGCGCGGCGGCAAACCGCCGGTCACCCGTTCAAATTTTGTGACAATTTCGTATAGCGCCTGTTGTCCCCCGGCACCAGTCTGCCTGCTGCATGCTGTGCGCCAGGCTGCCCGCTCAGAACGGCAGCTTGAAGCCCGGCGGAATGCCTGCCGCCATCTGCACCTTCTGCATTTCCTCTGCTGCGGCGGCATCGGCGCGCTGGCGGCAATCGTTGAACGCCGCGGCGATCAGGTCTTCGAGAATGCCCTTCTCGCCCTTGTCCATCAGGCTGTCGTCGATCGAAACGCCGATCACGCGGCCCTTGGCCGAAGCCTTGACCTTGACGAGCCCGCCGCCCGCCACGCCTTCGACCTCGATCTGGTCGAGCTTGCCTTGCGCGTCCTCCATCTGCTTCTGGATGGTCTGGGCGGCGGCCTGCGCGGCCTGGATCATCTCTTCCATCGACTTCATGCGCGTTTGCTCCAAGGTTTGCGTGTCGGCGCTGATATAGCGCTCTCGTCGATCATTTCAGCCCCCGGAAACGCGGCAAAGGCTGCGCGCACCAGCGGGTCCTCGCGTAACGCCGCTTCCTCGCGCTCGGCGGCTTCCGCACGGACTTCTTCAAGGCTGGGCAGCGCGGAAGCGAGATCGCTGCTGCGCTCCACCTGCCAGCGCCCGCCGGTTGCACCTTCCAGTCCGCGCCGCATATCCGCCGTGGGATCGCCCGGAATGCCCGGCGCGAGCGCATAGACGAGATGCCCGGGCACGAGCGAAACCACCCGCACCGATAGCCGCATGGCTGAGCCGATCAGCGGCGAAATCTGTTCGACCTGTTCGACCAGCCCCGCCCACTGCCTGGCCACGGCATCCGCGCTTGGCGGCGCGGCGGCGACGGGTTCTGACGAACCTGCGGGCGCCGCCGCCTGCACAGCCGGAGGATTGGCAGCGAAAGCTTCGAGCTGCTTGATGAGCCCGCCGGGATCAGGCAGGTCCGCTGCGTGCATCACCCGCAGCAGCGCCATCTGCGCCGCCACCAGCGGATCGGGCGCGCCGCGCACTTCATCATAGCCCTTGAGCATCAGCTGCCACAGCCGGTGCAACGCGCCCGCGCCGAGCTGCTTTGCCCAGCCGTCCAGCGCATCGCGTTCCTCAGCCGAGCGGGCATCCGCCACGCCGGAAATCTGCGTCACCGTTACCTTGTGCACCAGATCGAGCTGCGCGCGCATCATCGCGGCAGGTTCGATCCCCAGCGCGAACTGGCTTGCCACTTCTTCCAGCACGCCATCGCCCTTGCCGCCGATCACCGCAGCGAACAGGCGGCGCTGCATCGTCTTGTCGGCAAGGCCCAGCATCTCGCGGACCTGCTCGGCCGTCACCTCGCCACCCCCTGCCATATCGGCATGGCTGATCGCCTGATCGAGGATCGAGAGCCCGTCGCGTACCGAACCTTCGGCGGCCGCGGCGATCATCGCCAGCGCCTCGTCCTCGGCGGATACCTGCTCCGCCGCACACACATGCGCGAAGTGCGCCGCCAGCACCGGTGTCTGGATACGCCGCAGGTCAAACCGCTGGCAGCGCGAGAGCACCGTGACCGGCAGCTTGTCGACCTCGGTCGTCGCGAAAAGGAACTTCACATGTGCCGGGGGTTCCTCAAGCGTCTTGAGCAGCGCGTTGAACGCATTGCGGCTGAGCATGTGAACTTCGTCGATGATGTAAATCTTGTAGCGTGCCGAAACTGCCGCATAGCGCACCGCCTCGATGATCTCGCGCACGTCGTCGACGCCGGTGTGGCTTGCCGCGTCCATCTCGATCACGTCGATGTGCCGCCCCTCGGCAATCGCGACGCAGGGCTCACACTGCCCGCACGGATCGATTGTCGGCCCGCCCTGCCCGTCCGGGCCGATGCAGTTCAACGCCTTGGCGATGAGGCGCGCGGTCGATGTTTTGCCCACCCCGCGCACGCCGGTCATCAAGAAGGCATGCGCCAGCCGCCCGCGCCGGATCGCGTTGCCCAGCGTCTGGACCATCGCATCCTGACCGATCAGCTCGGCAAAGGTCTGCGGCCGGTACTTGCGCGCCAGCACGCGGTAGGGCTGGCCGGCAGGTGCGGGCACGGGCGCAACGGGTGGCGGTGAAGCACGCTCTTCCTGCACCACGCTGGCCGCCGGTGCCGGATCGCCGAACATCGAGGCCTGCCCCGCTGCCTCAAGCTCCGCCGCCGAGGGACCCTCGTTCTCGGGCTCATCCCGGTGTGCGTCCTCTGGCGGCGCGCCAAACATGTCGGTGGAATCGACCATGAACGCTGATTAGGCGCTCTTGCGGCGATTGTCGAAGCCCCCTACCCCAACTCGTCGGGGATTGACAGACAGGTTGCAAAGCTGAACCTTCCCCGCATGAGCACGATCACCCCCGGCCGGATGACGGCCACCCACAAGGGTCCCCTTGTCGTCTTCGTGATCGGTATGCGGATCAATCACTTCCACAAGGTGGGCAAGTGGCTCCCGGTGATCCGTTCGATGGGGCCAATGATCGAAGAACTCTATCGCAATCCCGAAAGTGGTTTTCTCGGCACCGAAACGATGCTGCGCAGCCTGCGCACGATCACGCTGCTGCAATACTGGCGCGATTTCGACAGCCTCGAGGCCTACGCCCGCGCCCGCGATCAGAAGCACTGGCCGGCGTGGACCGCATTCAACAAGGCGGTCGGCAACGATGGTACGGTCGGGATCTTCCACGAAACCTATGTCGTCCCCGAACACGGCAGCGAGACGATCTACGCCAACATGGTGCCCTTCGGTCTCGGCAAGGTCAGCGGCGTGGTGCCTGCAACCGGTTCGCGCAATGAAGCGCGCTCGCGGATGAGGGGGCTTTCGGAGGGGGATTGAAGGAGCCGGGCGACCCGCCGCACATCGTTGTGGCTGCTTCCTTCCGGACCTGACCAAGTTGGCGACAGCAAACGTCCGCCCGACTCCCGCGGCGCATATGGCGAGGCAGGCGGGAAAAAGCAATCCCGTCATGGTCCTCCCTTTTTCCCCTGAGCTTGGCGAAGGGGAAAATGGGGAGGATTTGTATCTCAGCGAAAATTGTCGGCGTAGCTCTGCAGCTTGAGGCGCCTCACCGGCACCGGGCTGACATGCGCGGCAATGCCGTACTTGTCGGCATAGGCACTGGCCTCGTCCGCCGAACCAAACGTCAGCACGACCTGTACTTGCGTATCGCCCGAACCGGCCCAGCCCATCAGCGGATCAGGCCGCCGCGCTTCTGCGGGAGCGAATTCAAGAACCCATTCATGGGTACGGGCACGGCCCGATTGCATGGCATTCTTCGGGCGCTGATAGATACGTGCAGACATGACGTCCCCATGCCCACGAATCGGCTTTGAAATCAAGTCCGCGATGCCCCAACTGCGGACTGTGCGGCCCTTGATCCCCACCTGCGCTGGGATGCCGAATATCCCCACCCTTCGTCATCCCCGCGCAGGCGGGGATCCAGAACGGCCAACCACCAAGCTCACCGCTTCCCTGCCTGAAACGCGTTCTTGGTCCTGAGGCTCGGCTCTTCCTCCCACGGCGCATCGGGCCAGCGGTGCCGGGGATAGCGGCCCTTCATGTCCTTCACCACATCGCGCCACGATCCGCGCCAGAAGCCGGGCAAGTCCGCTGTCGTCTGGATCGGCTTCTGCCCCGGCGAGGTGAGCGAGAGCAGCAGCGGCCTTGGCGGATCACCGATCACAGGGTGCCGGTCGAGGCCAAACAACGCCTGCACGCGCAGTTCCACCGCCGGGCCGCCTTCATGTCCGTAATCGATGGCATGGCTCGTGCCGGCCGGCGAGGCAAACTCGGCAGGTGCCAGCCGGTCCAGCGCCGCACGCCCGTTCCAGTCGAGCCGCCCGAGCAGCGCCTCGTGCAGCTTGCCCGCACCGATCTGGAAATCGCGCCGTCCGGCCAGCAGCGGCCCCAGCCACTCCTCCGCCTCGGCCAGCAGCGTTGCCTCCTGCAGTACCGGAAGCCGGGCGTACCGCGCCCGCTCGATCAGCGCCAAGGCCTTCTCGCCCAGCGGAAGCAGCCCAAGCCCCTCGGCCCGCAGCCGCTCCAGCAGCAATGCCGCGACAGCTTCCGGCTCCGGCGCAAGATCGGGCACGCGCGCCAGCACAACGGCCCCCAGCCGCCGCTCCAGCCGCGCCTCGACGCGGGCTTCGGATGCATTCCACGCGAGCGCATGGCGCGCCTCGATGCGGTGCGCCAGATGGCGCGTGACCTCGGCTTCTTCCAGCGCGAGCGCCGCCGTGATCCGCGCGCCCTTGGCCTCGCCCTGCGCATCGCCGATCACCAGCCATGCGGCGCGGACCAGCGCGCTGGCCAAATCAAGCCGATAGCCCCGCCCGCCGGATGCCAGCCACTCCTCCCCGCTGGCACCCCGCGCCCGCGCGATCCGGTCAGGAAATGCCTCCGCCAGCAGCGCGCCGAGCGGCACTTCTGCGCGGCGCTCGGATCCCAGTTCACGCGCCGCGTGCTCCGCAGCCTTAGCCCAACGCGCCGCCAGCTTGCGCGAAGCCTCGGCCCGCCCGCCCCGCTCGCGCCCCCAGCGTTCCAGCCGGAGAGCCAGATCCTCGCCCCGCCCGCCAAGCCCGCGTTCCTGAAGCAGCAGCGCCAGCCGGGCCGCATCCTCCGCCTGGCCCCGCGCGGCGGCAAACAGCAGCATATGCGCCAGCGCCGGCTCCATCGGCAGCGAAGCCATCGCACGCCCGTGCGCGGTGATCCGGCCTTCGGAATCCAGCGCCCCCAGCGCCGCCAGTGCCGTCCGTGCCGCCGCCATCGCTGCCGCCGGCGGGGGATCAATCCACGCCATGTCCGCCGGATCGCCTGCGCCCCACTGCGCCAAAGTCAGCGCCAGCGGGGTCAGATCGCTGGTCAGGATCTCCGGCGGATCGAATGCCTCGCGCCCCGGATGCGCCGCCTCTTCCCAAAGACGATACGCCACGCCCGGCCCCTGCCGCGCCGCCCGGCCCGCGCGCTGGGCCGCCGAAGCCTGGCTGGCGCGCACCGTCACCAGCCGCGAAACGCCCGCCGCCTTATCAAACTCCGACCGCCGCGAAAGCCCCGCGTCGATCACGATCCGCACGCCGTCCAATGTCAGCGAGGTTTCGGCAATGCTCGTCGCCAGGACCACCCGCCTCCGCCCCCCAGCATCGCGCCGGATCGCCGCGCGCTGGCCCGCTGGCTCCACCTGCCCATGCAGCGGCAGCACCAGCGCCTGCGGCAGGCGCTCCGCGAGGAGATCCGCACACCGCTCGATCTGTGCCACGCCGGGCAGGAACGCGAGAATATCGCCCTCCGCTTCGCCCCATGCCTGCACCACCGCGCTTGCGACGGCCTGTTCGGGCTTCAGGTCGGGGCGCGAACCCAGCCAGCGCAGCGCCAGCGGATGCGCCTTCCCTTCACTCTCCACCACCGGGCAATTGCCCAGCAGCCGTGCAAACCGCGCGCCGTCCAACGTGGCGGACATCACCACCAGACGCAGATCATCGCGCAGCACGCCCTGCGCCTCGATGGACAGGGCCAGCGCCAGATCGCTCCCCAGCCCGCGCTCGTGTGCTTCATCAAAAAGCACTGCCGAGATGCCGGAAAGCTCGGGATCGGTTAGCAGCGCGGACACGAAGATCGCCTCCGTCATCACCACGATGCGGGTGCCGGGACCGCGCTTTGCATCAAGCCGGGTGACATAGCCCACCGTCTGGCCCGCCTGCTCGCCCAGCAGCTCGGCCATCCGCTCCGCCGCCGCGCGCGCCGCCACGCGCCGGGGCGAAAGCACGATGACCTGCCCGCTGCACCACGCCTCGCCGATCAAGGCCGGGGCCACCGCCGTCGTCTTGCCAGCGCCCGGCGGCGCGATCAGCACGGCTGAAGGGCTGGCGCGCAAGGCGTCCAGCAGTTCTGGCAGCACGGCATGGATCGGAAGTTCGCTCACAGAGGGAGCCCTAAGCACCCTCTGCGGCCGCTGCAATCCATGCTAAGCCCGGGGGAATGAGGACCAGCATCGAAATCCTTGTCGCGCTCCTCACCGGCATGCTTGCGGGCGGAGTAGTGATTGCAGCCCTCATCGCCGCTGCCGCGCTGCTGGCGGCTGGCGCGGTGTGGTGGCTGGTCCGCCGCCAGAGCGGAGCCGATGGGCCCTAGTCAGCCCTCCTCTCGCGCCATAGGCTGCGCGCAGGGAGACAATGGCTTGAACGAAGAGACCTCGACCGAACCGGCACCGCCGGCCCAGACCGGCCCGCTGCGCCTTGCCATCGGCTTTGCGCAAGGGCTCGCGGCATGGCTGCTGCTCGAACTGGTATGGCCGGGTTTCTCGGAATTTACCGGCCCCAGAAAGGCCGAGCTCGAGATGTACTGGAGCGCGCGCCACCCCATCGCCTTCGCCGCACTTACGCTGGTAACCGCCTTCATTCCTGTCATTGCGCTCGCCGAAATCGGCCGCATGCGGTGGCGCCGTCTCGGGCTCTATCTCGCCGCGACCACGGGGGCGCTTATCCTGCTCACCGTCTACGACATCACCCGCGATCCAATCGAGAACGGCGGCCTGATCCCCCGCATCTGGCCCTCCGCCACCCTGATCTTCTGCGGCGGGATCATGCTGTTCATCGTCAACCAGCTGCTCGAATTCCGGGAGACCGGGCACCGCTTCTACTCGCACTATGCGCTGCATTTCGAGGAAAGCTGGATGCGCGGCGTGCAGTTCGTGCTCTCGCTGGTCTTCGT
>CANCET010000005.1 GCA_947375105.1 Sphingomonadaceae bacterium
CCTGCGTTCAGCGTCGAGGCGGTATGCCCGGTGGGCGAACGCAACGTGATCGAGTGAGACAGTTCAAGATCGCCGGTCACCGACACCTTGAGCGAATCCGCCACGATGGTGTTTTCCAGCGTCACATCGCCATCGGCAACGATCACCAGGTTGCTCGTATTGATCGCGCCATCGACCCCGGTAGTCTTGCCGGTCATGGTGATCGACGATGCGCTCATCGTGCCCGCGACATCGATATTGCCGTTGGTGGAGGACAGCGCGAGCGCGCCGCCGAGTATGTCGTGGGTGAACACCCCGTTGAAGCCCTTGAGCCTGAAGGGCGCAGCCACGCTGGCGCTGCCGGTGAGGCCGCGGGCAATGGTGATCGCGCCCGCAGTCGATTCCACGGTGCCGCCACCCGCCGCCAGCGACCCGAATGCAATGCCGCGCGGCGTCGACAGGTTGAAGGCGCCGCCCACCGCAAGATCGAGGCTGGACAAGTCCATCAGGCACGACGCGGTGCCGGGATTGGCCGCGCAGGACGCATCCGTGGGCATGCCGCTGGCGGTCACGGTGACCGTCTGCCCAATCGCGAAGGACCCGCCAGTGACGAGGCGCATGGCGCCGCCAACCTGCACGGCGCTTTCAAGATCGATAAGGCCCGCGCTGCCCGCAACCTTGCCGATATCGATGCTGCCGCGCGCGCCGATGACCGAGGTGGGAGTGCCGCCGATCCGCACCGCGCCGCGCAGATCGAGCCATGCGGACCCTCCGGCGATGCCGGCGGGTGCCGCACCGGTGCCGATTGCACCGGCAGGTACGGTCAGCTGGTAGCCAATCGTCTGCGTGCCGAGCCCGGAGTAGCCGCCGAACTGGAGCTGCGAGATCGCGGAGACCGGGATGACCGAGCCGTTCTTGATGAACCGGAGGCCCGATGGAGTATTGAGCGTGAGGCTGGCACCGCTGGGAAGCTGGGTGAACTTGATGAAGGCCGGGCTGACCGGATCGATCGCGCTCGTCCCAAGCAGTTCGGCCGCCGTGAAGAGGTGCTGGCCGCTGCCGTCGAAACTGAAAGTGGTGGCGGGAGACGCTTTTTGCGCGCCGGCGAAATCGTAGCCTGCCGCCAGCACATCGAGCAGCGGCGTCTGGATATCGAAGCGCGCGGGCAGGCCTGCGTTGGTTATCCCGCTGCCGCCGATGTCTCCCGCAGCGCGCAGCCGCACCGCGCCCGCCACGATCCGCCCATTGCGGTTTTCGCTCGACAGGTTCGAGGGAACCCCGCTGACCAGCAGCGAGCCAGCCGTATTGTCGAGCGCGAATGTCCGGCCCGCGAAGACATCGCCGACGGTGAGATCACCGCTGTTGCTGTAGGCAAGGCCCGCGCCGAAATCGCTTGAACCGATGACCGCAGGCGCGCGCTTGAACAGCCGGGCATCGCCCGCCGCACGCACGACTTCCAGACCCTGCGCGTCGATCTCGATGCCGGTGCCGTCCGCCGATTGCAGATTGCCGTTCGAGGCTTCGAGACGGATCAGCCCGCCCATGATCACCGCGCGTCCGCTGGGGTCGGTCGCATTCCCGCGTGTGAGCAGGCCGTTGATGTAAGTGCGCCCGGTCAGTTGCAGCGCGCCCTGCGTCACGCCGGTGATGGCATTGGCGGTGAGGCGAATGCGGCTGTCGCAGGCCGAAAGCGGGACCATGGGGTTGCTGTTGCAATCGGTGCGCCGCGCGCTCGTCACCGGCTTGAGGCTGACGATCGAACCGATGTTCATGGTATCGACATTGGTCAGGAAGATATCGCCGGAAAGCTGGTCGGCCGTATCGGCGGTCCAGGTCGTCGTGCGCGAGACATAGTTGGTCGCGGCAAAGGCATTGACCACGCCGGTCACATCGAGCGGCAGCGGCTGATCGTGGCGGCTGACGAAGGTGACCTGCGTGGCGGGCGAACCCGTGACGGACGCGACGAGATCGCCGGGGCCCGCAGAGGCAAGATAGGCCGCCGCGAGTTGCTTCTGCAGCGGATCGGTGATGACCTTGCCGGACGCGTCGACAAGGCCGGCAGCCGTGAAGCGGAAGGCTTCGGGCGCTTCGAAGTTGCCGATCGAATTGCCTGCCACCAGCGTGAGGTTGCGCCCGGTGATGACCGGCTTGCGCGTCTCGAACTGGGTATCCGCCACGGGGACGAACGCGGTCGAGGGCACCTGGAAATCAAGCTGGGTCTGCCGCCACGTGGCGCCATCGGTGCGCGCCGCGAGGAAGCCGGGTGCGAAGGACAAGGTGCTGATGCTGGCGCGCGAGGTGGGCAGCGCGCCGAATTGCTGGATCAGCACGGCCTTGGCATCGGCGGTCTGCGCGCTGGTATAGGCGGCATAGCTGCTCGCGCTGATCTTGCTGTCCACCAGCCCGATCTGCGCCGCGCCCGTGCCCAGCCCGACGAGCGTCGGCAAAGTGCCTCCCAACAAGGGCTTGATCCGGCTGGTGAGGCTATCGACGTAAACTTGCAGGCCGCGCTGCACATCGGCCTGCGTTGGCTGCGCAATCGGCGCGGTTTGGGGCGCGCCGGCCGTGGGCTTGAGCGCGTTGGTCTGCGATTCAAGCGCATTGACGGCGAGCGTTGCGAGCGCGCTGCCCGGAGCGACCTTCGCGGTGCCGGAAAGCGTGACTTTACCGGCAGGGTCGATCTGGACGCCTTGCGTGCGCAACTGATCGAGCAATTGCAGCTTGCCGACGGCATCGGCCTCCGCAGCGGCCTTGCTTTGCGATTGCACCAGCGCGGAAACAGCGGCGGCCTTGTTGGCGCTTCCCGAAAGGTTGGGCAGCCTGGTGCCGACCAGCGCGATAACGCCATTGGCGTAGTTCTGCAGCGTGGCCGTCACCTCGGCGCTGCTCAGCCCGGTCCGCCCGGCCAGCGAAGCGGCAAAGTTTACCGCGGCCTTGGCGGTATCCTTGGCCGGATCGTAGACGACCCTGCCGTCGCGCCCGATGGCGACACCCGCTGCCGCCAGCCCGTTGAGCGTGTCGATACGGCCCGCAATGTCGAGCGCTTCGGCCTGGCCGAGGCCGCCCGCGCGGATGATCGTATCATAGGCAGACCGCGCCTGACCGCGCAGCGCATCGGTGATCGAGGCGAGCCGCGCAGGGTTTGTGGCGTTGCACGCCGCGCCCGCGCACGTGGCGCTGGGTGTCAACTGAAGCGTGTTGGCGGCATCGAGGAAGCGGGCCAGCTTGTCCTGATTGATGATCGTGGCCGTATCGAGCGCGACAATCGAGCCGGGAGCGCGGATCTGCACATCGCGGGTCGAGACGATCGCGCCGAGGCGCAGGACGCTGGACAAGTCGCTGCCATCAAACTTCATCGCGCCCTGCACGGTGATATCACCGCCCGCGTTGATCCACAGCCCGCCTTCGCCAACATCCACGGTGAGCGCGGGCAGGCGCAGCGGATCGGCCGAATTGCCGGTAGAGGCGTTGAAACCGCCGACGCCGCCCTTGGCCGTGATGTCGATCTCGCCTGCCTTGATGTTCGTGCCGATCCCGTCGAGCCCGACAAGGCCGGAGCTTGCGGTGATCACCACCCTGCCCGACGCACCCACGCCGGCGATGGCCACGGCATCGAGATCGCCAGCTGTGGCGGTCGATGTGCCGAGCGCGAGGAACACGTCTCCGCCGTTGGCATAGGCGGTGACCAGCCCGCCGGTGACTTTCCCAAAGCCGGTGACCGGATCGCCCAGCGTGGTTCCCGCCACAGTGACCGCGAGCGCCTGATCGGCGGTACCGATCGAGCCGCTGAACACGCCGGGTGCGCAATTGAGCGGGTTCGCCGCACCCGCACAGCCCGAAAAGCCGTGCGCATAGATCAGCCCTGCCTTCGAGCCGAGAATGCTGCCCGCAGCGGAAATGCCGACATCGCCCCCGCCGTAAGTGATCCGCCCGCCGACAACCACGCTGCCCTGCGTGGTCACGACATTGACGCCGCTCTGCCCGAAGCCGTTGTCGAACGCGATCTTGATCGGATACGTCGCCCGCACCGCCGTCGTCAGCGTCACGTCGATCCGGTCAGGGATCTCGAAATTCATCCTCTGGCGGAATTCGTCATTGGTGCCGAAATCGACCGGATCGTAAGTGCTGTGCGTAACCTTGCCGCTGACCATCTGCACGAAATCGGGCGTGCCCCCGCCGAGCGCGCGGATCAGGTTGGGATCTGTACCGGGGCCAGCGATATCGACGAAGCTGCCGCCCTGAGGCTGCTGCGTGGCATTGGCATAGCGCCATTTGCTGGCGGCACCGCCCAACACGCTGATGTACGCGTTGTCCGATCCCGGAACCTTTTCGGATGTCACGACAGAATCGTCGCTCACGCTTGGATCGCGGAAGATCGTGCGGCTCTCGCCGGTCACGAAATAGGCGGCGCCGCGCAGCGAGGGATCGTAAAACAGCGGTGTCTCGAAGATCCCGCCCACTGCATTCACCTCGCCGGTCCCCGGCTGGTAGCTGACGTCCCCATCGACGATTGTGGTGAACCCGCCGGATGTGAACGGCGTCGGCGTGCTGATCGCGTGGCTCATGGTCACGCCCTTGCCCGGCGTGTCGCGATAGGTGGTCTGCTCCACGGTCCCGTCGCTGTGCAGGTCGGTCAGCTTGATCAGGCCGCTGACATCGGTCCCGGCGTTGATCGTGCCAAGGTGCAGATCATAGTTCGCGTTGTTCGTAATCGCGATATTGGCAAAACCGTCGAGCACCTTGAGTTCGCCGCCGCCAAGCGGATTGGTGTTGAGGATCCGCCCGGTGATGTCGATCACCCCGCCCGCGCCGGCATCGATATCATCGACCTGGATAAAGCCGGTGGTGCTGCTGACGGCCCGTTGCAGGCAGCCGCTCGCCCCGGAAACGAGGCATGCGCCATTGCGCACAAGGCCGGTAACGACATAGCGCGCACCGATATTGCCAGAGCCGAAGCCAAGGCTTTGCAGCGGCGCCGAAACCGAGCCGACTTTGACATTGGGATCGGACGCCATCGCATCGGCGATCGAAAGGCCGGCGGGATTCTGGAGGTCGTTGCCGATTGTCAGCGTGCGCTGCTTCTCCGGCCCGGCGATAATGCTGCCCGAGATGTTGACGAACTTGGCGTTGATCCGAACCTGGTTGGCGCGGATGGTGCCGCCATTGGCTGACGCGGCCGACTGGTTGGAGAGCGCATTGGCGCCATTGCCGTTTTCCGGCAGATCGGTGATCCGGCGAATGAGCACAGGATCGGTGAAGGCGCCCACCGGCGTGTAATACCCGCCCGGATAATCCTTGCGCGGATACGTATCGCCATAATCCCACAGGAACGGCACGAAGACGTTGCCGCCCGTGGGCCCGATGCTGCTCAGATCGTCGTCATTGCTTTCCAGTTCACACCATTGCGCGCACGAGGCGAACAGCGTTGCACTGCTGCCAATGCCGCCGGTGCTGAGGTCATTTTTGCCTTGATTGAACACACGCGTCCGCAGGATCTGGCCATCGGCGTTGAGCCGGGTGAAGTAGGTGTTGCCGTCGCTCGAATGCTCGATGAAGCCCTGCCGGAACAATGTCGTGATCGGCACGGCAGCCTGCGCGTCGGTGAGGTTGAACTGGTTCTTGAGCGCCTGGGTCAGTGCGGCAATCCCGGGCACGTCGGTCACGCCAAGGGCCTGCTCGGCGATGAAGGATTCAACCGCGAGGGCGAGCGTATTGGGCGTTGTGGCGCAGCCGTCCGTGCTGCCGCTGGCGCAGTTCGACCATGCCGCATCGTTGAGGTTCAGGCCGAGACGGCCGTAATAGAGCCCGATCGGCACGCCCATGGTGAAATCACCGCTGGTCGAGACGTTGAACAGGCCATTGGGCACGGTGACATCGTACTTGCCCACCTGCACATCGCCGAACTGGCTGAAATTGCCATTGTTGACCAGCGCCTTGAGCGTGCCGCCGACATTGGCGATCGGGCCGAACACGAGCAGGTCGCTCTTGCCGCCGAACTGGGTCCCGACCGTCACGTCGATCAGGCCTTCGACCGTATCGCTCGGGCCGGACGCGATGACCGTGCCGACGGCGGCAAGGTTGGTTTCGCCAGCGGGCCCGCCATAAGTGACTGCCCCGCTCGGCTTGGCGGGAATGAACAGGCTGCCGAGGATCAGGTTGCGCGCACTGGTGCTGTTGATCGCGATGGTGGGCGAGGCATTGGCGACAATGGTGTTGCCGGTGCCGGTGATCGTCGGCGTGTTGATCGCGAACGAACCGCCAGCGGCAAACACGTTGTCGACCATGATGCCGGCCGCTTGCCCGCTGCCCGAACTCTGCAGCGCCGCGCGCGTGTCATAGGCGGCAGACAGCTTGGCGATGAGCGCCGACTGGCTGGCCGAAGTCGCGAGCGCGGCGGCGGCTGCATCTTGCGCGGGGCCGGCAGGCACGGTGTTGGGATCGAGGGGCACCGCCAGCCCGGCAGCGGCAACCTGGGCTTGAAGGCTGCTAATCTGGTTGCCGACCACATCGAGCGCGGACACCGTCCGTCCCATGACGAGGGCGAGGCCCAACCGGTCGCGGTCCGGCGCGGCGATGGGCCCCTTGCTGGTGGAGGCGAGGTTGTCTGCGGTGATCTTGCCGTTCTTGTCGGCAGTGATCGTGCGGGTCAGCGTGTCGGTGCCGTCGTTGTCGGTCTCGACCGATTGCCAGCCGCCGTCTGCGGTATCAGTGATGGCGAAGTGGCGGTTGGCGAGGAAGCCCGCGGTGATCTGGCTGCCATTGAGCGCAATCGATCCGGTGGCCCCGACATCGGCAGTGCCGCCGCTGTCGGTCTGGGCGAAGATCGAAAGATAGGGGTTGTGCCCGGTGCCGACCGCGGTGGCGCCGACGCCGCTGGCGAGAGCGCTGAAAGTGACGTCACGCGCCGAGCGGATGACGGCTTTGCCCACGATCAGCTTGTCGGTCAGATTGGCGGTAGCATGGGCGTCGTGATCGACGGTGATCGGCACGATGGTCTGGTTGAACACGTCGGTCTGGTCGGAAACCCCGATCTGGTCGCGGCCAAGCCCGTCCCCCGCAATGCCGGGCGTGAGATAGACATCGGACAACGATTCGATCGTCGCGCCGTCACCCACGGTGACGAGACCGGACGTGTTGGCCGTCGTGCTGGCGGAGCCGCCGCCGATGCCGGCGAGGCCATAGATCTGCACCGCCGTGCTGTCGGCGATGGTTTGGTGGGCTGCCGTGCCGATGCCGATGCCGCCATCGCCGCGCAGCAGTGTGTTGGCGCCTATGGCTACCTTGCTGTCGGCATTGAAGGTGCTGTCGACCCGCGCGAACGGCAGCAGCATCACGCCGCCCACCTGCAGCGCGGTCGAAGCACTGCGCGCGGTGGCGATGCCTGCGCTGATCGTCATGCCCAACTGGTTCTGGCTGGCATCGCCGTATTGGCGCAGCGTGGTGCCGCCCAGCACATCGACGGCCGCGTGCTGGTTGACCTGGTTGGTCACCTTGGCCGCCGCGCCCGTGGCCGCGCCGCCACCGGCACCGCGCGCAAAGCCGCCATCGCTGCCAGTCGCGCCCACCGTGGTCTGCGCGCTGATCACGAACTTGCTCGCGCGGAGCACCGAATTGGCGCTTGTTGCGGCGCCCGGGATCGCCTTGCCGATCACCACGTGCGCGGTGGTGTTCACGGTGTTTTCGGTCGTGCTGCCCGATCCGCCTACGAACGAGGCCTGGGTCGCGTCCGCCTCGGCATGATAGTCCGTCTGCGCGGTCGCGGTCGCGGTCAGCGTGCCCGCGCGGAAGGTATTGCCCGCATTCGGGGCGATTGTGGTGGTGACGATGCCGCTCGCGTCCGTCGCGGCGTCCGCTGCCACGCCGGCACCCAGCGCGCCTGCGCCTGCGCGGGTCGTCGCGGTGTTGAGATCGAGGCTGCTGGCTGAAATGGTCGCATCGGGATTGCGAACGAACGCACCGCTCGCGTTGACCAGCGGGCGATTCGTGGCGGGATCGACCAGCACCTGCTGCGAGCCGTCAACGTTGAGCAGCCCTGCATCGACCGTGCCGGACGAGGTTGCCTTCGCGGCTTGCACGCCGACCGAAAGCAGGCCCGCGGCAGTCAGGCCATCGGCGCTGGCGTTCTGCGCGAGGGTGCGGCTGGCGAGCACCGTGAGGGTTGGGCCGGACAGCACCAGCGCCTTGCCCGCGCCGCCGCCAAGATCGGCGCCGATGACCGCCGCGACGTCAGCCGTGTCCGAAACCGTCGCAATCGAGGCGTTCGCCGCCGCCAGTGCCCCGCCCGCGCTGCCGCGCGCCCGCGCCGAGACATTGGTGCCGCTCGCCGGCTGGAGCAGCGCTGCGCGCACGGTGGCGGTGCAGTTCGGCGCAAGAAAGGCGGCGCAGGCAATGCTGCCGCCTTCGCCAATGCGCGCGGAGATCGTGGCATCGGCCGTGGCAAGCGCGACGCTGCCCCCCATCGCGAGTCCGCCGCTGACCGCGATGCCGTCGCTCGCCGCACTGACCAGCGGCACGGCCGAGGCATCGACCAGCAGCGTGTTGCTGTTGATCGTCGTCCCCTCGCCGATCCGCGCATCAATCGTGCGCCGGTCGGTTGCGAGCGCAACGGCCGCATTGCCGGCGAAGAAATTGCCGCCCGCGGCCGCCAGCGCGTAGGCGCTTGTCGAACCGCCGCCTGCGGCGATCACGTTGGTCACGGTTGAAAGCGATTTTCCGGCCAGTTGCGCGCCGACTGTGCCTTCCTTGGTGACATTGGCAATCGCCACGTTGAGCGCGCCGCCCGCCCCCACTGCCGCGCCGTAGACATTGGCGGCGGCATCGCTGCTGTCGCTGGCCTTGATCGTTGCCGTGCCGAAGCCGACTGCGCCCAGGCTTTCAGCAAGCGCGACGGTCTGCAGCTTGATGTCGGCAAGTCCGATGCTTGCGGTCAGCGCGCCGACCGAGCCGGAGACGACCAGCGCCTCCGCTGCCTTTGATGGAGTGGTGATGCCACCGGTGAGGCGGCTGGCGTCCTGCCCGGTAACCGCGCGCACATCGAGCGTGCTCGCGCTGCCGAGGCCGCTGGCGATCACCCCGGCACCGACCCGGGCGATGCTGTTGGCCGCGTTGCGCGTGATCGCGATGGCTGCCGATCCGCTGGCAAGGCTTGCCGCGCCCTGGAAATTGGAGCTCTTGCTGACGAGGTTGGCGCTGCTCGATACGCTGAGCACACCGGTGTTGACGCGGCTTGCCTGCCCCGCTGTCGCCGCGAGCACTTGCGCGCGCACGCGCGAAGCCGCGCCGTCATCGGCGGTGGGCGCGGACGTGACGCTGCCGACTTGCGCGAACTGGTCGCGGCTGCTCGCCTGCAATGTGCCGCCCGCATTGCGCGTGCCGTCCGCACCGGCCACGATATGCGCGGATGCCGAGCTGCCGAGCTGGCCGATCCCGGCCGCGGCAGCCTGCTGCGCGGTGGTTTCGCCGCTGCCGCCCGCGAGCATCGTGAGGTTGCCGTTGCCGCTGCCGGTCGAACCGGCATTGGCCGCAACCTGGCTGTTGGCGTCGGCCCCGCCGCTCTGGGAAAACAATGCGCCGGTATCGGCCACTTCGCCGATGCCGATGTAAGTGACATTCGCCCCGATGCTGCCCGAAAGACCCCCGGCAAAGCCCAACTGCAGCGCATCGACGCCGCTTGCGCCATAGGCATTGACCGAGACGTTGCTGGCCGTGACGAGCGGATCTGTCAGCGTGGCATCGACTTTGGCCTGCGACAGCACGACCACCGCGCCAAGGGCGCCGGCCCCGCTTACGAGGTTTGCCGATATGGCAGCCTGTCCGATGATCGGCTGGAAATTGGCAATCTGGTTGGCGGTGACCGAGACCGTTCCGGCGGAGTTGTTGTAGGATAGCCCGCTGGCCTGTGCGGCCACGATCTGGCGATTGACCACGCCAACGCCATTGCCGACGAGTGCCCCGGCAAGGCCCGCAGCGACCGAGCCACCCGCCACGCGCGCATCGAACCGGCCGTTTGCCAGAACGCTGACGGCGGGCGCGGTCACGCCGATGCGTTTGGCGCTCTTGTAGCGGGCCTGGGTCTGATCGTCGTCGGTGACCACGACAACGGTTGCGGCGCCCGCGCCCTTGCCCAGTGCCAGGCTGCCGAAGGTGGCGAACGCGCGCGAATCGCTGTCTGCGTTGATCGCGAGGCCGCCGGTGCCGAGGATCGAGATGGTGCCCGGTTCATCGACCGCAGCGGTGGTCATCGCCGCAAAGCGCGGTGACACGCCCGAAACGGTCGCGCCGATATTGCCGCCGATCGCGCCTGCCAGCACGAGCGCGGTTGCCGCCTGGCGCGAGGCGGCGCGCACGGTGACGTTGCCGGTGGTCGTAACCCCGCCGCCCGTGAGGAGCGCGCTGGTCTGTGCGGTAAGCGCATCGGAGATGACCGGCGCGCCAAGGCCAACGCCGTTGCTCCCTGCCACGGCGCCGGCAAAGCTGGCGGTATCGATCGCGGTCCCGGCCCTGATGTCGAGCGCGACGGGCTCTGCCACCGGTTTGGCAGCGCCGGTGTGGCCCACGTTGAATTGCACGCCGCTCGCCTGCGCGAGGGTATTGCCGCCGACATTGCCCACCACGGCAGTTACGGCACCGGCGAGGCCGCTGTCCGAAATCGCGCCGGTGATGGCCAGCGTGCGCGTGGCATGGGCTGAATTGGCATTGATCGCCACGCCGTGGATCACGGCGGTGGCGGGCTTGATCTGCTGCAGCGCCGCGCGTGAGGCACCGGTCGTACCGGTGGATTCGGGCACCAGTTGCGGCAAATCGAATTGCTTGAGCGCTTCGGCAAGGTCGCCCGTGCGCACGGTGAGGCCATCGCCGCCGCCCAGCGCCGTCACCGAGGCGCCGCCAGTGCCGGTGACCAGCGCCTGCGCGCCGCCGGTTACATCGTTGAGCACCAGCGCCGCGCCGACCGCCGACTTCGCGCCGAGCCCGGCAGCGCCTGCCGCCGCGTCGATCGCGCTGTCGCGCGTGGCGAGCACGCCGACCGAGCCGCTTGCGGTTACGCTGAAACCATTGAGCGTGAGCAGCGCATCGGCCTCGGCGCTCGTCTGGTTGACCGCGATCGAGCCTGCTCCGCCGAACTTGCCGGCCAGTGCAAGCCCTACGGCCACGAGCTGCGTTGTCGCGGCGGACTGGCTCTGGACGAGCAGGTTGCGCACCGAAATCGCGCTGGACGGCGTGAAGCTGGAGAGCACCTGCGTGCTGATGCGATTGACCGAAACCCCTGCGCCGAGCGCGCTCTGGTTGGTTGAAAGCGCGGCCGCCAGCGCAAGGCTGCGGATCGATGCGCTGTCTGAGGCGGTGACTGCAAGATCGCCGGTCGATGGATTGGCATAGGCCAGCCCGGTCGCCTGTGCGGATATGGTGGGCGCGACGGCATTTGTGGAGGCCGATCCGCCCAGCGCATTGCCCGTACCCAGCGCGCCCGCGACCGCGGCAGACAGGATCGTCTCGGTGCCCGCCGCATTGACCGCGAGCGAGGGATTGCCCGCAAGCGTCACGCCGCTGACCAGTGCAGCGATGCCCGCGGCAGGCCCGGAGCCTTGCCGGGCAATCGAATTGACGCTGACCGCAAGCCCGCCTGCGGCGTTCTTGGCATTCCCGATGGCGCCGGAGAGACTGTAGACGCGGCCATCGGCGAGCGCGGTGACAGAAACGGGCGCAGCGGCTGCGCCTGCTTTCCCGACCTCGATGACAGGGGCCTTGCTTGCGCCGGCCGAGCGGGAAAGGCTGGCAGTCGCGGTGCCGCCGATCTGGTTGTAGGCAAGCGAGCCCATCAGCGCGCTGCCATTGCCGCTGCCGGCATAGCCTGCTGCAAGCGAGAGGATCGTCGCCCGGTCGACCGTGCGCAGCGCAAGCGATCCCGCCCTGATCGTCGAACCCGATGCCGCTGCACCGCCGGTGATCGCGGCCGTGCGATCGTTGTTGACGAGATTGACCGACAGGCCAAGCCCGCCAGCATTGCCGCGCGCCGCCGCAATCGGGATGGCGACCGAGACAATTGCCGCACCCGAAGGAAGGTCGCCGGCCTGAAGCGGATCCCCGGCGCCGAACGTGGTCGGCGCGATGGCGAAATTGGCCAGCAAGCTTTCCGCGCCGTCGCAGCTGCTTGTGCAGGCAGCGCGCGCGTACTGGGTTGCCGGATCGTTTGCGGCATATTCGCCCGCCGCGACGGTGAGCGCGCCGCTCACGTTGACCGAGCCCGCCCCGGTATCACCGAGGTCGATCAGCGCGCTTGTGCCGAGCGCGATGTCGTTGAACGAAATGCTCGCGGCAATGCCATTGCCGCTCTGGCCCGAACCACCATTGATGGCGCCCGCGGCGGCGATGCCGACAAGGCGCGCGGCATCGAGCGCCTGCACCGAGAGATTGACGAAGCCAGCCACCGGCGTCCGCGCGAGCAAGGCACTCGTCGGCGCGCCCGAGGCTGCCTTGTCGATCAGCACCGTCAGTGCCCCGCCGAACCCGCTTTGCGTGCCCCACGAAAGCCCTCCTGCACCCGCGCCAAGCGTGCGGCCGTCGAACGCGAGGACCGAGGCATCGCCCTTGCCGCTGCCGCTGAGGCTGTCGTCTGTGAGGCTGGCCCTGACGGTGTCGCTGGCGACGATGATCGAGGCGGATGCGGCGAGGGTCTTGCCGTCGGGCGTCTGGGTCGTATCGGCCGCAAGCGCCAGCCCCGCGCCGATCCGCAAGCCATTGGCAACGGCTGTAGCCGAAACTGCATCGAACCCGGCGATGACACTGTGGTCGATGCTGAGGTTCGTCGCATTGCTGCTGTAGGACACGCCAAATGCGCCCGCGACCAGCGTGGAGCTGCCGCTGTATTGAACGCCCTGTGCCAGCGCCGCACCGCCGGTGATGGCGAGGGTGTCAGCGCGCTCTGTCGCCTTGGCGACGAAAGTCCCCGCCGGCGCCTTGGCCGCCCTGGTGAACCGGGCCTGCGCGATATCGACCGTGGCCGAAAGCTTGGTGATATTGACGCTGGCGGAACCTGCCACGCCCCAGCCGTCGACGGGGCCCGGGGGCTTTGCCGCAGGGTCTGCAGCGGACGCCGTCGGCGCGCTCGCGGCATCGTTGCGCGAGGCGTAGTTGCTCTGCAGCTGGCCCGCGTACGTGCTCGCGCCGATTGCGGCGAGTGCGCCGCTGGCCCGCAGCGCGAGTTCATCGACGATCTTTTGCCCGATCGCGCCCTTGGCCTTGTTCAAGGATGCATTGGCGTTGCTGAGCGGATCCGGCTTGGATTCAGGATTGCTGTTGTCGCGCACCCCCGCGACCGAAACGGCATTGATCGAGCCGGTGGCCTGCGCGGCGATGGCGACGCTGCCCGAAGTGATCCCCGCATTCGCCGCAGCGGCGATGGCGGGCGATGCGGGATTGAACGCATCGTGCGCCGCGCCCACTGCGGCCTGTGTGGTGAGCGAAACATAGTTGAGCGCGCCCGAGACCCCGACCGAGGTCTGCGAGGAGCCCGCCGACCCATCGGCCTTGTTCCACGCGAGCGTTCCCGCCACGGTCCAGAGCTGTTCATCCGTGGATGCGGCAAGGCCAAGCGTGCCTGCACCGAGCGAGAGGCGGGCCGTATTCGCGATGATCGCCCGCGTCGCGCCTTCGATCTGGTTGACCGCGAACGCGCCGCTCAGCACGGTGCTCTTGCCCCGGCCCGCCACCGGGGCCAGCGTCAGCGCGTCGACTGCGGCATTGGCGATCACCGACAGGCCCTTGTCGGGTGTAACGAGGACCACCCCGTCGCCGATCCCGGCCGTGGTGACCGGATTGATCGTGTTGTAGGTGATGGCCCCGCCGCCGGCCGCCCCGCCGCTTTTCGTGCCGAACAGCTTCGGCCCAGCGATGCTCAGGAGCACCACGTTGGTTTCGGCGTCGATGATCGAAGCCCCGGCCTGAGGCCCGCCAATCGTGATGCTGCTGGCCGGATCAATCCAGGCGCGGCTGACAGAATCGATGCGATCATAGGCGATCGACCCGCCAATCGCGGCCTTGCCCGAACTGTCGCTATCGCCGCTCGCGCCAGCGTAGGAGCCGAACAGCCCTGACTTTGGCGTCAGCAGCGGGCTGATCGTTCCGAACGCGTCCTTGGCATAGGAAATATCGGCCAGGACCGCATTGAAATTGTCGGGCGTGTTGAGCTTGCCGCCATCATCGATGGACGTGCCGACCGGGTCGGCAATACCGAGCGGCCGGTCGACCAGCGAATTGACCGCAAGCGACCCGGCCTTGACCGTGCCGCCGATGTCCGCCGTGCCGGTGTAGGTGAATGTGCCCCAGGCCGCCGCGCCCGAAATCGAAGTGGCCGCGCCATTGACCATCATCGAGGCCGCCGTGCTTGCCTGCGCGTTGTTGCGCACTTGCCGGTCGCTGACCTGACCCAGTACGCTGACTTGCCCGGATGCGGTGATCGTGCCGGTAATCCGGGCCGTCGCGGCCTCGTTGGCCTGAAGCACGGCAACGGCAGCAGAGGCCCGGCCGCCGGGGTTGGCGGTCGAGGCAATCTTGCCGGGCGAAGGCTTGGCTGGATCTTCGGTGGAGAGCAGCAGCAGGCTGCTGACGAGATCGCTTAACGTGGCAGTGCTGGTCGGGATGGTCGCAGCGGTATCAGTGCCGGATCCGACCGATGTCGATGCCGAAGTCTTGTTGAAATTGGTGGTGGTGTTCGCTTCCACGGCAACGGACTGCGTGCGCGCGCTGCCGATCGTGCCGGCAAGGTCGACATGGCTGCGGATGGCTTCCTCGGTCACCGCCGCCACGCCGCCACCGGGGCTGGTATCGAAGGTTATGCCGGTCGCACTCGTCAGGATGCCCGCCGCCTGATCCGCCTGCGCGGTCTTGGCCGAGATCGCGATGGCCCTGCCATCGAGCACCGAGCCCTTCGCCACCGTCACGCCGGCGTCGGAATTGACTTCGTTGTAGGCGACCCCGCCGGCCACGGCATTGCCGGACGAGCTGACCCGCACCTTGACCGTGGCGCGGGGATCGCTGGTTGCCGCCAGCGTGAGGTTGCCTCCAGCGGAAAGCGATGCTCCGCCGTCCGCGCTGCCGACCGTGATCCCGGCGTTCGAGGTGATTTGCGACACGGACGCGGCGATGGCCGCCCCGCCGGTTCCATTGCCGTTCGATTTGGCCACCGCGTTCGAAACGCTCGTGGCCGCAGCGCCGGCCGTCAGGCTGAGATCGCGGGCGGCGGAGATGCTCGCACCAGCGCCGATCGTGATCCGGGCGCCGGAACTGGCGAGCGAAACGAAGGCGCTGATCCCGAGGCCCGACTTGCCGCTCAGCTTGGTCAGCGCCAGCGAGCCGAGCCTGGAGACGACCGTATCGAGCGAGGCAAGGGCCTTCGAGGCATCCTGCAGGTTGGTGCTGCTGGAAGCGGCGGCATTCGCCGTCACCGTTCCGCCGCGGATCACGCCGCTGACGCTGATCCCGGCATTGGCCTTGGGCATGCCGAAAAACGGCGACTGGCCGTTGAACAGGCCGCCGTAGGTCTCGCTGTCACTCGCGGTGAGGGCGATATCACCGGCGGGGCCGCTGGACGTTCCGTCCCATGCAATGATCTGCCCGCCAATGCCGAGCGTGGGCGCGTCCAGCGAAACACCGCCGGGCAGCGCCGGGGATGCGGTGACCGGGCGCGCATCGAGCAGCGCGCCGGGCTGCGCCTCGTTTGCCGGGGTTGCCGGGTTGTCGGCGATCTTCCCGGCCAGGCTGATGTTCTCGCCGACGATGGCGATCCCGCCGCTCGCGGTGCTGACGATGGCCTGTCCGCTGGGGAGCCCCTGCATCGAGACAAGGCTGTTCTGGAGCGCGGCGGTGTTGCCAATGCGGGCCAGCGCGGCCGCGCCGGTCTCGACCCGCCCGCTTGCCCCCACAATGACATTCCGGCCTGCAATATCGACGCCGCCCGGAGCCGAAACCCGGCCGTTGATCGTCACGTTCTGCGCGGGGTCCCCGCCGAACACGTCCGCAGGTGTCGGGTCGATCGCGCTGGCATTCGCATGGGTGCCGCGCACGATGAGGCGCCCGGTATCGATGCTCCCGGTCGCGCCGATGATCAGCCCGCTGGGCACCACGAGAAAGACATTGCCACCGATCTGCCCGCCCACTGTGCCCAGCACAGACTTGACCGCGCCGTTGATGGTCGCCTGATCGCGGATCAGATTGACGAGATTGTTGGTGCCCGTGGGCAGCACCAGCGTCGCGCTTTGCCCGCTGCTCACGTTGAAATGGTCGAACTGGTTGAAGCCCGTGCCGTTCGAGACCCGATTGGTGGTGACGACTGCCGCGCTGCCGCCGCCCTGCACTGCGACGGTTGTCGGCCCGCCCGCGCTGGCGGTCACGTCGACCGTCTGCGCTTCCGCCCGCGACGGAGCAATGACCGCTGTTGCCGTGATCGAAGCAGCCCCCAGCATAAGCCGGGCATAGACTTCGCGCAGCCGCAGGCGCTGCTTCGAACCGCGCATCATTGATTGCCCCATGCGCGTCTCGGACAGACAAGGGGGAACGGGGCGCAAATCGGCCCTGAATAACCCAATTATCTGGAATAAAACGCGATTCGTCCCCGTAACCATCTTGATTGGGGCTCGATGGTTTAGCAACCGAATTCGGTTCGCAGATCACCCCTGATTCTTTGAATAACTGGCTCATATGCATTCGCTTTTCGGCCCCGGACGAACCGACGACTGATTTCAGGATGCAACGGTCTATCCAAGCCAACCACGACAGAGCCCGGCGTGCGCCTCATGAAGTCGCGGAACCACCTCGACGTCATCATGCTGCCCCATCCGCTGCGCTCCCGCTCGGCCAAGGCGGCCTGAATGCCGATGACGGCGTAGAAGCCGGTTAAGATGACAGCGAGGACGACATCCATCTTCTGCGCAGGACCGTCCGGATCGCCGGTCAGATCCATCATGCCGCTCATGCCCTGCCCGATGAAATCATGCCCTGCCCGCGGCCCATACCCTCCCATCACCGAGCGGTGAGTGATCGGCAAGAACCGCCCCGGACCCGGTCGCACGGATCAATCACAACCACCTTCTGGAACATTGTCCGAGCCGGTCGCATCGGATCGGCCGCTCCAGGTTTTTGTCTTGCCGCGTTTTCCGGATCAGCAGGTCATTCCACCTGCTTCGAAAACGCTCTAGCGCGCGGCTTCACGGCGCATCAGCGCTTCGACCACGCCCATCAGCGTTACGATCATCGCCGGCAGAAACAGCAGGACCAGCGGAACAGCCGCCACGAGACCAAAAATGATGGCGGTTGCGAGCGGCTGTTGCAGGCCCGCTCCGCGGCTGACGCCAAGTGCCAGCGGGCTTAATGTCAGTATGGCGATCAGCGCGGACATCAGGATCGGTCGCAAGCGTTTGGTCCCTGCTTGGCGCAGCGCCGCGATGGTCACGGGCTCAGCACGGTCGATTTCGGCGAGGAAAAAAATCACCAATTCGGTTACCATGCCGACCACCATCGTCAGCCCCATCAGCGCCGATATATCAAGCTCGATCCCGGTCAGCCACAAGCCACTGAGCACAGCGGCGGCCGAAAGTAGCACGGTGACAATAGCCGCAATGGTCCAGGCGATCCGCTCGAACATGAAGGTCAAGAGCAGCGCTGCCAGCAGGAGCGCAGCGGCGAACACGAGACTGAGATCGGCAAAGCTCTTCTGCTGCTGGGCATAGAGCCCGCCGTAATCGACCCGGATGGTTTTGGGCAGTGCAAGGCCCGTCACTGCGGCGCGAACATCCTGCATGGCCGAGCCGAGATCGCGCCCCTCGAGCCGCGCGGTCACCGCGATGAACGGAGCGAGGTCTTCGCGCGTCAGCTGCTTCTGGCCAGCTGCGACGGAGAGGCTGGCGATTTGCGACAAGTACACCGCATGACCGTCGGGCGCCGTCAGCACGAGGCGCGCAAGATCAGCAGCCCGCGCGCGAAGACCGCCGGGTGCGCGCACGCGCACCGTTACCAACTGTTCTGCGATGCGCACTTGTGTCGCCTGGGTGCCGCCGATGAGCGCTTCGAGCTGGGTTGCAACGGCATCGGGATCCAGCCCGTGCTGGGCGGCGCTGCCGGGATCGATCCTGATGCGGATGGCATCTCCGGCCACTCGCAAGCCATCGACGACCTCGACCACGCCGCTTACCTTGGTCACCGCCGCGCCGACGCGCTTGGCCGCAGCCTCGAGTGCGGCCGGATCCTCGCCGAACAACTTGACCTCGATCGGCTGCGGCACGGCGGTCAGATCGCCGATCAGATCCTCCATCAGCTGCGCGGTTTCAATTTCGAGGCCGGGGACCTTGGTTTCCACTTTCCGGCGGATTTCAGCCATCACTTCATCGATCGGCCGGCGCGATCCGGCTTTCAGGCGAATGAAGTAATCGCCCTCATCCGCTTCTGTCAGGCCGCCGCCCAATTGAACGCCGGTTCGCCGCGAGTAGCTCAGCACTTCAGGTGTCGCGATGATGATCGCCTCGACCTGGCGGAGCAGCCGGTCGGTATCGCCGAGGGCAGCGCCGCTCTGCGCCTTGTAGTCGAGGATGAAGCCGCCCTCATCCATGGCCGGCATGAATCCCGAGGGCACATTCGACCAGGCGGCGAACCCCAGAGCCGCCATACCGATGCTCAGTACGGCGGCAAACAGGGCGGGCCGGGCAAAGGCCCGATCCCCGGCGCGTTCGTATCCGCGTGACAGCGTGCCGAGGAAGCCGCCTGCGCGTTCTGCGGCTTCCGCATCCTTTTCGCGCAGCCAGCGTGCCGCGATCAATGGGATCACCAGCCGGGAGAAGATCAGCGAAAGGAGCAGCGCCGCCACCATCGTCAGGGCGAGCGCCTTGAAGAAGCCCCCGGTCACGCCGGAAATGAATGCCAATGGCAGGAACACGACAATCGTGGCGGAGGTCGAACCAGCAAGGGGCCAGCCCATTTCGGCCGCGGCACCAAGCAAGCCCTGCCTGCCTTTGGCCGTGCCGTCCTGCATGCGCCGCATCATGTGTTCGAGCATCACGACCGCGTCGTCGACGATCAGCCCCACGGCGGCCGCCATCCCGCCCAGCGTCATCATGTTGAAGCTCATGCCAAGCGCGTAAAGGATGAGGCACGTCCCAGCGAGCACGGCAGGCAGCATCAGCCCCGTGATCACCATCAGCCGCCCCGAGCGCAGGAAAGCGAACAGCACGATGCCCGCGAGCACGGCTCCCAGCAGGATCGCATCGCGCACCGCGTCTGCCGCGCCTGTCACCAGTTCGGACTGATCGTAAAATACGCTGACGGTCACGCTGGGCGGCAGGCCGAGCGATTTGAGGCGGGCGTTGACTTCGTGAACGATCTTCACGGTATCGCCTGCCAGTGCCTGGCGGATGTTGAGCAGCACCGCGCCCTGCCCATTCGACGTGACCCGGGTATAGTTGGGTTCGGTCGAGGGCCGGATCGTCGCAACCTGGGCGAGCGTGGCAACACCCGACGCCCCTGCCTTGATCGGTGTCGCGGCCAGATCAGCCATGGTCGCCACCCGGCTTTGCGCCAGCACGAGGTAGAGCCGGTGCCGGTCCTCGATCTTGCCCGCGCCGCGCACGTCGTTGGCCTTGCCGATCGCCGCCGCGATATCGGGCAAGCTGAGCCCGAGCGCCTGCGCCTTGGCCGGATCGACATCGACCGCGAACTCGCGCGGCGCGCCGCCCAGCACATCGACCCCGGCGACGCCGGAAACGGCGGTGAGCGCGGGCCGGATGGAAAGCTCGGCGATCTGGCGCAGTGCGGCATCATCCAGCGAGCGCGAAGTCAGCGCGATGCCGACGACGGGGAACAAGGTCGGGTCCGAGCGGCGCACCTCGAAGCGGGTTCCCGGCGGCAGATCGGGCAGCAACGTTGCCAGCGCCCCCTGCGTGGCGAGCGTGGCCGAGACCATGTCGTGGCCCCAATCGAAATTGAGCGCGACTTCGGCGGATCCGCGACTGGTCGTGGAGCGGATATGTGTAACGCCCGGCACCGCCCGCAGCGCGATCTCCATCGGACGCGTGATTTGCGCGGCCATCTGCTCGGCGTCGCGTTCGCCTGCATCGATGGCCACCGTAACGCGCGGGTAATCGATGGGCGAAAACAAGCTGACCGGGAGGCGGGTCGCAGCAAAGATGCCGCCTGCGGCCAGCAACGTTACCGCCAGCAACAAGGCGCGAGCGTGATGGAGCAACAGCCGCGTCACTTGGTGCGCACCTTCATCCCGTCCTCGAGCGCGGTGCCGCCTTGCGTCACCACCTGGTCGTTTGCCGAAAGGCCCTTGGTGATCGCGACCCGGTCGCCCGTGGCAGGTCCTGTCTCGACATCGTGCCGGTGTGCCACTCCGTCTTTGGCGACATAGACGAACGGCTGGCCGCCATCGTCCAGCAGCGCCGCATAAGGGATGGTCAGGCCCGTGCCAGCCACGCCCAGTTCGACTTTGGCTTGCAAGGTTTCGCCGCTGCCGATCCCGACGGCGGGTGGCAGGCACGCAAAGACCGAGGCAAGCCGGGTCACGGGATCGATGGCAGGATTGACCGACTCGATCGGCACCGACAGCGCGGCGCGGCCCGTGCTTGGCAGAATGCGCAAAGACGTGCCGGGCTTCAGGGCCCGTACCGTCACCGGATCGGCCCCGAAATGCGCGCGGACATCGTCCGCCCGGCCGATTGTGGCGATGGGCGTTCCAGCGGTGACGAGATCACCGGGCTTGACGGTCAGCGTCTCGACAAAGCCGGGGGCGAGTGCGCGCAAGGTGAGCGAGCCGACCCGGCCAGACAAGCTGGCCTGCGTGGCGCGCGCGCTGGCCGCTGCGGCGCGCGCGGCTTCGACTTCGGCGTCACTCACCAAGCCATCTGTGCGCAGCCGCTGCGCCCGCGCGAACGCGGCATCGGCGGCGCGCGCATCGGTGGCGGCTTTGACCAAATCGAGCCGGGTAGTGGGAGCCGCGCTCAAGATGACAACCACATCGCCCCTCGCAACGCGGGTGCCGACGGGGGCGGCTATCGAGGAAACCACCGCGTCTGCAGGCGCGGCCAAAGCCTGCTTGCCCGCCGCGCCGCTTTCCGCCGTGCCATACAAGGTAACCTCGGCGGCGACCACGCCTTGCTCGGCGCGGGCGAGCGAGACGAGCGCGACCGGCTCGGCAGTGCCCTCAGCCTCGCCGCTGCCGCTGCATCCGGCGAGGAAAAGGACTGGAAGCAGGAGCGGAAATCTGGTCATCGGGTCCACATCTCGTTCAAGGTGCCGGTCAGCAGTTCAAGCGCGATCATCTGCTCGGCGATTGCCTGGTCGGATTGGGCCAGCAACACCTGCTTGTCCCGGACCGCTTGTTCGGCAGTTTCGGCGGTGGCCAGCGGCAAATCGCCGCGCGTCGCCGCGCGCTGCGTGGCCTCGGCAAATCGGGTCAGTGCGGGCAGATCGGCGGTCACGCTGCGGCGTTGCTGGCGCGCGATGGCCAGACCGCTGACCGCCGCCGCAATCTCGGCGCGGGTCTGGAACAGGCGGGCATCGTACTCGGTGCGCAGCGCCTCCCGCGTCGCGCGCTCGGCCGCGATGACACCGCGATTGCGGTTCCAGATCGGCAGGTCGAAACTCACCGCCGGCCCCACCGACGTGTTTCCTGCGGAATCGCGTCCGGAGTTGATCGTGAGCATCAGATTGGGGAACTGATCGAGGATCGCCTTGTGCAGCGAGGCTTCCTGCGCGCCGTACCCGGCCTGCAGTGCTTGCAAATCAAACCGCTGAGCCTTGGCGATCACGAACAAATGCTCGGGATCGAGCTGTATTTCGGCTGGAGCAAACGGCGCAAGTGCAAGCGGCGAGGCAGGCGGCAAACCCAGCAGCCGGGTCAATTCAAGCCGCGCCGACGCCAGATCGCGCTCGGCGGAACGCAGCCGGTCTTGGGCATCGAAGGCAGCAATGCGTGCGGCTTGGACCTGATCAGCGGCAAGATCGCCCCGACCCGCTGCGCGCAAGGTCCGCTCCAGCAAGGCGCGCGCCGTGGAATTGCTGGCAGCCAAAATCGGCACAAGCTGCTCGAAGCTTGCAAGTCTGGCAGCTTGCAGCCGCGCCTGACCCGCCGTTTGCCACTCCGCCCACGCGAGATCGAGCCGCACCTGCCGCGCCAGCGCGTCGGCCCCCGTGCGCCGCACCTTGGCCGTCCGCAGCGCGCTGATATCGAGCCCCAGCGCACCGGCAAGATCAAGAAATGGGTCCGGCCCCGATAGAACCTTGTTTGCCGCAAGACTGAAGTTCGGATCGGGCAGCAGGCGTGCCGCGAACGCCTGCGCATCGGCAACCGCGGCGCGCGCACGCAAGGCCTTGAGATCGGGATTGGCGATCACCGCGATGGTCGCAATCGCGTTCATATCGAGCGGCTGGGCCAGATCGATGGTTGCCGGGTGCAAGTACGGCCGATCGATTGCTCCAGCATCGCGCGAAAGGCTCACGTCGGCAGGGCCATCACCGAGCGGATGCGGCGCATAGCTGGCGCAGGCCGCAAGCAGGCATGTGGGCAGCAGGCAGGCCAACACCGGCGCAAGACGCTTCACTTTCATGCGGCGAGCTTTGGCAGCAACAAGGTCACGCGCAACCCCGGATGATTGTCATCGATCGCCAGACTGCCGCCATGCGCTGCGGCGATGGCAGCGACAAGATTGAGCCCAAGGCCATGCCCCGGCGTGGTGCGACTGGCTTCGAGCCGGGCAAAACGCCGCGTGATCAGGGCGCGGTGTTCGGCTGCCACACCGGGGCCATTGTCGGCAACGACCATCGCGATGCTATTGCCCTTGGCCGAGATTTCAAATGCGATGGCGGTACCTGTCGGGGTATGCCGCTGCGCATTGTCGAGCAAGTTGATCGCGGCCTGCGCAATCAGTTCCCGGTCCCCCAGCAGCGCGAGGCCCGGCATGATGGACGCGGTCAAAGTCCGCCCGCCATCGAGGACGGCGGGAGTGTAGCTGTCCGCCAGATCGCCGACGAGTTCGGACAAGTCCACCCGCGCAAAATGGCGCTTGAGCGCGCCCGATTCGACCTCGGCGATGCGCAGGATCGCCGCGAACAGCGCGAGCAGGTCATCGCTTTGCGCCAGCGCGCGCTTGAGTGCAGGCCTGTGGGTCTGCAGATCACCGGGGCCATCGAGAACGCTTTCGATCTGATTGCGCAGCCGCGCGAGCGGGGTGCGCAGATCGTGCGCGACATCGCTGGACACCTGACGCAGATTTTCGAGCAACTGCTCGATCCGGTCGAGCATGGCGTTGAGCGCAATAGCCAACTGGTCAAACTCGTCGCCACGCGCGCTGACGGGAATGCGGCGCGCCAGATCGCCCGGCATGATCGCCTGCGCGGTGCCACTGATGCGCGAGAGACGCTGGCGCAGATAGCCGCCCAGCAAGAGGGCACCCACCACGCCGAACGCGATCACCGATAGAAACGCAGCGGCAAACAACGACAGGATCGTCTCGTCGATGCGTTCGACAGCTTCGCTATCGATCGCGACGACCATCCGCGCACCTTTGGGCAAGGCGCTGACCAATGCCCGAACCGCCTCCGGCCCTTCGGTCGCATCTGTGAGTTGGATTTCCCGCGCGCCAACATCAGGCCGCTTTATCGGCAAGGATCCTGCAAGCCGGTGTCCAGCCACCTCGAATACCGCATAATGATAGCCGCCCGCTGGGTTCATGGCTTCACGCTCTGCGACAGCCGAGGTGAGATCGGGCATGCCACCTTCGTCGTACTCGCGCAGCAGACTTGCCGATTCCTCGGCGATGCCGACATCCTGCGCGTTCCTGAAATCGGCATCGGCAGCGTAATAGACCGCAAGACCCAGAACCAGGATCGCCAGCGCAAACGCAGCCGAATATGTAAAAGCGATGCGATAGGCAGCGCTCGCCCATAGTCTAGTCATGTGCGCGCATCCGGTAACCGACCCCGCGCAAGGTCTCGATCGGATCGCTCGCAAAGCCTTCATTGAGCTTTGATCGCAGCCGGCTGAGATGGCTTTCGACGATGTTTGTCTGGGGATCGAAGTGAAAACCCCAGATGCTCTCCAAAAACATGGTGCGGGTGACGACTTTGCCGACATGGCGCATAAGCTGTTCGAGCAACGCGAACTCGCGCGGCTGAAGATAGATTTCGCGGCCATCGCGCCGCACTTCGCGCTTCAGCAGGTCGAGCGTAATCGCTCCGACTTCCAGGCGCATGTTCGCATCGTTCATCGGCGGACGCCGCATCAGCGCGGTCAACCGCGCGGCCAGTTCGGCGAAAGCGAAGGGTTTGACCAGATAGTCATCAGCCCCCGCCTCAAGCCCAGCAACCCGGTCGGCAATGCCGCCAAGCGCAGTGAGCAACAGCACCGGGGTGCCAAGCCCGGCGGCGCGCCACCGCTTCAGCACTTCCAGCCCGTCAACCAGCGGCAGCAACCGGTCCAGCACGATCACGTCGAAGCTCTCAGCCAGCCCCAGATGCAGCGCTTCCTCGCCATTCACCGCGCGGCGGACAGCATGGCCAAGCTCGCCGAGCGCATGCTCGACGAAGCCTGCTGTTTCCGCATCGTCTTCGGCTACCAGAACCCGCATCGGCCCTTTTTTTCCGTTGCTGCCCAAACGCCTTTGGCGGCGAGAGGGCCATCTATAGCCCCAAGGTAGATGAACGACAGTTCGGCGCACGACCCGAATCTATAAATCTTCCCAATGTTGCGACGGGCTGGCGATCGCCGCTGGCAAGCGCCGGGTGGGCGCGGCATTCACGTAGGGCTGATATCCCTCCGGATGCGAGAACCTCCATGCGCCCGATCCGCTTGTCTCACCTGTTCGTCTCAATCGCTGCCGCCGCACTCGTCGCCGCCACCAATGCCCCCACCTATGAAGTGACAGGTGCGATCCCGGGGCCGGACGGAGGGTGGGACTATGCCAGCATCGATACGGCGGCGCACACGCTCTATGTCGCGCACGGCGATGCGGTGATGGCGGTCGATCTGGCAAACGGAAACGCGGTACGCTCGCTGGGCAAGATCGCGAAGGCGCATGCGGTTGTTCCGATCCCCGGCAAGAACCTGCTGCTCGTCTCCAGCGCGCATGACGACACTGTCCGCCTGCTCGATACGGTGGACGGTCACGAAATTGCCAACATCACCGTAGGCAGCGACCCCGACGCCGCCTTTTACGACGCCGCAAGCGGCCATGCGGTGGTGATGAACGCCAAAGGCGGGACAGTCTCGATCATCGATGTCGCTGCGCAAAAGGTCGTCGGCACGATCCCGCTCAAGGCCGGACTTGAATTCGGTGTGATGGGCGAAGGCAAGACCCTTTTCGTCAACAACGAAGACACCAATGAAATCGAGATTGCCGATCTGGGCACGCAAAAGGTTGGCAAGGCGATTGCCATGCCGGGCTGCGAAGGCCCGACCGGGCTGGGATACGATGCCGCCACCCACCTGCTGATCAGCGCCTGCGCCAACGGCAAGGCCGTGGTCATCAATGCCCAAACCCGGCGCGTCGTGCGCCTGCTCGATATCGGCAAAGGCCCTGATGCGGTGCTCATCGACACCGCGCGGCGGCTGGCCTTCATCCCTTGCGGCGCCAGCGGCACCATCAGCGTGATCGCGCTCGATGGCGCTATGGGTGCGGCCGTGGTCGGCACCATCGCCAGCGAAAAGGGCGCCAGAACCGGCGCGCTCGACCCGGCATCGGGCAACCTCTATCTGCCGACGGCGCATTTCGGCCCGCCAGCAACCTCCGGTGGACGCCCGGTTGCCATTCCGGGCACCTTTCATGTTGCCATTATAACGCCGAGGTAAGGCCCCGCGCGGTCTGGCGCGGAACGAGTGGTTCCGCGCCAGATTAAATGTTCCCAACCTTGGCCATCGGGGCCCCAGAGTCTCGGAAGCTTCACATAACGGCAGCATCGGTGTTTTCGCAGGCGCAACAAGATCGCCCTCCAAAACAACATATTGCAGCAACTATGGGGAATTTCCGTGATGAAAATCCGGTCGATGGCGCTTGCCTCAACGATTTTGATATCCTGTATCGCTGCACCGGCGCTGGCTGAGGATACCGCTGGCGCTTCCGCCTCAGATTCCCCGCAGGACATCGTCGTCACCGCCCGCCGCGCCGATGCCGCGCGCGAGGAACAGGCCAGGGCGATCAACCTGGTCAACATCCAATCGGCCGAAACGATCGCCAAATACCCCGATATCAACGCCGCCGAGGCGATCAGCCGCGTTCCCGGCGTTTCGCTCTCCATCGACACGGCCGAAGGTCGTTTCGTCAACATTCGCGGGCTCGACGGCAACTTCAACGGCGCGACTTTCGGCGGTGTGGTCCTGCTCAATACCCAGCCGGGCGGCACGTATTTCAACTCGGCCGGCCGCGCGGTGGAGTTCGACACCGTGCCGATCGGTGCAATCGACCGGCTCAGTGTCATCAAGACCGGCCTGCCCGACCGTGACGCCGAAGGCATCGGCGGCTCGGTCGAACTGACCCCGCGCACCGCGATTGGTCGCACCAGCCCGTTTGCCGAGGTCACGCTCGGCGGCGGCGTCCAGACCGCGCGCAACAAGGGCTTCTACCGCGACGAAGTCGTGATCGGCGCGCCCTTTGGCGGCAAGAACGCTTCGGGTGACGCGCCCTTCTCGTTCGTGCTCAGCCAGTTCCTCTACAACGACAAGCGCGGCTTCGACGATATCGAAGCGGCCTATATCGACGACCAGCCGAACGCCCCGGACAAGGCGTTCGATGCGCTCGAGCTGCGCCGCTACCAGTACAACCGCAAGCGCTTCGGCTATTCGGGCGAGCTCGATTTCACCCCCGACGCCGACAACCGGTTCTATGCCCGCGCCAGCTTCGCCGGCTACAACGAGACCGTCCACCGCAACCGGCTCGAGATTGATGGCCTGGCGGATGGCGTGGTGGTCGATCCCGCCAATGCCAACGGCTTCGTCGTGACCGGCGGTTCGACCGTGAAGACCTTGCGCGACGAGGACGAGGCCCACCGCAACCTTGTGGTGCAGGTCGGCGGCGACCACCACTTCGACACCGTGACCTTCAACTGGTTCGCCGCCTACAGCCGCGCGACTTACGACAAGTACTACGATTACAACACGACCTTCGCCGGCCCCTCGGGCCTCGGCATCAAGTACGACAACACCACTGATCCCGATCACCCCAAGTACACGGTGACCGGCGCGGACATCGCCGATCCGGCGAATTACACGCTCGACGGCATCAGCAATGCCACCGAGCATGACCGCGACCGCGAGTGGAGCTTCTCCTCCAACCTCGCCATGCCGCTGGGCCTTGCTTCGGATGACGAGCTCAAGTTCGGCAGCAAGCTGCGCTTCCGCCAGAAGACCGCGATGCCGCTGAACTATACGTATGGCTACAACGGCCCTGCGCTCGGCATGGGCGGCTTCACGCAAGGTTCGCCCGTCACCAACTTCTACGGCGCCTATGCCATCGGCCCCGATCTCGACGGCGAGAAGCTCAGCGCGCTGCTGAACGGCAATCCCGGCCAATTCGACCGCAATCTGAAGCGCGACCTATCGCGCAATGCCGGCGGCTACTTCGACGACAAGGAAGACGTGATCGCCGGTTTTGCGCAGTACAAGGCCACGTTCGGCGCGCTCGGCTTGCTGGCTGGCCTGCGCGTCGAGCACACCAACGCGCGCTATGCGGGCATCGCGAAGATCACCGACGCAGCAGGCGCGATCAGCTATGTGCCCGCCTCGACCTCGAATTCCTATACCAACGCCTTCCCGACCATTCAGCTGCGCTACAACCTCGCGCAGAACGTGGTGGCACGGGCCACCTGGTCCACCGGCATCGCTCGCCCCGGTTTCTACCAGACGATCCAGTCCTCCAGCGTCGATGTCGGCGGCGGCTCTGTCTCGACCGGCAACCCGAACCTGAAGCCGATGATGTCGAACAATTTCGATCTCGCGCTGGAATACTACCTGCCGGGCAGCGGGATCATCGCGATCGGCGCATTCGACAAGGAACTGCGCAACTACATCGTGACGCGAACCACGCGCGGCCATTATCCCGGCATCTCGGGCATTGCCACGCTTTCGACATACGCCAATGTCGGCGGGGCGCATGCGCGCGGGATCGAGGCTTCGTTCGTCGACAAGTTCCGCGGGCTCCCGGCACTGCTCGACGGTTTCGGCGTGGACGCCAACGCGACTTATGTCGATGCCAAGGTTGATCTGCGCGAAGGCGAAGGCAGCGTCGAACTGCCCGGCACGTTCAAGTTCGCGGCCAACACGGCGGTGTTTTACGAGCACGGACCGATCAAGGCGCGCATTGCCGGCCAGTATGAATCGAAGGTGCTGTTCGGAGTCGGTGACAGCCGCAGCCTCGACGTGTTTCAAGATCACCGCTTCACACTGGATTTCAACGGCAACTACGACGTCACGTCCTTCGCGCAGCTCTATTTCAACGCCAAGAACCTCACCAATGCCCCGCTGCGGTTCTACGAGGGCACCGTCAACCGCCCGATCCAGCGCGAGTATTACGACGCAACCTTCGAAGGGGGCATCAAGCTCAAATTCTGATGGCCAGGTGATGTGTGAAGCCGGCTGCGCTCGATTGGCGAAGCCGGCTCATGCGGCTCAGGGCAGATCCACCACGCGATAGACGGCGCCTGAGCCGGCATCGCGCACCAGATCTACCCGCACGCCATCCCAATGATAATCAAGGTGTCGCCCCTGAACGGGATCGGATGCGCAGTCGGGATAGAACAAGCCGGCGCATTCGCCTCCGGCGTGCCGAGTGCTCGGATAGACCACCCCATCGGACCCGGCTGACCGGAGCGTCTTCGCCAATGCCTGCGACGCCGCGTAGGAGTCGCCGGCCAGCGCAGGATGGCCGGCCGCACGGCGCAGATCATGCAGGTCGGCGCTGACCGAGAGAACAATCTCCCGGAACTGCGAGGTCCATCCCGGGCTTTCCGCTGTTCGGGCCATGAAGCGCGCGTGGTGGTGGATCGTTTCAAACAACGCCGTCTCGAAGACCTTGCCCACATAGAACACGCCGTAGCTGCCATCCGTGAAGCGGCTGGGCCGATCAGGGCTGATATGCGTGAAAGGAGCCATCAGCCACGAAGCACCGGGGCCGCCCACGCGGCGCTCTACGGGCACAAGGTCGAGATTGCCGATCGACGCCATGATCCGCGGATTGGTCTTCTGCTCGGCGGAGATCAGCAGCGGCCAGTCCGCCGGATCGGCAATATCCTCGAACAGGTCGATCGGGGGAAACGCGCTGCGGATGATCCTGACGGCGCCTGCCCACTCTACCCGGCTGACAGGCGGATCAGCGGCGTCCGTCACCAGCCACCGCGGGTCGCATCAAGATATCGGCGCACGCGCATGATGTCGGTGAGTTCACCGCCAAGCATGACCTCCAGTGCGCTCGATCCGGCAAATGCGGTGTTGCCCGCCTTGATCCACGCATAGCCGCGCTGGGGCTCGGAGAAGATGATCCGCAGGGCCTTGTGAATACCCATCAGGTTTGACAGCCGCGCACGGCCATCGCGCGAAGCCCGGCCCGGTCCCTCGGCCTTCCAGCGCCGATAGGTCCGCACCGGCATATCCAGCAGGGTCGCCGCCTGCTCGTCGGTAAGGTCCCATTTGCCGAACAGGCCGATCGCGGCCCGGAACATCGCGGCGGCCTCTTCCTGCGTCACAGGTTCGGGCCGGAACGCGGCGGCGACAGTATCAACCGGTTGCAAAGCCAGCACGGACTTTCTCCTTATGGCAACATATATGCAAAATACTGCCATTTGGCAATATGAGGCCCGGTCACCCGCCTGACGCCGTCTCCTCCCCGTTCAGCGCGCCAAATGTAGGCAAGCGGGTGTTTGCGCTGTACAGGCACGACATAAAGCAACCGGGCGCCGCTACCAAAGCGTCCCTTACCCCCGCTTCGCCTACCCCAGCTTCGCCTGGCCCAGACCTTCCCCTCCCGACGGCGACGCCGCCGTTCACGCAGGCCCACAACCAATGCCTATGGCCCTATTCGACGCGCAACTCATGGAACTGGGCTGGAAGCCGTTCTTCAGCGCGCAAATATCCAGCGAGGAAGAGGCCACGTGCCAGCCTGCCCGCGTGATGGCGGTGCATCGCGGCAAGATCGCCGTGGCGGGTGCGGGGATGGAAATGCTGATTGCTCCGCGCATTCCAGGCGCGGATGTCGGTGAAAACCGGCCCGCAGTCGGTGACTGGCTGCTGCTCGATCGCGCCACTCTCTTGCCCACGCGCCTTTTGCGTCGGGCCAGTCTGTTCAAGCGTATCGCCGCAGGAGGCAGGCAGAAACTTCAGGTGATCGCGGCCAACGTGGATTGCTTGTTCATCGTCGCGAGTTGCAACCAGGATTTCAACGTCGCCCGGCTCGAACGCTATCTCGTTCTCGCACAGGAAGCGCAGGTGCCGCCTGTGATTGTTCTCACCAAGATGGATCTGGCCGATCAGCCCGAACGCTTTGTGAAGGAAGTGCGGCGGCTGCGACCCGACATCGTGGTCGAAACCGTCGATGCCCGCGCTTCGGCCAGCGTTGCCAGACTCGCGGCCTGGTGCGGCAATGGCCGGACTGTTGCCCTGGTCGGTTCCTCCGGCGTCGGAAAATCGACATTGGTCAACACGTTGCGAGGTTCTGACAGCATCGCCACCCAATCCGTCCGCGAGGAGGATGGCAAGGGCCGCCACACGACCACCGTGCGAGAGATGCATCGTCTGGAAGGGGGCGGATGGCTGCTCGATACGCCGGGAATGCGCGAGTTGCAGTTGGCGGATACCGAGTCCGGCGTCGCCGAGGTTTTTGACGATATCGTGGCCATCACCCGGCAATGCCGATTTTCGAACTGCTCGCACACGGGCGAGCCCGGATGCAGCGTTCAAGCGGCGCTGAAAGAAGGGGAAATTGATCCTGGCCGATATGATCGCTGGTGCAAGCTCGCGCTTGAGAACGTGACGAATTCGGGACGCGGTGTTAGGCGAACGCGGACCGATGCTGCAAAGACCGGGCAGAAGCGACCGCGTTAATGGGCCTCGCTGGTATCCTCCGGCAGGCAGAACGACATCAAGGGTGACAAATGGCCGATTTATACCTCAGGGCGCTTGAGTCCGAGCGCAAGAGCCTGTGGGCAGCATGCCGGCTCAAGGGCCTCGCCAAAGACAGCCCCGAACGTTTGCGCATAGCGCAAATCGACGGCCTGCTCAGCGAGCACAAAGCCAGGAAGGGCGCCAAAGTCCCATAGTCCGCCGGTCCGGGCGCCCAATCAGCTCCTATTGATAGCGCAGCGTGTTCTCAAAACCTGCATTGGCCTTGGCCATCTTGGCGATTTTCCTGAGGTTAGCCCGAACAGATCGTTCGAAACGCCGATCATCGTATATCCCCGTGACGGGATACTCATCCTGACCGAGCAATTGCTTCAGGCGATCGGCAAAGGCGGCCTGATCCTTGTCTGCCGCGGCCTTCAAATTTCGGCAGACCCATTCTTCGGCGGCGGCATTGTCATAGTCATCCTGAGCCGCATATCCCCGTTTGTCGGCCACCGCCTGATCAAGGCGCGCCGCTTCGATGCGAAGTTCGAGCCACTTTCGGACCAGTGCGCTGTCCCACGCTTTTGATGAAACGGGCATCATGCTCTCCTGGTCCGCGCTGGCAGTTCGTGGCTAATTGCCGTCCGCATCGACCATGAAAACCATCGGCTTGCCGCGAGAAGCGGGTTCCCATCCGGCCAGCAACGCTGCACGAACGCCTCGCGCTACCGTGGCGTTGCTGATCTGGAGACGGCCGCGTTGCAGTCCTTTCAACAGGCGTTTCGGCGGGGGAAACTCCAGGAGGGCTTCGCGCTGGGCCTGCTTGAGCACCAGCGCAACGGTCATGCCCTTCCAGCCTTCGGACTCGGCCCACTGAGGCTCGCTCCGCAGTTCCCAGTCATAGTGTTGCCCATCGACCTCAACGGTGCCGGCAAGCTTGTGGATGTTGCTCATGCAGACACGCCTAGCAGGTCTGCGCGCGCAAGCCATCCGGCAGTTGCGCTCTGGCGCGCGCTTGATGCCCTGCGCAAAAGTGCTTTGAAAGTCTTGGGCTGACTCAATACGAGCACCGGATCGGTTGCTGCAATCGCCTCGCGCTCGGCTTCCGTGCCCGGCCGCTCGTGTGACGGCAGATCGTCAGGATTTTGAATTGCCATGAATTATCGCCACGCCTTCCATGCTGGCAATAGCGCCGATGTCGTCAAGCACAGCCTGCTGATCGCCCTCGTGCGGGCCTTGCAGCTCAAAGAAAGCGCGCTGACCCTGATCGACACCCATGCCGGCTGCGGGCTGTACGACCTTGGCGGGGATGAGGCCGGGCGCACCGGCGAGGCCGCGCAGGGCGTGCTGCGGGCCTTTGCCGATACGAACCCCTTGCTGAACGACTACCGGGCTGCCGTAGAGGCAGTGAACGGCGGGCTGGCAGTGAGCGTTGGGGCCGAACCGCGTCTCTACCCCGGCTCGCCGCAGTTCCTGGCGCAGCTTCTGCGCCCGCAGGACTTGCTGATCCTGAACGAAAAGCACCCCGAAGACGCCTATACCCTGCGCGGCACGATGCGCGGCACACCCGCCGCCGTGCATGAGCGCGACGCCTACGAGCTTTGGCTGGCGCTGCTGCCGCCCCGCAGCCCTCGCGGCGTAGTGGTGGTCGATCCGCCCTATGAGCAGACGGACGAACGCGCGCGCATCACCACCACCCTTCCCGCCGCCCACCGCAAATGGGCGCACGGCGTGACGGTGATCTGGTATCCGCTGAAAGACCGCGCCACGCATGTGCGCTGGAAAGAGCAGTTGCGCAGGCTCGGCATTCCGAAACTGCTGTGCGTGGAGCATTGGCTCTACGATGGCGATCAGCCCGACATCTATAACGGCGCCGGCCTTTTCATCGTCAACCCGCCCTATGCCTTCACGCAGGCGCTGCCGCCTCTGCTCGAAGCGCTGCGCGCTGCGCTGGCACCGGAGGGGCATAGGGGCCAGATCGCCGCCGATTGGCTGGGCGATTAGGTTGATCCCTCACCGCCCGTTCTAGGCATAGCCCGAAACCGCGGGATAAGCCGTGCGAATGTTTGCTACACCAGTCGGATGAGCGGCGATCGCCAAAGCGGCCTGCATCACGGCAAGTTCACCGCGGTCTTGCCGTTCCTGATCCTGCGCCGGCCACTCGGCAGCAGACGCAGGCAGCAGGCAGGCCGTGATGCCCCTCGCCAGATCAAGACGCTTGCGTTGAGGCCTGACGAGGGCCTTCAGGCTATTTCTTCACCGCGTCGCGCGCCGCATCCTTCAGCCGACCCGCGGCGTTTTGGACTTTACCGAGAACCTGGTCTGCTTCGCCCTCGACGACAAGTTTCGTATTGCCGGTTGCCTTGCCAACGGCTTCCTTGACGATGCCCTTGGCTTGCCCGAGCGAGCCTGCGATCCTGTCTTTATCCATTGTGTGAACTCCGGTGCAGGACTGCGAAATGCTGGTCCGACAGGGATGGTTTAGGCCCAGTGGCGGTAACCAGCACGCTTCGGAAACTACCCAGCTCGACCCTGGCCGACCGGAAGCACTTCGCCTTGCGCTCGAACCTTGGCAATGCGGGATGAGGCGAGCGCGCCGCCTTCATTGTCCCAGCGTGCCAGCCCTGCCTGAGCCTGAGCCTGAACCCGAGCCTGAGCCTGAGCCTGTGTTTTGGCCTGTGTGTTGGCAGGCCTGCGTCCGGGAGGACTTGTCATCAGCCCTGATCCCCGCGCGAGAGGCCCTGACGATCAAGGTTCATGGCAACGAATGTCCAGTTGACGAGATTGTTCATGACCGCCGCGATATAGGCACGCCGGTCATTGCGGCGATCCACGTAATAGGCGTGTTCCCAGAGATCGAGCGTGAGCAACGGGGCCATTCCTTCGTGGAGTGCGGGTGTATCGCCATCGTGCAGCGCGATGATGCGCAGCGTGGAGCCTTCCAGCACCAGCCAGGCCCAACCGCTTCCGAAATGCCCGGCCGCCGCTGCAGCGAAGGCTTCGAGGAAACCTTCGTGCGAGCCGAAGCCTTGTTCGATGAGCATCGCGAGCTGGCCCGTGGGGGCACACGAATCCGGGGTAATGCATTGCCAGAAGAAGGCATGATTCCAGACTTGCGCGGCGTTGTCGCGCAAGGCGCCGGGCGGTGCCGTCCGGATCACGCCAAGCAGAGAGTGACGGCGCAGGCCCGCGGCAGCGGCCAGCGTATTGGCTTGATCGACATAGGCCTGGTGATGGCGGCCATGGTGCAGGTCCAGGGTTTCGGGGGACATGTGCGGGGTGAGCGCATCCCGGTCATAGGGCAGTGGAGGCAATGTGAAGGTCATCGAAAACGGCTCCCGCGATCGGACAGCCCACAAATGCGGCCCATCTTCTCAGCCGGGCTAGAGACGGGCGCTGCGGGGGCGCAGCCTCGGAATGTACCCAGCCTCGGGGATGGCAGGGCATGGTATGCGTAGATTCCGATGCTGTGCCCGCCGGCGCGGCAGGCCTAGCGAGAATGCGGCGCTGGCGATTCCCCCAAATCCTTCGCCGGGCTGGCCCGATCGCCTTGGACCGGTTGTCTGAACAACCGCGGCCCCAAGGCATCAAACTTCAGGTCGGCGGTTGCTTGCAGCCGCCGGCCTGCTCTTCGCGCCGGCACATTGAAGTGGGTCTCGCCAGAACAAGGAGGCCTGCCACCAAACTGCGCTTGCCTCTTGCTCAAGGGCCGCATCCTGCGGCTTCAATTAAAAAGAACGGACATTTTCATGAGGAAAATTCTCGCTAGCCTGCTGCTGGCTACCAGTGCGCTGGGCACCAGCGCCCATGCGGACGACGCAGGCCCCTATGTCACGCTGGAAGGCGGCGTCGTGCGGCAGAACCGTTCAGATGTGTACAGCCCGCCGACTTATCTGCACACCGACGACTTCAAGACCGGCTGGGAAGCGGGCGGCGCGCTGGGCTATGATTTCGGCCATTTCAGGCTTGAGGCGGAAGGCTTCTATGCCCGCTCGCAGCTCAAGGACCAGACGCGTCCGATCGGCAGCCCTCCGCCCAACGGGTTCTTCACACCAGACACGGGCCTGAAAGGCCGTACCAGCACATGGGCAGGAATGGCCAACGCGTTGGTCGGCTTGGGCCACTGGGGCGGGATCAAGGCCTATGCCGGCGGCGGCGTGGGTCTTGCGAGGACCAGACTGAGCGAGAACCTGCCCGGCTCCGTCCGGCTGAGCGATCATGACCGCGGCTTTGCCTGGCAAGCGCTGGCAGGCCTGACCGTGCCGATCGGCCGCAATGTCGATCTGGGCGTCAAGTATCGCTATTTCCGTCCTGATGGCGCGGAAAACTTCCTCGCCGTGGATGGCACCACCCGGCAGGCACGACTGCGCTCGCATTCGCTGCTGGCCACGCTGACGGTCAATTTCGGCCGGGCTGCGCCGGAAGTCGAACCGGTGCAGGAAGCCGCACCCCCGCCGCCTCCCCCGCCGCCGCCGCCGCCCCCCCCGCCTCCGCCGCCGCCGCCTGTCGTTACCTGCAATCGCGGGCCGTTCATCGTGTTCTTCGATTGGGACATGGCGGATATCTCGCCCGAAGCGGCAAGTGTTCTCGACAATGCCGTGCAGGCCTATGGCAATTGCAGCAATGTCGGCATCATGCTCGCCGGCCATACCGACAGCTCGGGATCGCCGCGCTACAACCTTGGCCTCTCGTCACGCCGTGACAGTGCGGTGCAGGTCTACCTGACCGGGCACGGCATTGCCGCCAGCGCGATCTCCAGCCAGGCCTTTGGCGAGACGAAACAGCGCGTGCCCACCGCCGACGGTGTGCGCGAAGTGCAGAACCGGCGTGTCGAAATCAGCTACGGCCCCGGTTCGGGCTTCTGATCGAAAGCATGACGTAGGGCCTTCGGGCCCAAGGCGGGGTCGGCGCAAGCCGGCCCCGCTTTTTTGCGTTCAGACTTCGAGGATCAACACCTTGCGCGCAAGTTCGGGCAGCGAGCGCACGTCCATGCGGCGCATGATCTCGGCGCGGTGATTTTCAACCGTACGCTGGCTGATACCCAGATCGACGGCGATGTTCTTGCTGGGATGCCCGGCCAGCACCATGGCCATCACTTCCTTCTGTCGCCCGGTGAGCGCGGCAAAACAGGCCGCCGCCTCCGCCTTTGCAACATCGCCAATGTTGATGCTGTGCGATTGCTCGGTCGCGCGGTCAATGCTGTCGAGCAGCGCATCGCGCCCCACCGGCTTGGTGATGAAATCGCACGCGCCTGCACGCATCGCCGCAACCGCGAGGCCGATATCGCCATCGCCGGTGATAAGGATGACCGGCAGGTGATCGCCGCGCGTGCGCAGTTCGTCCAGCAGGCCGATGCCGCTCAGGCCCGGCAGATGAGCGTCCACCAGGAGGCATCCCGGCCGCCCCGGGCGATAGACGGCAAGAAAGTCCTCCGCGGAGCCGAAATCCTCCACTGCGCGGCCGTGTGAGGTCAGGAGATCGCGAATCGCGGCGCAGACATGCGGCTCATCATCGATCACATACGTTACCGGGGACGATTCCATCGAGGTGACCGAAGGCGCAGCCGCTGTTGAGGCCGGCACTGCCGGGCAGAGCTGCTCGATTGCCCGGAGCAAGACAGCAGGCGCAGCCGGCTTCTTCAGATGGACGCAGTCAGCGTCCGCAATGATCGCTTTGGTGGCGGTGGAAATGTCGCCCGTCAGCACGATCGCGGGCAACGGCCGCTGTAGCCTCGCGCGCAAGGCGATCAGCAACTCGATCCCGGTCTGGCCGGAAGGCAGGTTGTAATCGGTCAGCAGCATATCCGGCCGGATCGCTCCCCCCGCGATCAGCCGCAGCGCCCCGGCCGCATCCCGTGCCGTGCTCACCATATGGCCGTTTCTGCGAAGCAATTGCGCCATGAGATCAAGCAGTTCAGGATCATCCTCGACCACCATGATGGCCGAAGGGCGCGCGATCAGGTCCGGCTCGGGCGCAGGCAGCGGCGGGGGCAGCAGACGCATCTCGCCCTTGCGGCGGGGCACCGTGATTGCGAAGGCCGAGCCACGCCCCGGAACCGAGCGGACATCGACAGGATGGCGCAGCAGCCGGCCCAGCCGCCGCACGATGGAAAGTCCCAGCCCCAGCCCCAACCCGCTTTCGCGCGCGGGATTGTCGACCTGATGGAACTCCTCGAAAATGCTTTCGAGCTGGGTGGTCTCGATGCCGATCCCGGTATCCCACACCTCGATCCTGAGATCGTTCCCGCGCCGCCGGCAGCCGAGCAGCACGTGCCCCGTGAGCGTGTACTTGACCGCATTGCCGAGAAGATTGCGGACCATTTGTTCCAACAGCCGCGGATCGCTTTCCACCCAGGCCGCGCTTGGCATGAGCCGCAAGGTAAGATCACGTGCCTCCGCCAGCGCGACGAACTCGCCCCGCAGGCGATCAAGCATTTCGCCCACCGGGAACACCGTCAGTTCAGGCTGCACCGCGCCTGCCTCGATCTGGCTGATGTTGAGCAGCACGTCGAGCATGCCCGAAAGCGCGCCCAGCGTCTTGTCGAAGCGCGCCATGAGTTCGGCGGCGGTATCGCCTGTCACATTGGGCGCGAGGAAGTCCTTGAGCAGCGCGAGCGCCTGCAACGGCTGGCGCAGATCGTGGCTGGCCGCGGCGAGGAAGCGTGATTTCGCCGCATTGGCGCGTTCGGCCTCCAGCTTCGCTTCTTCCAGCGCTGACGTCGTCAGCTTGCGTTCGGTGATGTCGGCGAAGGTGATCACCACCCCCTCGATCTGGCTGTCGTGCGCACGATAGGGAAAGATGCGGCGGACAAACCAGGTATCGCCGGGCGCGCGAACCTCGCGCTCGATGGTCGCTTCGTTGTCCAGCACGCGCTGGGCGTCGGCGAGCAGCTCGGGATCGTCGGCGATGGGCCTCAGATCGGCAAGCGGCCTGCCGATGTCGCTGGCGATCACGTTGTAGAGCGGGGCGATCGCCGGCGTGAACAGACGGATTTTGAGCGCCGCATCGAGAAACATCGTGCCGACGTTGGTGCTGAACAGGACATTCTGGAGGTCATCAGAGGCAAGGAGCTGGCGATCGAGCGTTTCCCGCAGCTGGCTGTTGAGTGCGGTCAGCTCCTCGTTGAGCGATTGCAGTTCTTCCTTCGAGGTCAGCAGTTCCTCGTTGGTGGACTGGAACTCCTCGTTGATCGACAAGGACTCCTCGTTGATCGCCTTCTGCTCCTGGTTGGCAGTTTCGCGATCGCGGATCGAGACCTGGAGTTCGGCCTGCGTTTCGGCGAGTTCGCGCTCCAGTTCGGCCAGTCGCTCGGCCTGTTCGGGCGCCACGCTGCCCGGCGTCGGGGCGCTGCTTGGCTCCCGCTCGGCAAAGCAGACCAGCAGGAGCTCTTCTCCCGCCTCGACAAGGCGCTCAACGGTGATGCGGAAATGGACCATCGCCCCATCAATGGTCAGCCGCGCGCGGCCGCCGTCGACGAACGGCATGTCGGCACTGACCTGGCCAATCGCGAGGCGCAGCTTGGTGCGGAGCGCCGGCGAGGCCATGGCGAGCAGGTCCTGCGTGGGATAGCCGGGCATGATCCTGAGAAAACGGTGCGTCGGCCCCATGGAGAACAGGCAGTCGTGATGCCGGTTGATCAGAACGGCGGCGGGTGCATAGCCTGCCAGTACCGCGCGCTCGCAAATCTCGGCCAGACTGCGCCGCGCAACCGGGGCCTGGCGCCCCGCCACCGAGAGCAGTGGCAGCTTGCCGTCAAAGCTGAACGGCAAGTCGGCCTCTCCCGGCCGGGTCCTCGCGACGTGGCGGTAGAAGCATTCGGCCCGCAGCATCGGTTCGAAACGGCCGTCGGGCTTGCCGATCGTCTCCGCCGTGCCGAGCAGGAGGACGCCGGCCTCGCGCAGCGCGAAGTGGAACAGCGTGACGACCCGGGCCTGTGCAGCGCTATCGAGATAGATCAGCAGATTGCGGCAGGAGATCAGGTCCAGCCGCGAAAATGGCGGATCGGTAAGCACATCCTGTACCGAGAACACGACATGCCCTCGCAAGGAGGGCACCACGCGGTAACCGGCTTCTTCTTCAATGAAAAAGCGCGTCAACCGCTCGGGTGAAACCGCGCTGGCGATGTCACGCGGGTAGAGCCCTTCGCGCGCGGTGGCGATGGCATCGGCATCGAGGTCGCTGGCGAAAATCTGCAGTTTGATGTCGCGCTCCGCCTGCACCAGCGCATCCTGACAGACCATCGCGATCGAATAGGCTTCCTCGCCAGTGCTGCAGCCCGCCACCCAGATGTGCAGGGCTTGCCCTGCCGCCAGCCGGTCAAGAATTTCTGGCAAGATCACGCTCGCAAGATTCTCGAAAACCTTGGGATCGCGGAAGAACCCGGTGACGTTGATGAGCAGGTCGCTTGCCAGCAGCTTGCCTTCGGCAGGATCACCGCGCAGCCGCTCGGCGTATGTGGCCATGTCCCCCACAGGCATGGCCAGCAGCGCCATTCGCCGAGCGATCCGCCGGGATATCGTGCCGGGCTTGTAGTGGCTGTAGTCCTGCCCGGTAGTGTGCCTGAGAACCGCAAGGATCTCGGCCAGCCCTTCGGCCGTCTCGGGCCCCGTCTCGGGCCCCGTCTCGGGCCCCGTCTCGGGCCCAGTCTCGGGCCCCGTCTCGGGCAGCGTGTTGGCTGCCGCCAGGAAGCCGGGTTGCTTGATCCGCGCGGCGAAGGCGATGATCGCCGCGGACATGGCGGCAAGCGGCAGCGCTGCATCGACCAGCGCGGTATCGAGCGCGGCTTGCGGCATACCGGGATGTTCGGCCTCGGCGATCGCCTGGATGAGGATCGTCCCGCCAGCAGCGTCGAGCGCGGCAAGCCCGCCGCTGCCATCGCTGCCGGTGCCCGAAAGGATCACTGCCGCGCTTTGCCGCCCGCACGAGGCCGCAAGCGAACGGATCAACCCGTCGAACGGCAAGCGCGCGCCATGCCCCGGCTCTGACGCGGAAAGCCGCAAGGTGCCGGCACGCACAGAAAGATAGCGGCCGGGGGGAATGACATAGACATGATCCGCCATCAGCGGGCAGCCGTGGACTGCCTCGACCACGGTCATCCCGGTGTGTTCGGCAAGCAGCGCGACCATGAGACTTTCATGGTTCGGATCGAGATGCTGGACGACGATGAACGCGCACCCGGTCGCGCTTGGCAGCGAGTCGAACAGACGCGAGATCGCCTCGAGCCCACCGGCCGACGCGCCGATGGCGACAATCGGCAACACCGGCCGGGACAGCGGATCTCGTATGGGCAGTGGGTTTGGAGCGTCCTGCGGCGGTGCTACCACCGAGTGAGCGAGGAGCGGAGCCTCCCGCACCAAAGCGCATTGCCATCGATTTGCTGTGTCATGTCATGCCCCTTGCGAGACGCATACGTAACACACTTCGTTAGCGTTCACCCCATACCGAATGGGGGCGCTCGCGCAGCGATGCGGAGTGCCGCCTCGCAAGGATCGACGGCGGAAAAGGCTTTGCGCGGCTATTTACCGAGATGAATGCTGTTCAGCGAGGAAAGCAGCCCGAGCACTTGCAGCAGCCACAGCACGACCGCAATCACGACCACGGCATTGAGGATGCCTTTGATCTTGCCGTCCATCGGCAGATAATTGTTGATGAGCCAGAGAATGACCCCGACCACGACCAGAACGAGAATAAGACTGACTAACGACATGATGTGTCCTCTTGTGGGTGTTTAGGCGTTGGTTGACGATGGTGAATGGTGAGAGCGCGCCGGAATTCCGCTTAATGGCGGGAATTCCGGCGCGGTCCCGCATATCCCGGTCTAGCCCTACGGGAGGGGGAGTACGGCCGGACCGGGATATGACCTCAAGGTTGGGGATTGCGCGCGGGCTCGCCGCTGCCGGGTTTGGGTTCCTGCGGGGTGCTACCGATTGCCGGGCCGGCCGCGTTGACCGCGGGGTCCTTGCCCTTCCCCCGCTCGCGACTGTGATCGGGAAAGGCATAAGGCACCGAGGGGGCCGCGGCCTCAGTGTCGTCATCCATTGGCTGCGGATCTGATGACGATTGATAGCGCAAGCGCAGCTCATCCGCGTGCTGCTCGCGGTCGCCCCATTCGGGCCGATAGTCCGCTTCGTAGCGATTCCGCCAGAACTGGCGCTGACTATAAAAGCGGCGACCGCGATAGTGGCTTCGCCAATAAGGTTCGAACGTGAATGCCGTCACTTCAATATCGCTGTTGGCAGCAACGGCGCCGCTTTCCCCGTGCTGGCCGATGTCCAGCGCATCGGCGGGGATCCAGCCGCGATCGGTGCGGTAGGTGACATCGCACCAGCTCCAGTCATCGAGGCAGCCATGCACGCCGACAGTTGCCCCGCGCCTGACATCGCGAACGACGGGAAACTCTATCAAGGGTCCTGCGTGGAGCCGGGCGGCGCGGGTAGCCAGACTGGGTTTTGTCTGTGCGGCAGCGGGAACCGACAAAATTCCGGCCGCGGCCAGTGCTGCAATGGTCACGATGTAGCGCATGCGGCTTGCTCCCGGCTTGATGACGGTGGCCGCAGCCGTCCGCACGAAACCGTGATGGCCGGCAAGGCCGTGCCAAAACTCCGCCGAGGCAGGAATTTCGGCACGACCCCGCGTGTCCGGTCCGATCATGCTGGGGGGAGGGCAAAATCGCACCAGAACGCTTTCAGCCATGGGGAGGCTTGCCAGGCTTGCCAGGCTTGCCGTGTGCCCTGTTCCCGCCTTCGCCGGAACGTGCTGGCGCATGGTCCCGGATCTGCGCGGCTTTGCGGGTGAACCGATGCCCGGCCTGCGGGTTCGCGTGGCCAGGCGCGACATGTTTGCCGTGCATGGGGGCCTGCTGCTGATAAATGTGCGGATTGCCGCCCGGTCGGTCATGAGCAGGCCGATCGTCGCCGTGCCTGACCTCATCGCGCTCGCCCCATTCCGGGCGATATCGCGTCTGGTACCGGGTTTGCCAGGAATTGCGCTGGCCGTAGAACTCGCGCCCGCGATAATAGCTGTCCCAGTAATTCCCGAACGAGAACGAGATCACGCCGATGCCCATTTCGGCGGCAATGCTGCGGCGGCGGCCATCGTGACTGATGCGCAAGTCATCGCCCGCGATCCAGCCGCGATTGGCGCGGTAGGTCACATCGCACCAGCTCCAGTCCCGCAGGCAACCGTGCATCCTGACTTTGGCCCCGCGGCCGACATAACGCACGCTGGGATATTCGCGCAGCGGCCCTGCATAGAGCCGCGTCGCCCTTTCCGTATAGCCGTGCATGGTCTGTGCGGCGGCAGGCGCAAGCGGCAGTGTGGCGGCGGTGAACGCCGCCATGGTCATGATCCAGCGCATGAAAATGGCACCTTTGTCGAGAATCGGGGAAAAGCGCCGGGCTGCCCCGGCATGAGGAACGCTAGATCCGCCCGGTCAGCAGAAGAACGACGAGCACGATCAGGATGATCCCGATTACGCCGATCCCTCCGTGCCCATAGCCATAGCCATAGCCACCGAAGCGACCGCTGAAGCCGCCCGCGAGAAAGACGACGAGGACAATGACGAGTATCAGGCCAAGCGACATGAAAGCCTCCTGTTGCGGCGGGCGCCCCTCTGGTCAAAGAGCGTGAACCGGCGCCGCGGGAAAGAACGGCGCGGGATGGTCCGTAACCACCCCGCGCGGGGTACTGGCAGCGTCAGCGGCAGCGCACGGTCTGTCCGCGGTCGATCTGGCGGCCTGCCACACCGCCGACAACACCGCCGAGCACGGTGCCGAGCGTCTTGGATCCACCCGGGGCGATCACGTTGCCAAGGACGCCCCCGGCAACCGCGCCGACCACAAGGCCGGTGGTCCCGTCCGAACGACGGCAATAATAGCGACCATCGTTTCCGCGATAGAGCCGCTCATTGTTGCTCATACGCCGTTCGCGGTAGCGGGCATTATCCTCGCGGTGATAGCGTTCGGGCTCATAGCCACCATAGCTTGGATCGGGACGGTTGTAGTCGTAGTTGCTCCACTGCGAATTGAGCGGTTGGCTACCGCCATAAGCAGCGCACCCGGCCAGCAGGCTGGTGGCGGCTAGGCCAAGAACGATTCTGCGCATGGGCTATATTCCTTGCAGGGCGAACCAGACCGGGCAGGATGCCGCAACTGGACGCCACATGGGGCCGCTCAACTCTAGGCCTGCACGCCGCGCGCGGCAGGATCGGAAAATACCCAATCTGCCACGCCAGACCGCAGCGCAGGCCCGGTCCGGGCCGTGTGCATGGGCCTGCCTCGTCAGCGTAGTTTCCGGGGGCAGACGCGGCTTCGCCAAGCGCCCACTTGGCAGCGGACTCTCTCAGGAAGGAAACCGCCGCCGTGGCCGATCAGACCGTCTCGTTCATCAGACTGCATGACAAAGCCGGACAGTTGCCCGAGGGCCTGGTCCGGCAGCCCGACCAAGCTGCGGCGCTGCGCATCGTGTTCATCGGCAATGCGCTGCCCCGGCGCTGCGGCATCGCCACGTTCACCACCGATCTCGAACTGGCGCTGCGCGGTCAGGACGCTGTGGCCGAGACAGCGATCATTGCCATGAACGATCCGGATGGACCGTGCGCCCATGACAAGCCGGTGCACCTCACAATCGCGCAGGACCAGCCCGGTGCCTATCTGGATGCCGCGGAGTACATCAACGCAGCCGGCTTTGACGTTGTATCGCTGCAGCACGAGTTCGGCATCTTCGGCGGCGAAGCAGGCAACTACCTGCTGGGCCTGATCGCAGCGCTGCGCATTCCGCTTGTCACCACCTTGCATACGGTGCTGGACCAGCCGAGCGAGGCGCAGCGCGCGGTCATGATGGCGCTGCTCGCCGCATCGGCGCGGGTCGTGGTCATGGCGCGCAAGGCCCGGGACATCCTCATCGATACGTATGGCGCCGATCCCGCCAGCATTCTGGTCATCCCCCATGGCATTCCCGATCTTCCGCTGGCCGATGCAGCCGATGCCAAGCGCAGGCTCGGCTTTGCGAACCACCGGGTGATCCTCACGTTCGGGTTGATAAGCCCGAACAAAGGGATCGAACTGATGATCGAGGCCATGCCCGTGGTGCTCGCGGCCGCCCCCGATGCGGTCTATGTCGTGATGGGCGCGACTCATCCGGCGCTGCTGCGCGCGGAGGGCGAAGCCTACCGCGAGAGCCTGCTTGCGCGGGTCCACGCGCTGGGCCTCGACGGCCATGTCGTGTTCCTCAACCGCTTTGCCGAACGCCCGGAACTGCTCGAGCATATCGCGATGTGCGACGTCTATGTGACGCCGTACCTTGTCGAGGCGCAGATGACTTCGGGCACGCTCGCCTATTCGCACGGGCTTGGCCGGCCGGTGGTCTCCACGCCCTATTGGCACGCGGCCGAACTCTTGGAAGGCGGAACAGGCGTGCTGGTGCCATTCGGCGATCCCGCCAGCCTTGGCAGCGCCGTCGCCAACCTGCTGACCGACGAGGCAGCGCGTCTTGCCATGGGGCGCGCCGCCTACCGTACGGGCCGTCTCGCCACCTGGACCAACACGGCGTTGCGGTACCGCGATGCCTTTCGCGCGGCATGTGATGAATCGGGGCTCATCCTGCCCGCGCTGCCGCTGTCTCATTTTGCCGCGATGTGTGACGATACCGGCCTGTTTCAGCACGCAGTCGGCGGCATCCCGGATCGCCAGCACGGCTACTGCATCGATGACAATGCCCGCGCGCTGCTGGTCGCCAACACGCTTGGCAGCGTGCGCCTCGCCGAATTGCCAACGATCGAGCCGCTGCGGTTTGCCGCTTTCATCCAGCATGGCTGGAACCCTGACCGTGCCCGCTTCCGCAATTTCATGGGGTTTGACCGAAGCTGGCTGGAGGACTTCGGTTCAGAGGACAGCCATGGCCGCACCTTGTGGGCGCTGGGCATGACAGCTGCCGAAAGCACGGACACGGGGCTTTCGCAGTGGGCAGCCAACTTGTTTTCATGGGCGTTCGAGACGGTCGAACTCTTCACTTCGCCGCGGGCATGGGCGTTCGCGCTGCTGGGCTTGCACGGCTACTCTGTCCGGCGCCCATTTGATCGCAAGGCGCGCCACATCGGCCTCGTCCTTGCCGACCAGCTGCACCACCTCCTGCTGACAAGCCGCCGCGATGACTGGATCTGGTTCGAGAGCCGATTGACCTACGATAATGCCCGCCTCAGCGAAGCCATGATCATGATCGGGCGCGATGCCGGGATCCCTGATCTCATTGACGCGGGGCTTTCTACCCTGCGCTGGCTGATCGCCCGCCAGACCGCACCCGGAGGCCATTTCAGGCCGGTCGGATCGGAGGGCTTCCTGCGCGCCTCGCGTGAGCCGCAGCATTTCGACCAGCAGCCGCTCGAGGCCTGCGCCACCGTGGCTGCGTGCCTTGCCGCCAGTTCTGTCGATCCCGACCCGTTCTGGCATGCCGAGGCAGCGCGCGCCTTCGCCTGGTTCGGCGGCGCAAATGATCTCGGCGTTGCGCTTGTCGATCCCGGCACCGGCAGCTGCCGCGATGGGCTGCACCATGATCGCGCCAACGATAACCGCGGCGCGGAATCGCTGCTCTCCTACCTCATGGCGCTGACCGACATGCACCGCTTCGAACACCGGACCGCCGGCGGCTCGTTCATCGCCCGCCCCGATGCAGGACACCTCGCGGCAAGCCCGGTCGCACCATACGCCGTCGCCGGCCAGCGGGCATGAACCAGAGCCCCTTCTTCAATCGTCATCCACATTACCTCCGGCCCGATCCCTCCCGCGTCATCGTTCGCGCGTTCCGCCCGGCGATCGAGCCGCGCGACTACAATCCGATCGATGCATCGCGCGCCAATCATATCGTCGCGCGGGTACTGGGGCTGGACGAGACCGAGGCGCAAAGCGTGCTGGCGGGTGTGCTCGACAACTTCGATGATCCGCAGCGCAACCTGCTCGCCATCTTCGAGCAGCGCGCGGCGGAGATGGAAGAGGTCTTCGCCAACCATGCGAAGTTCTCGCCGACGCAGCGAAGCCTGATCGGGGCTTATTTCCTGCACGAGTACAGCTTCGAGGCAGCTGCACTGTTCAACCCCAGCATCGTGCCCCATCCCGATCAGAGCGGCGTCGAGCCCGGCAGCTTGCGCTTCATCCTGTCGCTGCGCGCAGTGGGGGAAGGACATATCTCCTCGCTCACGTTCCGGCGCGGGACGATCAGCGCCGAGGGTGAGATCAGCATCGAGCCGCCGGTGCGACTTGCCTGCCTGCCGCATATTTCCGGGCGCATTGGCGACTCGATCGACCTTGCCTTCCCCGCGGACAGCAACATCTCGCAGCGCGTGATCTTCCCGATCACCGAGGCACAGGCCAACGGCATCGAGGATGCGCGCTTCGTCGCATTCGAGGATCTCGGCCGCACCACCTACTACGCGACATACACCGCCTACAGCGGGCGCACGATCCGTTCCGAACTGATCGAAACGCAGGACTTCGTGTCATTCCGGCTGGTGCCGCTGCGCGGTGCGGCGGCGGTCAACAAGGGCATGGCCCTGTTTCCGCGCAAGATCGACGGGCGCTATGCCATGATCGCCCGCTACGACAACGAGGGGCTCCATCTCATCTATTCGGACGATCTGCTCGACTGGAGCCTGGGCACCCCGATCCTGAGCCCGCAATACTCCTGGGAATTCGTCCAGATCGGCAATTGCGGATCGCCGATAGAGCTCGATGAGGGCTGGCTGCTGTTCACGCACGGAGTAGGCCCGATCCGGCGCTATTCGATCGGCGCGGTGCTGCTCGACAAGCACGACCCTTCGAAGGTGATCGGCCGCGCGCAGGTTCCGCTGATCCAGCCCGAAAAATCCGAACGCGAAGGCTATGTGCCCAACGTCGTCTATTCCTGCGGGGCCATGAAGGTCGGGAGCCGCATCGTGCTGCCCTACGCCATTTCCGACACGTTCTCGACCATCGCCACGGTCAAGATCGACCGGCTGCTTGAAGTCCTGTTGCCATTCCCTGGCTGAGGGGCAGGAACGAACCGTCACTGTCAGAACGCTTGTCGGCCCGCTCACGAGGCTTCGCATTGTTGGTTTGGATCTCTGCCGGAGGCTGTTGGGTATCGCTCCTTTCCGACACCCAGTCACACACCGTGTCCCGACCGTCCCGCACAGCCCAAAACCGTGCGTTAAGTAGCGGCATGTTAGGGCCTTAACCCAAACCAAGATCGCAAGGCTGCGCGAAGACCTCGGGAAATCTTAGTTTTTTCCGCCTTCACAGCGGCTGGCTGGGTGTCCGCTAGGCCTATTGGCTCGCTAGTCATTCCAGAAACAACCGTACTGGGTACAGCTGACTGCGCTGAGGCAACCGAAACTCTTGATGCAACCGTCAGCGCAGGAGCGAGAATCACTTGTGGCTTAGGAGGTGGGCTTTCAAAGCCCTTGTTCAGTAGAAGCACCGGCCACCCTTTGCCTGCATCATAGCTGCACGATTTCGCGAGAGATTGGAAAAGGCTGTTCACCCAGAGACTTGCATCGTGAAAGTAAGAGTCTCTCTCTGGGTCGATGGCTGCATCCAACCACCGACGGAGCTCTTTTTCGTTCGGCAATATTTCGAACCACGATAGCCTCGGAAGATGATCTGTTTGCTTGTAGAAGGCCTTACACGAGTTGAGATTGCCTTCTTGAGCAGCCAGGCCAGAATTAATAACCCATTCTACGGAGAGCATACGCATGAAGGAGTTGTACGTCCTCTCACTTTGCGTGGCTGATTTGATGGATTTAACAAACCCGCCCTCGATCTGAACGATAAGCTTGTTGTCCACATGATTTGTAATAGCGTCTTCAATTCGTGAAGCTTTTGCGTCGCGAAAATTCGCAAGCCATGTGATAATATCTCGACCACAATCAGGACGATATTTTTTTGCTAACTTTGATGTGATTAGATGCCTTACGATATTTCCTTTTAAAATACCCGTAGTTATAATTAGATCCACAACTGCGCCATCTTTAAATTTATACGCTCGAACGAACTGGGCTACATAATTACCGTCTGGCACATTCGTATTAACGAAAGCGTGATGATACGTCATCGGCACGCCCCTCCATGCACTTACACATTCGCTCTGTTTGGCTGCACCATCCCACCGCCGTCAATTGTCGTCAATCAGTCGTGTGACACGACCATTACTGACCGGGGCAATGCGGAAATCCAGCCCCGACAGCGCCCAGAACGCGGATCAGCCTCAAAGATAGCTCAATCAGCGTCTCCACGCTGTAGCTACCATCAAAACGCAGATTTCGACCCAACGATGATCAGTCGTGTGACACAACCATTCCGCTGCCGCACCGTCCCGTACAGCCCAAAACCGTGCGATAAACCGTGCCAATCAGACATACCTCCCCCAATCGGGATAAGCATTTGTTTCTGTGTGAAAAATGGTAGCGGAGGTTCGCTATGAGCGTCCCTCAGCGGCTGATTATCCATACTTTTTGCTGACCGTCCCATTGCTCAGATCGGGCTGATCTTCGATTTGGCCACATTCTCTGTGGTTGCCTGTGCGGCTCTGTGAGAGCGTTTGGATTGG